>NZ_CAJQZB010000032.1:0-77189 GCF_907164545.1 Paraburkholderia gardini | reverse complement strand
GCCGGTCTTGCCGACCGTGCACAACGCCGTGTTGCCCGCCGTCACGCCCGACAGGGCGACGGATTTCTTCGGTTTGAATGCGCCGGCTGCAGGCGTGCTGTTATCTGCTTCGCTCATGGTGTCGTCCTCAAGGTCCTGATTATTTCTGTCCGGCAAACAGCGCGTCGAGCTTGTCTTCGTACGCGTGATAGCCAAGGTAGTCGTACAGATCGGCGCGCGACTGCATGGTTTCCACCGCAGCCTTTTGCGTTCCGTCGCGCTTCACGACTTCGTAGAAGTTGAGCGCGGCTGCATTCATCGCGCGATACGCGCCGCAGCAGTAGAGCGCGATGTCGACGTTCGCGTCGCGCAGTTCGGCGGTGGTGAAAAACGGCGTCGAGCCGAATTCGGTCAGGTTCGCGAGAATCGGCACCTTGACCGCGGCCTTGAAGCGGCGATAGTCGTCGAGCGATTTCATCGCTTCGGGGAAGATCATGTCCGCGCCGGCTTCGACATACGCCACCGCACGCTCGATCGCCGCATCGATGCCTTCGACCGCGGCGGCGTCGGTGCGCGCCATGATGACGAACTGGTCGTCGGTGCGGGCATCGACGGCGGCCTTCACGCGATCGACCATCTCTTCCTTCGACACGCATTCCTTGCCCGGACGATGGCCGCAACGCTTCTGGCCGACCTGGTCTTCCAGATGCACAGCCGCGACGCCCGCCTTGATGAACGACTTCACGGTGCGCGCGATGTTGAACGCGCCACCCCAGCCGGTATCGATATCCACGAGCAGCGGAAGGTTCGTTGCATCGGTGATGCGCCGGGCGTCGATCAGGACGTCGTCCATCGTGCTGATGCCGAGATCGGGTACGCCCAGCGAATTGGCCGCGACGCCGCCGCCCGACAGATAGACCGCCTTGAAACCGACGGCCTCGGCCATCTTCGCCGCGTAGGCGGTAATCGCGCCGACAACCTGCAGCGGCTGTTCAGTGGCAACTGCGGCGCGGAACGCCGCGCCGGCGCCTGCTGGATTTCCTGTGTTCACAACATCTCCTTGACCATGACTGGACTCTATACAGCAAGGAACGGGCCAGTCACATGATAACGCGCTAAACCATTGATTTAAAAGACGATCGCTAATTCGCGGTTTGACCGTGTGATTTCATAAATGAAATTTAAAATTTCATCGATGAAGTATGATGCATAATCTCAGGATGAATTTCGACGCCACGAAACCCGAGCGATCATGATGCCGCTTCCCGTATCCGGCCCGCGTCCGCGCATGTGGGCGATCGGTATCAGCAAGCTGCGCGACCTGTACCGGGACATCGCGGGTGAATATGATGGCCGCGCCGATCTGCGGCTTATCTCACGTGGCTTCGAAGACGCCGTCAACGAAATCGCGGCGGCGGGCGCGAACCGTCCGGACATCGTCGTTGCCGCCGGATCGAACGGGACGTACCTGAAAGCGCGCGTCAACGTGCCGGTCGTGCTGGTCGCGCCGACCGGCTTCGACGTCATGCATGCGCTGGCGCGCGCGCGGCGCGATGGCGCATCGGTTGGGCTCGTCACACACGGCGAAACGCCTGGCGAGCTGCGCCGTTTCGTTTCCGCCTACGGTATCGACGTCGTGTTCGGCTCCTACGAATCCGCACAGGACGCGGAAACGTGCGTGCTCGATCTGCGCGATCGCGGCGTCGAAACGGTGGTCGGACCGGGGCTCGTCACCGACCTCGCCGCGAGAGCCGGCATGGGCGCGGTGTTTCTGTATTCGCGTGCTTCGGTGCGCGCCGCGTTCGATAACGCGCTCGATGTCGCGCAAGCCACCTGGCGCGAAGCGGTGCGCCGGCAGCGGCTCGACAGCGTGTTGCAACATCTGCGCGACGGCGTCGTCGCGCTCGATGCGCAGGGGCGCGTCGAAGCGATCAACCAGCGCCTCGCGCTCACGCTCGGTATCGATCCCGCCACCGCGGCCGGCAAGCTGCTGCTCGATCTCGCGCCCGATATCGCCAACGCCGTGCCCGACGCCGAGGGCGAATCGCTGGAAACGGTGCGCGGCGTGAGCTATGTCGTGCATCGCGGTCCGCTCGCCGATAACGGTGTCACCAGTGGCACTGTGCTGACGTTCCAGGAATCGCGCGCGGTCGAACGGCTCGACCGGACGCTGCGGTCGCGGCAGCGCGCGCAACAGTTCGCCGCGCGCTACACGCTCGACGACATCGTCGGCGAGTGCGCGGCCATCGAGCGGGTGCGCAGCCTCGTGCGACGCTACGCGCAGTCGGAAGCGACGGTTCTGATTCGCGGTGAAAGCGGCACCGGCAAGGAGATGGTGGCGCAGAGCATCCATCAGGCGAGCGCGCGACGCGACTTTCCGTTTGTCGCGATCAATTGCGGCTCGTTTCCCGAAGCGCTGCTGGAGAGCGAACTTTTTGGCTATGAAGAGGGCGCGTTTACCGGCGCGCGACGCGGCGGCAAGGCGGGCCTGATCGAAGCGGCGCATCGCGGCACGCTCTTTCTCGACGAGATCGGCGAAATGCCGTTGCCGCTGCAAAGCCGTCTGTTGCGTGTGTTGCAGGAACGCGAAGTCGTGCGGCTCGGTTCGACGGAGCCGACGCGCATCGACGTGCGTATCGTCGCGGCGACGCATCGTGGTTTGACAGAAGGCATCGACGCCGGCGAGTTTCGCGCCGATCTGTATTACCGGCTCAATATTCTGAACATCGCACTGCCGCCGCTGCGCGAACGGCAGGTGGACATTCTGCCGCTCGCCGCTGAACTGCTCGTGCAGGCTGCGCGCCGCGAGCCGCGTCTGGCACGGCAGATTCACAACGTCACCGACGCGGCGAAAGTGCTGCACGCGGTTCGTGTTCCGTTAAGCGAACACCCGTGGCCCGGTAACGTGCGCGAGTTACAGAATGTGATTGAACGGATCGCGGTCGAACTCGCGGACCCGGATGCAGTTGAACTGACGGGCGATGTGCTGCGTTCTATCGCACCCGAACTGTTCGAGCGTGCATCGCGCGAAGCGGCGAGCCTGACGTTGCGTCAGCGCAGCCGCCGCGTCGAAGCCGACGAGATTCGCGCCGCGCTCGACGCATGCAATGGCGACCGTGACCAGGTGTGCGAGATGCTCGGCATCAGCAAGACGACGTTGTGGCGCAAGCTGAACGATGTCGCACAAGCCAGCGGTGCAAAGCCGCGAAGCCGTTCGTTGCGCTAGCAACGGACCGGACGAGACGCATCGGGAGACCTCCCGCAGAACCTCACCTTTGATTGCACGCTGCGCTGAAACAATCGCGACAAAAGCGGGCGAATTCTTGCGCAAGCAATGCCATCGAGCGGTTCAAACAAGTGAACGACGCATAAAATCCCCTGAAACAAGGGGATTTAGCGAAGTTTGAAATGCATGATGATGACGTTGTCAATAGCGAAACGTCCTTTGCGCGACCTGACGCACGGAATCCGGCCGCTTCAGGTTGAAAAAACAATGGTGAGGATATTCGGGACCCGCCGGCGTGCACCTGGCTAGCGGGGAACCTTCACGAGATCATGCAATCGAAACGCACCATGACCATTCCGGCAAACATCCAGCCATGACTCATTCATCCTCCCGTCGCGGGCTGTTGCTCGCGGCTGCTTCCACCCCTTTCATCGCGGCCTGTTCTTCGTGGGCAACCGGTGCTTCGAAAGGCGCTTCGCCGGAGGCGAAACTGGCGGTACTCGAAACCTCGGCAGCAGGGCGCCTTGGCGTCGCGGCGCTGAATACGGCGAATGGCGCCACGCTGATGCATCGCGCGGACGAACGCTTTGCATTTTGCAGCACGTGCAAGGTGATGATCGTCTCCGCGATCCTCGCGCGCAGCGCGAAGGAGCCCGGGTTTCTGCAACAGCGCGTGCGCTATACGAAGGCCGACCTCGTCGCGTATTCGCCGGTTACCGAACAGCATGTCGCTGAAGGCATGACGATTGCCGAACTGTGCGCGGCCGGCATCGACTATAGCGACAACACGTCCGCGAACCTGCTGATCAGAATCGTGGGTGGGCCGTCCGCGGTCACGGCATTCGCGCGCTCGACCGGCGACGAAACGTTTCGCCTCGACCGCTGGGAAACGGAGTTGAACACGGCAATTCCCGGCGACCCGCGCGACACGACGACACCGGCCGCGATGCTGGCAAGCGTGCAGCGCCTCGCACTTGGCGATACGCTGGGCGCGCCGCAGCGCAACCAGCTTCAGGCGTGGATGCGCGCGAATACAACGGGCGGCGAGCGGATTCGCGCGGGCGTCCCAACGGGCTGGGACGTGATCGACAAGACCGGCACGGGCGATTACGGCGCGACCAACGATCTCGCCGTGCTGTGGCCGCCCGCAAAACCGCCGATCGTGCTCGTGACTTATTTCACGCAGCGTGACAGGGACGCGAAGTCGCGCAGCGACGTACTCGCTGCCGCGGCACGCATCGTCGTAAAAGCTTTTGCCTGACGCGAACGCCGCACCGCTGGCCGTGCGCTACCTGTCCGCCGCTTCGCGCAGCACCTGCGCGACCTGTCCATGCGCGTGCAGCAGGTCGGGGCTCATCTGCAGCAATGGCAGATAGCGCGGCAGGAACACCGCGTTCGGGTCGCCGGGCGCGAACAGGGCGATAACCGCTTCCGCGGCGGCCGTCCTGTCGGCGGGTGTGGCTTCCTTGTCGTCGACGACTTCATCGATGTTCGCGATGAGCGTCGAGAGCGGCGTGATCCAGCGAAAGCCCGAGCCGTTGATCAGCACCTGAAGAAACGCCGCCGGTGTGACCGGGCCGAAGTCTTTCTCATACGACGCACGCTCGTGGTCGAGAATCGCCTTGTGCAGCGACAACAACGGTTTGCGAATGGTGTTCAGGAATTGAATCGCGCGCGCTTCGTTCATCGTTCTCTCCTTTCAGTTCGTCAGGCGATTCTGCCAGCCTGCCGGCACACGCGCTGACAGACGGCCAACACGCAATTTCAGTCGGCGCTACAATCGTTTCGCCTCTTCCTTCATCGCCGTTCATTGCTGTCCCGCTGAGTGCCAGACGCTGGTCCTCGCGCTGTTCATCAGCATAGTCCCGTATTAGCGATGGCCGACGGAATAAATTCCGGCTTGCCAGCGCGATTCCTGTCCCATCCAAAACAATAGCCCCACAATCCGGAGCCGCCTATGACAACGCTTACCGTAAATGGACAGACTCATACCGTCGATGCACCACCCGATATGCCGCTGCTCTGGGTGTTGCGCGATCTCGTCGGGCTGACCGGCACCAAGTTTGGCTGTGGCATTGCCCAATGTGGTGCCTGCACCGTCCATCTCGACGGCGTCGCGGTTCGCTCATGTGTGCTGCCGGTCGCGGCAATCGGCGAGCGCAGGGTGACGACCATCGAAGCCGTCGGCGACACGCCCGCGGGCAGGAAAGTGCAGACCGCGTGGCGTCAGCTCGATGTCGTGCAGTGCGGCTACTGTCAGTCCGGACAGGTGATGTCCGCGGCTTCGCTGCTCTCGTCGAACCCCAATCCCACCGATGCCGATATCGATGCCGCGATGACAGGCAACATCTGTCGCTGTGGCACGTACAACCGCATCCGCGCGGCCATCAGGCAAGCAGCGAAGGAGGCGTGACATGTCGCAAGGACTGCTCGATGCGAAAAACGACGGCAAGCGCGAAAAGGATCCGCACGGCGTGTCCCGTCGCACGTTTCTCAAGTTCGGTGCGACGGTCGGCGCGGCAGCAGGCGGCGGCCTGCTGCTGGGTTTCAGTCTGCCGGCGGCAAGCCAGGATCAGGCGTCACGAAAATCGGTGATCGGCGGCGACGGCGTCGAGACGCCGCAAGACGGCGTATTCGCGCCGAACGCGTTCGTGCAGATCGACCGGACCGGCAAGGTCTCGCTCGTGATTCCCAAGGTCGAAATGGGCCAGGGCGTGTACACGTCGATTCCGATGCTGATCGCGGAGGAACTCGAAGTGCCGCTCGATAGCGTCACGATCGATCACGCACCACCGGACGCGAAGCTCTTCACGGATCCGCTGCTCGGCGGCCAGCTCACGGGAGGCTCGACGTCGATCCGTTACGCGTGGGAACCGATGCGGCGTGCGGGCGCCACCGCACGCGTGCTGCTGGTCAGCGCGGCCGCGCAGCAATGGCAGGTCGATCCCGCGACCTGTCACGCGCAGGCGGGCAAGGTCGTGCATCCCGACAGCAACCGCAGCATCGCGTACGGCGATCTCGTCGATGCGGCGGCGAAACTGCCCGTGCCGCAAAACGTGCAGCTTAAAAATCCGAAGGATTTCAAGCTGGTCGGCACGGGCGCAAAGCGCCTCGACTCGCCAGAGAAGGTGGATGGCACGGCGGTGTTCGGTCTCGACGTACGTGTGCCCGACATGGTTTATGCGGCCATTGCGACGTGCCCGGTATTCGGCGGCACGCTCGCGGGCGTCGACGATACGAACGCGAGGAAGATTCCGGGTGTGCGTCAGGTGGTGAAGTTTGACAATGGCGTGGCCGTGATCGGCGACCACACATGGGCCGTCAAGCGCGGCGTGCAGGCGCTCGAAATCACGTGGAACGAGGGCGCGGGCGCGCGGATATCGATGAAACAGATCGTCGACGATCTCGCGAACGCCGCGCAGCGCACGGGTGCCGTCGCGCGCAAGGAAGGCGATGTGAACAGCGGGTTTTCGTCCGCGAAGACGCGCGTCGATGCGGTGTATCAGCAACCGTTTCTCGCGCACGCGACAATGGAACCGGTCAACTGCACGGTCCATGTGCGGCCCGATGGCTGCGATGTCTGGCTCGGCACACAGGTGCCGACGCGCATCGTCGATGCGGCCGTGGCCGTGACCGGCCTGCCGGCGGAGAAGATTGCCGTCCATAACCATCTGCTGGGCGGCGGCTTCGGGCGGCGGCTCGAGTTCGATATGGCGACGCAGGCGCTGAAGATCGGCAGGCAGCTCGGCGTGCCGGTCAAGGTGGTGTGGACGCGCGAGGAAGACATCCAGCACGACATGTACCGCCCGTACTACTACGACAGGATTTCCGCGGGCCTCGACGCGAACGGCAAGCCGGTTGCGTGGCAGCACCGCATCGTGGGTTCATCGATCCTTGCCCGCTTCGCGCCACCGGCGTTTAAAAACGGCCTGGATCCCGATGCCGTCGAAGTGGCCTCGGACCTGCCGTACGATCTGCCGAACCAGCTCATCGACTATGTGCGCCAGGAGCCGCACGCCGTGCCCACCGCGTTCTGGCGCGGCGTGGGACCCACGCGCGGCACGTTCGTCGTCGAAAGTTTCGTGGACGAACTTGCCGCGCAGGCGAAGATCGATCCCGTCAAATATCGTCGCGACCTGCTCGGCAAGTCGCCGCGCGCGCGCAACGTGCTCGACGTCGCCACGCAGGCGGCCGGTTGGGGCAGCGCGATGCCGCAAGGCCAGGGGCGCGGCGTTTCGGTGATGCATGCGTTCGGCAGCTTCCTTGCGATGGTCGTCGACGTGGCGATCGACAAGGGCGAAGTCGCGGTCAGGCGCGTGGTGTGCGCGGTGGATTGCGGCATGGTTGTGAATCCGGATACGGTCGAGGCACAGATACAGGGCGGCGTGATCTTCGCGATCACGGCGGCGCTCTATAGCGAAATCACGATCAGGGATGGCCGCGTCGAGCAGAACAACTTCACGGATTACCGGATGCTGCGCATCGATCAGACGCCGCCGATCGACGTCCACATCGTGAGGAGTACCGAGGCGCCCGGGGGCATCGGCGAACCGGGTACGGCGGCGCTTGCGCCGGCGCTGACGAACGCGATCTTTGCAGCGACGGGCAAGCGGATCCGGCAATTGCCGGTCGGCAGCCAGCTGCAGACCGCCTGAGCGGAGAACGTCGATGAATATCACACTCAAAGCGTTATCCGCGGCACTGGGCATGGCGTTGCCGTTCGTCTCGCATGCGGCCGACGACGCGCTCGTTCAACGCGGCGCGTACCTGGCGAAGCTCGGCGACTGCATCGCGTGTCACTCGGCGCCGCGCGGCAAGCCGTTCGCGGGCGGTCTGCCGATGAACACGCCGATGGGCCGGATCTATACGACGAACATCACGCCCGACCCGGACACCGGCATTGGCCGCTATACCGGGGAAGACTTCGCGCGCGCGATGCGTGAAGGCGTCGCGAAGGATGGTCATAACCTGTATCCGGCGATGCCTTATCCGTCGTACGCGAAGATCAACGACGACGACATGCACGCGCTCTACGCGTATTTCATGAGCGGCGTTGCACCGGTGAAGCAGGCGAACCGCGAGCCGGATATCAAATGGCCGCTCAACATGCGCTGGCCGCTGAAGCTGTGGAATCTCGTGTTCCTGAAAAGCGGCATGTACCAGGACAAACCGGGCAAGGACGTCGCATGGAATCGCGGTGCCTATCTGATCCAGGGGCTGGGACATTGCGGATCGTGTCACACGCCGCGCGGATTCGCGTTCCAGGAAAAGGCACTCGACGAAAGCGGCAGCGCGTTCCTGACGGGCGGTCTGCTCGACGGCTGGTTTGCCGCGAACCTGACGGGCGAGCATAACGTCGGGCTCGGCCGCTGGACGGAACAGGATCTCGCGACGTTCCTGAAGACCGGTGCGAACGCGCACGCGTCCGCGTTCGGTTCCATGACGAGCGTGATCAACAACAGCACTCAGGCGATGAACGATACCGACGTTAGCGCGATGGCGCGGTATCTGAAGTCGCTGCCGGCCGCGGGCGGCTACGGCGGCGCGCAGTATGCGTATGACCCGAAGGCGACGAAGGTGTCGCTGAACCGGCCTGCAAACGATCCGGGCGCGAAGGTTTATACGGCGTACTGCATGCACTGCCACGGCGTCGACGGACGGGGCTTCGCGCCGATGCTCGCGCCGCTGGCGGGCAATCCGAACGTGCTGGAGAAAGACGCGTCGTCGCTTGTCAACGTGACGTTGAACGGCACGGGCGACCTGGTGGTCGGCGGTATTCCGGCGCCGTATCCAATGCCGAAGTACGCGCCCGTACTCAACGACCAGCAGATCGCCGACGTACTGACGTTTATCCGGGCCGGCTGGAACAACAACGCACCGGCTGTGCCGCCGGACGATGTCGCGAAGTTGCGCAAGTCGACTGGCGCGGCGCGTTAAGCGCGAAGGCCATCGCCGTGCAGATGGACAGAAACGCCACTGCGGAAATAATGCCGCCGTGGCGTTTCTGTCAGGGGTCTGGGCGCCGGCACGCGCGTACGCCAGTGCAAGGCATCAAGCCGATGCCAAAAGGCCGCGAAGCGGCAAACGCTTCGCGGCCTTGCAGATCCCGAGCGGGGTGCGAACTATGCGGTGCGCACTTTCACATAGCGTCCGGGGGCCGGCTCGATCGCCTTGTGAACGGCGTTTCCAGGCTTCACGCGCGCCTTGACCGATGCTTCAGCGTACGGCTTCAGCCACTCGATCCAGTGGTTCCACCAGCTGCCCGGCCGCGTTTCGGCGGAAGCCAGCCATGCATCCGGATCGGCGGTCGAATCATCGCTGACCTTGAAATTCCGCTTGTTCTTCGACGCAGGATTGACGACCCCGGCGATGTGGCCGCTCGCGCCGAGAACGAACTGCGTCGGGCCGCCAAGCAGTTGCGTGGATCGATGAGCCGAGCGCCACGGCACGATGTGATCTTCTTCGGTTGCCAGCACGTAGGTCGGGGTGTCGATATTCCCCAGGTCGACGGGCGTGCCGCACATCGTCAGGCGGCCCGGCTTGCAGAGGTTGTTCTCGAGGTACATGTTGCGCAGATACCAGGTGTACATGGGCCCCGGCAGATTGGTGCTGTCGGCGTTCCAGTACAGCAGGTCGAATGCCGGCGGCGATTTGCCCTTCAGGTAATTGCCGATGACGTACGGCCAGATGAGGTCGTTTGCCCGCAGTGTCTGGAACGTGAACCCGAGTTCCTTGCCGGAATAGAGGCCGCCTTGCCCGATCGCGCTCTCGCGCTGTGCGACGCCCGCTTCGTCAATGAAGACGCCCAGCTCGCCGGGTTCCCCGAAATCCAGCATCGTGGTGAGTAAGGTGAGGCTTGCCACCTTGTCTTCACCGCGTGCCCGCGCGATCGCCGTGGCCGACGACAGAATGGTGCCGCCTACGCACCAGCCCACCGCGTTGACCCGGTCGGCGCGGGTAATTGACTGCGCAACGTTCAGCGCCGTCAATGCACCGTGTTCGACGTAGTCGTCCCACGTCGTTTGCGTCATCGTGGCATCCGGGTTGCGCCACGACACCATGAACACGGTCATGCCCTGTTCGCAGGCAAAGCGCACAAAGGAATTTTCGGGCTGCAGATCGAGAATGTAGAACTTGTTGATACACGGCGGCACGATCAGGAGCGGGCGTTTCGCGACCTTCTCCGTGAGCGGAGCGTACTGGATCAACTGGAACAGATCGTTCTCGAACACGACCGAGCCTTGCGAAGCAGCCACGTTGTGGCCGATCTCGTAAGCGGTCTCGTCCGTGATCGAGATGTTGCCGCGCTGCATATCGGCAAGCAGGTTCGTGAAGCCGTCACGCAGGCTTTCGCCGCTGGATTCGAACGCGAGCTTGAGCGCCTCGGGATTCGTCGCGGCGAAATTGGCCGGGCTCAGCGAATCGATGAGCTGGCGCGTGAAGAACCTGAACTTCCGCTTGTCCTTTTCGGTCGTGGCGACTGCATCGACGATGTCTTCAAGCAACCGTGCGTTGAGCAGGTAGTTCTGCTTGAGCAGGCTATACCAGGCGCTCCTGTGCCAGTCTTCCGCAGCAAAGCGGCGGTCGCCCCGCTCCGGCGCGATCACGGGCTCGGTTTCCGCGCCCATCGTGCCCACCAGGGTGCGGGTCCAGACGGTCGCCAGTTGCGGCCAGTACGCCGAATGCGCTTCGAGCAGCGCCACGGGAGCGGCGAGCGATTTCAGGGGCTGCAATGCAGCGGACGTGTCGTCGGGGGGAACGCCATTCGCGTCCAGAGCGGCCATGGCGCGCCAGAACTGCTGGCCGGACGTGATGAATCCCTGTACGTATTCAGTGGGTACGTTTAACGGCATGATTGTTGCGCCTCGATTGACTCACTCGTGATTGCAGGCTCTCCGGCACCGTCCGCGCATTCGGCCACACGCCGCGCACGGGACGTCGCCATGACGACCGCTTCGCCGTCGATCACCACTTTTCCCGCCACCGTGCAGACGGTCGACATCACGACGCGGCTCTTTTCCGGCTGCAGTTCCTTCACGGCGACCGTTGCGTGCACGGTATCGCCGGCCCGGACCGGTGCCTTGAAACGCAGGTTCTGTCCGACATACACGGTACCCGGGCCGGGCAGGCGCCCGGCGAGGGCCGCGGAAATCATGCTCGCGGACAGCATCCCGTGCGCAATGCGTCCCTTGAACGGCGTGGTCCGCGCGAACTCCTCGTTGATGTGAACTGCGTTGATGTCGCCCGATGCGGCCGCGAAGAGCAGGATGTCCGCCTCCGTAATGGTTTTCGCAAAGCTGGCGCTCATGCCTGCTTCCAGGTCTTCAAAGTCGTAACCGCCGATTTCGTTCATCTGTCTCTCATATAGTTGTTACTGAATGAAGGGGCCGGACCCGCCTGAACCGATGGCGCGACGTTTTCTCAGGCGTCCTTCAACACGATCAGAAGATCCTTGGCGGCAACACGGTCGCCGGCCTGCACCCGCACCTCGGCGATTTCACAATCGCGCTCGGCTGCGATGTGCGTTTCCATTTTCATCGCCTCCAGCGCGAGCAGCGTGCTGCCGGCGCTCACGCGCTGGCCCGGCTGCACGGCGACCGTAACCACCGAGCCCGGCATCGGCGCGGCCACGTGTAATGGATTCGACGGGTCCGCGGCGGCCCGGCGCTCGCGAACGGCTCCGGTCTGCACCGTAGTGCGCCGCCTGACCTGGGTGGTCCGCGACTGGCCGTTCAGTTCGAACTGCACCTTGACCATGCCGTCTTCGGCATCGGCGTGCTGCCCCTGCAGCGTGACCAGCAAGGTCTTGCCCGGGTCGATATCGATCGCCGCTTCTTCCTGCGGTTGCAGGCCATACAGGAAGGCAGGCGTCGGCACTATGGAGGTATCGCTGTACGTCCGCAGGTGCTCGAAGTACTCGATCGCCTGCTTCGGATACATCAGGTACGACGCGAGCTGGCGGTCGTCGAGCGGCTGCCCGCACGCGGCTTCGCCATCGGCCCGCGCTGCTTCGAGATCGACAGGCGGAATCTGGTCCCCCGGCCGGTAAGGCGCGGGTGGCTCGGCCTTGAGCGCCTTGCGCGACAGGTCTGCCGGAAAGCCATCTGGCGGGAAGCCCAGTTCGCCCCTGAAAAGCGAGACAACCGATTCGGGAAAAGCGATTTCTTTGGCGGGGTTGCATACGTCGGCCGCCGACAGGTCGTTGGCGACCATCACCAGCGCCATGTCGCCGACCACCTTCGAGGTCGGCGTGACCTTCACGATGTCGCCGAACATCCGGTTGACGTCGGCATAGGCGCGGGAGACCTCCGTCCAGCGATGCTCGATGCCAAGCGAGCGCGCCTGCTCGCGCAGGTTCGTGTACTGGCCACCTGGCATCTCGTGCCGGTACACATCGGCCGTGCCGGCGCGGATCTCCGATTCGAACGGCGCGTAGTAGCGGCGCACGCCCTCCCAGTACATCGACGCCTCGTGCATCCGTTCGAGGTCCAGGCCCGGGTCGCGCTCGCTGCCTGACAGGGCAGCGGCGATACTGGACAGATTGGGTTGGGACGTCAGTCCGCTCATGGCGTCCAGTGCGCCGTCGACCGCGTCGCAGCCCGCGCCGATCGCGGCCAGCACCGAGGCGGCGGAAATTCCGCTGGTATCGTGCGTGTGAAAGTGGACGGGCAGGCCGGTTTCTTCCTTGAGCGCCTTCACGAGCGCGGCCGCGGCCTGGGGCCGGCAGATGCCGGCCATGTCCTTGATACCCAGCACGTGCACGCCTGCGCGCTGAAGCTCGCGGGCAATGCCTACGTAGTACTTGAGGTCGTACTTCGCGCGCGAGGGGTCGAAGAGGTCGCCTGTGTAGCAGATCGCGCCCTCGCACAGCGCGCCGCTCTCGCATACCGCGTCGATCGCCACGCGCATGTTGCGCACCCAGTTGAGCGAGTCGAACACCCTGAAAACGTCGACGCCCGCGCTGGCCGACTGCTGGACAAAGAAGCGCACCACGTTGTCCGCGTAGTTTGTATAGCCGACCGCGTTCGAGCCGCGCAACAGCATCTGGAAGAGAATGTTGGGCACGCGTTCGCGCAGTTGCGCGAGACGCTCCCATGGGTCCTCCTTCAGAAAGCGCAGTGCGACGTCGAAGGTCGCCCCGCCCCAGCACTCGAGTGAGAACAGCTGTGACAGCTCGCGCGCGTAGAACGGCGCGACCGGCAGCATGTCGGCGGTGCGCATGCGGGTGGCGAAGAGGGACTGGTGCGCATCGCGCATCGTGGTGTCGGTCAGCAGCACCTGCTTCTGGTCCAGCATCCACTGTGAGAATTTCTCCGCGCCCAGCTCGCGCAGCCGGTCCCGTGTACCGGCGGGGACCGGCCCGCTGCTGTCGACGCGTGGCAAAACAGGTTTCGCCAGCGGCAACGCGGGCAGCGTCCGTCCGACCAGTTCCGCGTGCCCGTTGACAGTCACTTCACCCAGATATCGCAGCAGCTTCGAGGCGCGGTCACGGCGCTTCGTGAAGGCCAGCAGTTCGGGCGTCGTATCGATGAAACGGGTGGTGAGCTCGCCGCGGCCAAACGCCGGGTAATTGATGACGTTCTCGAGGAACTGGAGGTTCGAAGCCACACCGCGGATACGGAACTCGCGCAATGCCCGGTCCATGCGGCGGATCGATTCAACCGCGGTGGGTGCCCACGTGGTCACTTTCACCAGCAGCGAATCGTAGTAGGGCGTGATGACCGCGCCCCCGTACGCGGTGCCCGCATCGAGGCGTACACCGAAGCCGGCGGCGCTGCGATAGGCCGTGAGCTGCCCGTAGTCGGGCAGAAAGCCGTTCTCCGGATCTTCGGTGGTGATCCGGCATTGCAGTGCGTGACCATTGAGCGGGATCGCCGCCTGCGCGGGCACGCCGGCGGCGCGCGTGAGGATGTTGCCGGATTCGTCGGTTTCGTCGTCGGTGATGCCGATCCTGCCACCTTCGGTGATACGGATCTGCGCCTTCACGATGTCGACGCCGGTGATCATCTCCGTCACCGTGTGCTCGACCTGAATGCGGGGATTGACCTCGATGAAATAGAACAGGCCGGAGTCGGCGTCCATCAGGAATTCAACGGTGCCCGCATGGCTGTAGCCCACCGCGCGCATCAGGCGCAACGCGGACTCGCACAGATTTGCGCGGGTGGCGGCGTCCAGGTAGGGTGCAGGGGCACGTTCGACGACCTTCTGGTTGCGTCGCTGAACCGTGCAGTCTCGCTCGTACAGATGGACGAGGTTGCCATGCGTGTCGCCCAGCACCTGCACCTCGACATGGCGCGCGTGACGCACGAGCTTTTCAACGTACACCTCGTCATTGCCGAAAGCCGCAAGCGCTTCGCGCCGGGCAGCAGGCAGCGCGGTTTCGAGATCCTGTTCGCGTTCGAGCACCCGCATGCCGCGCCCGCCGCCGCCCCAGCTTGCCTTCAGCATCAGCGGAAAGCCCACGCCCGCGGCAAGACGCCTGCACTTGTCCAGATCTTGCGGAAGCGGTGCAGTGGCGGGCATGACCGGCACGCCGGCCGCGATCGCCGCATTGCGCGCGGCGACCTTGTTGCCGAGCGTGCGCATAACCGCGGGCGACGGACCCATCCACCGGATGCCGGCATCGATGACGGCCTGCGCGAAATCGGGATTCTCGGAGAGAAAGCCGTACCCGGGATGGATCGCGTCGACGTTGGCCTTGCGGGCCACACGCAGGATGTCCTCGAAATCCAGATAGGCTGCAAGGGGCTTCTTGCCTTCGCCGACCAGATAGCTTTCGTCAGCCTTGAAGCGGTGCAGCGCGAGCCGGTCTTCCTTTGAGTAGATCGCCACGGTGCGAATGTTCATCTCGGCGGCCGCGCGCATCACCCGGATCGCGATCTCGGACCGGTTGGCAATCAGCAATGAACGGATCGGTGAAAAGGCCATGATGGAGTTGTCTCATCTCTCGGATAACGGACCAGCCACGCACCAGAAAAGGGCTGGAAACTGATAGTGCTTCACACTTCCGCAAACAGGCGGGCCTGACACGCGGGCTCAGGAACGCTCGAAGAAAGGGGCGTGTGAATTCATCCAGTCATAGTGAGCCGTATCGCGCGCCCACGCCCAGTTCGTTGTGGCTTGAGCCCGGTCCTTCGCACATCGCCCGTTTTGCGTCGCGTCGGTCCGGTCATGGTGGGAGCCGGCTGCCGCGACGGGCCGGGTGTCTACGTCTTTTCGTTCAGTGTGAGTCATCGCCGTATAAAGGATAGATGGGTTTATTGGTGACAGCCTGTGCCGCGTGGCCGATGAGTCAAGGCGATAAAGCGTGTACGCGAGTGCGCGTGCCGAAGTGAGGTTAAGCAAGTGCAAGGATTGGGCCATGTGCGTCTGATTTCTGTAAGTCATTGATTGTTCGAGGGATCTCGCGGCGGCGCGGACACCTTTGATTTCGGAAATGAAATCCGCTGTTTCAGGTCTGGTAGATTGATTCGGGGCGCGGAGGGAGTGATTGATGCCGGTTTTGGGCACATGCATAGCCCGGTGTCCGATTCCTCCTGTTCCTTTCAATATGGTTGATAAATCAACGTTTCAGTAAGCATCCTTGTCGACGGGGTTCGACACGATCGGTAGATGGAGGCTTTACCCCGATCACGAATTCAAACCTATAATTCCGGCACCAAAAACAACGTGGGGGAAGTGCAGTGAGGTCCTACGACGAAATCCAGGC
This sequence comes from Paraburkholderia gardini, assembly GCF_907164545.1. NCBI lineage: Bacteria > Pseudomonadati > Pseudomonadota > Betaproteobacteria > Burkholderiales > Burkholderiaceae > Paraburkholderia > Paraburkholderia gardini. The sequence continues at coordinate 61,275 of NZ_CAJQZB010000032.1, read as the reverse complement.
AGAGATAAAGCGGCTGCAACAGGAGGCTGTGGAGAGCCAGAAGCGCGAGGCAGCGATCGCCAGAATTCGAATCGAAATGAAGCGCTTTGGCATTTCCGCGGACGAACTGGGCGAGCCTTCGACGCACAAGCGCGCGGCGGCTCCAAAAGCGATGGCTAACGCGAAAAGGGCGATGGCCTCGAAGCGCGCTGCGGAAACGGCGATTACCTCCGACGAGTCACCGGCAGTCAGGCTTCTCAGGCGTGCGGGTGTCGATTTCAGCCGCCCGGGTGCGAAAGAGATCAAGCCACCCAGGAAGACGAGGCCGGCGGAGAAGGTGAAGGCGGTCCCGGCCGCAAAGCTGCCGCCGAGGTATCGCGACCCCAAAACCGGCGCCACCTGGAGCGGCCACGCGCGGCCGCCGGCATGGATCAAGGACGCGAAAGATCGCTCGGTCTATCTCATCGATCACGCCGGAGTACCTGGCGCACGCAAACAGGCGACGACGCAGGAACGCGCTGTCAGGGCGGCTCTCACATCGAAGGGTACGGTTCGAAAGGCTGCTTCCTGACGCCAGCGGAAAAGCAGGAGCCCGGCGGGCTCGCCAGCTCGTTCTGGCTGTCCCTCTGCCCATTCCCCGCTTGCAGAGTGAGAAAATCACGAAAACCCTGCGGCATCGATAAAGTTGATTTTACAATCAAAGTAGTTGTTATATCAACTTGTGGAATTCCCCTATGCAGTGTCCGGGGATGCTTTCCGTTAAATGTGACGAAGAGGCGCGCGGTTCGTCGCCCGGACGCAGGGGTTCGCTGACCGTGTCGCCGTCAGCGACCCTGGCCCTGTCTAGCGGAATTTCAGGAGTCGATACGTCATGCAAGGTAGTCTCACAGGCGCAGCCATCGCCGGGCCGCAAGTCCACGCCAGCGCGCGGAGCTCAAACCCGACCATGGGGGGTGGTACGGCAAGTGTCAACAGTCCTCTCGCGGCCGCGCGAGAACGCACGGACCGCGCCTGCGCGGTCGTCAACTGGATCATACTGGCGGGTTCGGTTGGTATCGGCTGGCATTTCGACAACCTCGGGCCGGCTTGTGCAGTCGGGCTGCCATTCGCGCTTCTGTCGACGGCCTTCGCGTTTGCCATGCCCGGACATCTGGCTACGCGACTGGTTTCGGCGATTACCTTCATGGGCGGCGCGGCCGTCATGATCGACATCGGGAAGGGGCAGGATGAGTTTCACTTCGTGGTGTTCATCCTGCTGTCGTTGCTGCTCGCTTATCGCGACATTCGGGTCATTCTGCTCGCCACGGGGTTTATATCCGTGCAGCAACTCGCATTCAACTATTTCCAGGCCAGGGGTTGGGACGTGAATGCGTTCCAGCGGACAGGGCTTGATGTGGTGGCGCAGCATTGGGCCTTTCTGTGGCTCCAGACGCTGTTTCTCGCGGCCATCTCCGTGCGCCAGGAGCGTGCCGCGCAGATTGCGGGCGAGCTCGAAATGATGGCTCAGGGCATTGGGCGCGAGTCCGGCTTCATTACGTTGAGTGAGTGTCCGGTCCGCCCTGTCAGCGGCGTGGGCGGCTCCTTTCACGCGACGCTCGGGATGGTTCGCAAGACGCTACTGCAGGTGCGTAATAGCGCCCGCGAAGTCGCGGAGGCGGTCGCCAGTATCAGCGAGCGCAATGCGATCCTTTCGGAGCGCACTGACCAGCAACGATCCTCCCTCGAAGGCATCGTCGCGGCCATGGAGCAACTGAAGCAAAGTGTCCACGAGAACGCAGATCACGCGAGCTCCGCGCGGGCGCTCGCGGGTTCCGCGAGCGAAGTCGCAACAGAAGGGCGCGCGGCGATCGATGCCGTGATTGACACCATGGGCGAGATTTACCGCTCGTGCGAACGCATCACGGACATCATCGGCGTGATCGACGGCATCGCGTTTCAGACGAATATCCTCGCGCTTAACGCTTCCGTCGAGGCCGCCCGCGCCGGGGAGCAGGGGCGCGGGTTTGCGGTGGTGGCGGCAGAAGTACGTGTTCTGGCGCAGCGCAGTGCAGCCGCCGCCAAGGAGATCCGTGCACTGATTGGCGAATCCGTCCATCGTGCCCGGACCGGCAACACGCTCGTCGAAAGCGCGGGCAACACGATCGCGGGAATACTGGAAAGTGTCACGCGTCTGACTACCATCGTTCACGAGATGGCGCAGGCGACCGACGCCCAGCGTGCGGGCATCGACCAGGTGGGCGACAACATTGCCGGCATCGACGAAGCGACCCGCGAAAATGCGGCGCACGTTGCGGCCACTGTCGAGCAGGTGAAATTGCAGCACCAGCAGACCGGGTTGCTGACAAGCACGGTAAAGATCTTTCGACTGGACTGAGCCAGCGGACACAGGCTCGCGCGCAGCTAAAACAGGCGCGAATGCGATCGGTGCTGCGGCAAGCAGGCCCTTTCAGGGGAGGTATGACCTGAGAGAACTACGGGCTGCTTCTATGACGATTGCGCCATTCACGGGGCGTCATCTGAAAGCGCCCCTGGAACCAGACCGTGAACGACCCCTGGTTGGTGTAGCCCAGCAGGGCGGCGACCCGGCCGATCGGATAGCGTGGGTTAAGGAGGTAGCGCACGGCGAGGTCACGCCGCACTTCTTCAACGATGCCCGAGAAACTGGAACCGGTCGAATCGAGCTGGCGCTGCAGCGTGCGCACTGTCAGGTTCACCTGCCGCGCCACCAGTTCGATCGAGGCCTGGCCAAGAGGCAACAGCAGATAAATCGCCTTGCGCACCTCCAGCGCAATCGAATCGGCCGCCATCGCGTTGAGCGGATTGGCGAGGTTTTCCGCGTAGCGGACCAGTACGGGGTCGGCATTCGGATTCGGAAAATCCAGATCTTCCGCCGCACAGACGAAGCCGTTGAAGTCGCTTTCAAACGTGATCGGGCATCCGAAGAACCGGCGGTGGAAAACGAGGTCACCGGGAGCCAGATGCGTGAAGTGCACACTGTGCGGTTTCCAGTGGGCGCCGAGAAGCGCGCTGGAATGACGGGAGAGCACGCCCACTGCCAGCTCCATCGCCTGCACTGTCCGCGTACCTGGTTCTGCAATGAGTTCTTCGCGGATCGTCACCGTATCGCCGGTCGTTTCGACGTGAATACCCAGCGCTTCATTAAGCAGATGTCGATATTGGGCAGCGGCCAGCAGTACGTCGCGTAGCGTGCGCTTGTGGGCAAGCAGAATGTTGACAACTCCACTACCGAACTGCTGGCGCGTTTGTGCAATCTGCAGCCCGAGTGTCGGACACGACGCTCTTTCCGCCGTTATTTCCAGCAGCCGGCAGGCACTGTCAGCTGGAATCCGGTCATCCGGGTTCGCCATCGCCACCGCGTCGAGACCGACTTCCTGGACAAGCTCATAGGGATTGAGGCCGAGCCGCCGCGTCACGTCGAAATAGCCGTGCATCGACGACGATCTCACCATGGTTTGCATCTGATTTCGTTCCTTTTCTGGCCGGAGCGCGGCCCGTATGCGCAGCACTGGTGTTAACGCCTGGTGTCGTTGAATCATAAAACAATGTCACCAAAAACGAAAACTGCATTGCCGGATTGCCGTATCTTCGCCGGACTGATTCATTTTCCGTCGCGTCCAGGATTGCTCTGGCGCGGAGGTGGAAAGTCCAACCATATCTGGAGAACACGATGCAATTTCTCGACGACTCGCTGCACCCCGAAAATCAGGAAAAGGTAGTCATCACCGTCGCACCGTACGGTCCGGAATGGATGCCCCAGGATTTCCCTGAAGACATTCCGGTGACGATGGAAGAGCAGATTCAAAAGGCTGTGGACTGCTACAACGCGGGTGCAACGGTGCTTCACCTGCACGTGCGTGAACTGGACGGCAAAGGCTCCAAGCGTCTGTCGAAGTTCAATGAACTGATTGCAGGCGTGCGTGCAGCCGTGCCGGACATGATCATCCAGGTGGGCGGCTCGATTTCGTTTGCACCGGAAGACGATGGCCAGGCCGCGAAGTGGCTGTCCGACGACACGCGTCACATGCTGGCCGATCTCGACCCGAAGCCGGACCAGGTGACCGTCGCGATCAACACCACGCAGATGAACATCATGGAACTGCTCTATCCGGAGTACCTTGAAGGCACTTCGCTTGCGAATCCGCTTCTCCATGCCGCATATAGTGAAATGACCGTGCCGGCCGGCCCGGCGTGGGTGGAAGAGCACCTGCGCCGCCTGCAGGCTTCGGGCATCCAGCCGCACTTCCAGCTCACCGGCATCCATGCGCTCGAAACGCTCGATCGCCTCGTGCGCAAGGGCGTCTACAAGGGTCCGCTGAACCTGACGTGGATTGGCATCGGCGGTGGCTTCGACGGCCCGAACCCGCACAACTTCTTCAACTTCGTGCACCGTGCGCCGGATGGCGGCACGCTCACGGCCGAGTCGCTGCTGAAGAACGTGCTGCCGTTCAACATGATGGCGATGGCGATGGGTCTGCATCCGCGCTGCGGCATCGAGGACACGATCATCGACCAGCACGGCAACCGGATGACTTCGGCGCAGCAGATCGAACAGTGCGTGCGTGTGGCGCGCGAACTGGGTCGTGAGATCGCGAGCGGCAAGGAAGCGCGCGCAATCTACAAGATCGGTGTGCAGTACGAGACAGTCGATGAAACGCTCGCGGCCAACGGCATGGCACCGAACCGCAAGGCTGGTGTGAAGAACCGGCCGCTGCGCGCAGCGTAACAGGGTGGTTGAAGGAGGCTCCCGGACCCGGTTCGGGAAGCGACACACATACCGGCCCCTTTGGTCCCTTGCGGGCAAAAGGCACGAGATGCCGAGAGACGTGATGGAGACAACAATGCTTTTGCAGCACGCTGAGCCCACGACGGGCGAAACTACAATAACGAAGTCGGACATTCCAGTCTACGCGTGGGTGGTTTGCGCGCTGACGATCGGTCTGCTGCTTTCCGACTATATGTCGCGTCAGGTATTGAACGCGGTCTTTCCGTTTATCAAGTCCGCGTGGAACCTCTCCGACACGAAGCTCGGCTCGCTTAGCAGCGTCGTCGCATTGATGGTTGGCGTGCTGACCTTTCCGCTTTCGGTTCTGGCGGATCGCTGGGGCCGCGTCAAGAGCATCGCACTGATGGCGGCGCTGTGGAGTCTCGCGACGCTCGGCTGCGCGATCTCGACGAGTTACGGCGAGATGCTGATTGCGCGCGCTTTCGTCGGGATTGGCGAGGCGGCCTACGGCAGCGTGGGCATCGCGCTCGTCCTGAGTATTTTTCCGGCGCGCCTGCGCGCCACGCTCACGGGTACCTTCATGGCGGGCGGCGCGTTTGGCTCCGTGCTGGGCATGGCGATCGGCGGCGCCGTCGGGACCCATCTCGGATGGCGCTGGTCGTTCGGCGCCATGGCCTGCCTCGGTATCGTGCTGGTGGTCGTCTATCGTTGCGTTGTCACCGAGAAAAAGCTGGCGGCAGTGCAACCGCCGGGCGCCGCGACGAAGGGCGACCTTGGCGTGCGCATGAGTTTCAGCGCGCTGGTGAAGGGACTGTTTTCCACGCGCTCCGTCGTTTGCGCCTACGTGGGCAGCGGGATTCATCTGCTCGTGCCGGCGGCCGTGTGGGCGTGGATGCCGAGCTTCCTGAACCGCTATTACGGCATGGCGCCTGGCAAGGCGGCCATGAGTGCCGCGGTGTTCGTGCTGGTGACCGGCCTTGGCATGATCGTGTGCGGCAACCTGGCCGACCGTCTCAGCAGAAAGGTTGCAAAGAGAAAGTGGATGGCCGCGATCGCGTACTGCCTGTTGTGCTGCGTGCTGCTCGGTACGGCATTCCAGCTGCCGGGCGGCCCGGCTCAGCTCGTCCTGATCGGTTGCGGCATGTTTTTCTGTGCTGGCGCGACGGGGCCTTCGGGCGCGATGCTAGCGAACCTTACGCCGCCGTCGATCCACGCTTCGGCATTCGCCACGCTGACACTCGCGAACAACCTGTTAGGCCTCGCCCCCGCGGCGATTCTCACGGGCATCGTCGCAGACCGCATCGGCCTGCTCGGCGCCCTGCAGTTGGTACCGCTGGCACCGCTGCTCGCAGCTGTTGCGTTCGCTATCGGCCGTCGCAGCTACGCGCGCGATCTCGACCGTGTGAACGCACTGCGTGAGCAGGCCGGGCACTAGCCACGTCGCGCTGGAGCACGGCAGTACCCGGACGTCATGCGGTAACAGACGCCTGCGGCGGGAGGCGATGGTCCTCCGGCAGGCGTAATCCTTTTTAGCAGATCAAGAAACAACCTGGAGAACGAATCATGGCGAAAGCAGTCCGCTTTCATGAGACCGGTGGCCCTGAGGTCCTGCGCTACGAAGACGTTGAAGTGGGCGATCCGGGCCCGGGGCAGGTTCGCCTGCGCCATGAGGCAGTCGGCCTCAACTTCGCGGATACCTATTTCCGCTCCGGCCTGTATCCGGTCCCACTGCCTGCCGGCATGGGCGTGGAAGCAGCCGGCGTGGTCGAGGCGCTGGGCGCGGGCGTCACGAACGTCGCGGTGGGCGATCGTGTCACCTACACAGGCTTCATTAACACGCTTGGGGCGTACAGCACCGGGCGCCTGTGCCCGGCCGCGCCGCTCATCAAGCTGCCTGACGGCATCGCGTGCGAAACGGCTGCAGCCATGACCATGCGCGGGCTGACCTCGTCGTATCTGATGCGACGCATCCATGACTTCAAGGCCGGCGACACGGTCCTGCTGCACGCGGCCGCTGGCGGCGTCGGGCTGATCGTCTCGCAATGGGCGAAGCTGCTCGGGGTCACGGTGATCGGCACCGTGTCGAGCGACGCGAAGGCGGAAGTCGCCCGCGCGCACGGTTGCGACTACACCATCAACTACAGCCATGAAGATGTCGCACGGCGCGTGCGCGAGTTGACCGATGGCGCTGGCGTCAATGTCGTTTTCGACAGCGTCGGCAAGGACACCTTCGAAGCCACGCTGGATTCGGTCAAGCGCCGCGGTCTCATTGTTTGCGTTGGCACGGCATCGGGCCCGATCCCTGCATTCAACCCGCAGATCCTCGCAATGAAGGGCTCGCCGTATCTGACGCGTCCGGCGCTCGCCGACTATATCGCCGACCCGGCGGAAAAAGCGGACCTCGCTGCCGAACTGTTCGGCCACGTTGCGGCCGGCCGCATCAAGATCGAGATCAACCAGCGTTACTCGCTCGAGGATGCCGCGCAGGCGCATCGCGATCTCGAAACGCGCAGGACGACGGGCTCGTCGGTCTTCGTTATCTAGGGAGGGCACCATGCGTGTCGAACAACTCACTAACGCCCTCGGCGCTGAACTGGTCGGCGTCAAGCTCGCCGATGCGATCCATGACGATGGGCTCTTCGCCGAGATCCGCGCGAACCTGGTCAAACATCGCGTGCTGTTCCTGCGCGATCAGGACATCAGCCGCGCTGAACATGTCAGTTTCGCGCGCCGCTTCGGCGAACTGGAAGATCACCCGGTTGCGGGCAGCGACCCTGAGCATCCGGGACTCGTGCGTATCTACAAGTCGCCGGACCAGCCCAACGACCGCTACGAAAATTCCTGGCACTCGGACGCCACGTGGCGGGAAGCCCCGCCATTTGGTGCCGTGCTGCGCTGCGTCGAATGTCCGCCCGTCGGCGGCGACACGATGTGGGCAAACATGGTGCTCGCGTACGAGAACCTGCCCGCGCACGTGAAGGAGCAGATCGCCGATTTGCGCGCACGCCACAGCATCGAGGCGAGTTTCGGTGCGGCGATGCCGATCGGGAAGCGCCATGCACTGAAGGCCCAGTACCCCGACGCGGAGCATCCGGTCGTGCGCACGCACCCCGACACGGGCGAGAAGATTCTGTTCGTCAATGCGTTCACGACGCACTTCACGAACTTCCACACGCCGGCGCGCGTGCGTTTCGGTCAGGACGCCAATCCGGGCGCGTCCGAACTGCTGCGTTATCTGATCAGCCAGGCGTATATCCCGGAGCACCAGGTGCGCTGGCGCTGGAAGCCGAACAGCATCGCGATCTGGGACAACCGCAGCACACAGCACTACGCAGTGATGGATTACCCGCCGTGCCATCGCAAGATGGACCGCGCCGGCATTGTCGGCGACCGGCCGTACTAACCTGAAGGGATCCGCATCGTGACTCTCAATACAGAACCGACCGTACTGATCGTGCCGGGTCTGCGCGATCACGTCGCCGAACACTGGCAGACGCTGTTGCAGGCGCGCCTGCCCAAGGCAGCTTCGGTGCCGCCGCTCGAGCACGACAAGCTCAGCTGTGCGGCGCGTGTCGCGGCACTGGACGAGGCGATCGCGAAGATCGATGGCCCGATCGTACTGGTCGCTCATAGCGCCGGTGTGATGATTACCGTGCAATGGGCGCAGCGCCACAATCGCCCGATCCAGGGCGCGTTGCTCGCGACGCCCGCGGACGTGGAAATGCCCATGCCCGCCGGCTATCCGACGCTCGACGCGCTCGAAGCGAATGGCTGGCTGCCGCATCCGCGCAAGCCGTTGCCGTTCCCGAGCATTCTGGGCGCCAGCCGCAACGATCCGCTGGGAGCGTTCAATCGTGCTGCGGCGATGGCCGCGGACTGGGGCAGCCGCCTCGTCGACCTCGGTGAGGTTGGGCATCTGAACCCGGCGGCCGGCTACGGCGAGTGGCCGCAGGCAGAAACCCTGATTCGTGAGCTTCTCTGACATGAACGGGACAACGAAGCAGGGCACTCCTGTCAATAGAAACGCGTCACTGACGGTCGATGTCCACTTCGATTTTGTCTGCCCGTGGTGCCTGATTGGCAAACGCAATCTCGACGCGGCCGTCAACCGCTTCGCCACCTTGCGCCCGGATGTCACCGTCAAGGTGCGGTGGCACTCGCATCAGTTGCTGCCCGATATACCTGCAGGTGGCGTGCCCTATCAGGCGTTCTATGTGAGTCGTCTGGGCAGTCCGGACGCGGTCGCGGCGCGGCGCGCGCAGGTTCAGGAGGCCGCGCACGCCGCGGGTGTCCAGCTGGCGTTCGACAGGATCGAGGTGATGCCCAATACGCGGGCCGCGCACGGCCTCGTTGCGTGGGCTGTCGCCACGGGCGCGGGGTTTTCGCCTGCGCCGCTGATCGACCGTCTCTTCACGGGCTACTTCATGGACGGCGAGGACATTGGCGACCTGGACGTGCTCGAACGAACTGGCCTCGCGTGCGGCCTCGACGCGGCAGGCCTCGCCGAACACCTGGCGGCAGCGCGACGCGGAGACACGATGGCACGCCCACATTCGCCGCAGGCTGACGATGTTAGCGGCGTGCCGCATTATGTGATCAATTCGGCCCTGTCGCTGTCAGGTGCGTACTCGCCCGGTGCGATCGTGGATGCCATGTTGCGCTCCGCTGTCGATCAGGAGAACAGATGATGTCGCGACAGATACCCGTCGGGCCGGCCGATGAACTCGCGCCAGGACAGCGCAAGCTTGCTTTCGTCGATGGCCGCAGCATCGTGATCTTTAACATCGAAGGTGAACTCCACGCCATCGAAAACGCGTGCCCGCACAACGGCGCATCGCTTGCGGGCGGCCAGCTCGACGGGCACCTGCTTCGTTGCCCCGCGCACGGCCTGCGTTTCAACGTCGTGACCGGTTGCATGCCGGGGATGGACGGTCTGAATCTGGACAAGATTCCCGTCCGGAACGTCGGCGGCACGCTCGAACTCACTGTCGACGAGGCGCCCCCGGCACAGTGTCACGCGCAGCAATGCGGAACAAGATAATTCAGGAAGGTACCCCATGCATGGATTGATGATGCAGCAGCCGCTGCTGGTCGCCTCGCTCCTCACCCACGCCGAGCGGCATCACGGCGAGCAGGAAATCGTGTCGCGACGGGTCGAAGGCGACATTCACCGCTATCGCTATCGCGATCTGGCGCAACGCGCCCGACGCCTCGCCAATGCACTCGCTGGTATCGGGATCGGCGAGGGTGAGCGCGTCGGCACGCTGGCATGGAACGGCTACCGCCACATGGAGCTGTACTTTGCGGTGTCGGGTTCCGGCGCTGTCCTGCACACGCTCAACCCGCGTCTGCACGTCGATCAGCTTGCCTACATCATCGATCACGCTGACGATCGCGCGATCTTCTTCGACCTGACGTTCCTGCCGCTGATCGAGTCCGTCGCGTCGCGTATCAAGAGCCCGAAGGTGTTCGTCGCGATGACCGATCGCGCGAACATGCCGGCCACGCACGATGTGCCGGGCATGCTGATGTGCTACGAAGACCTCATCGACGGACACGGCGATGACTTTACGTGGCCGCTTCTGGACGAGAACACCGCGTCGTCGCTCTGCTACACGTCAGGCACCACCGGCAATCCGAAAGGGGTGTTGTACAGCCATCGTTCGACGATTCTGCACACCTATGCAGCGGCATTGCCCGACTCGCTGAACTGCTCGGCACGCGATGTGATCCTGCCGGTCGTCCCCATGTTCCACGTGAATGCGTGGGGTCTGCCGTATATCGCATGCATGGTCGGCGCCAAGCTCGTGTTTCCGGGGCCCGCACTCGACGGAAAATCGCTTTATGAGCTGATCGAGGCCGAACAGGTCACGCTCTCCGCGGGTGTTCCGACCGTATGGCAGGGGCTGCTCCGGCATGTGGCCGAGCGTGGCTCGACGTTTACTGCCATGCGCCGCACGATCGTCGGCGGGGCACCATGCCCGACGGCCATGACGACGGAATTCCAGGAGCGCTATCACGTCGACGTCCTGCACGCGTGGGGCATGACCGAACTGAGCCCGGTCGGCACGGTGTGCAGTTTCAAGGGGTATCACCTGTCGTTGCCGACGCAGCAGCGCTATGCGGTCCAGGCAAAGCAGGGCCGTGCCGTGTTTGGCATCGACATGAGAATCGTGGGCCCCGACGGCGAAGCGTTGCCGTGGAACGGCCGCGCGGCGGGTGACCTGCAGGTGCGCGGTCCGTGGGTGACGACGGGATATTTCGGTTGCGATGAGACGTCGCCGCTATGCGACGGCTGGTTTCCGACGGGCGACGTGGCGAAGATCGATGCCGACGGCTTCATGCAGATCACCGACCGCAGCAAGGACGTCATCAAGTCCGGCGGTGAATGGATCAGTTCGATCGACATCGAAAACGTGGCGAGCCTGCACCCGGAAGTGGCGAGTGCAGTGTGCATCGCCGCGAGGCACCCGAAGTGGGACGAACGCCCGCTGCTGCTGATCGTGAAGCAACCTGGGAGCGCGCTTGAAAGCGCTGAGCTGCTCGATTTCTTTGACAGTCGTGTGGCGAAATGGTGGAAGCCCGATGCCGTCGTATTTATCGACACCCTTCCTCTCGGCGCGACTGGCAAGGTCCTCAAGAACCAGTTGAGGGACAGGTTTAAAGACTACTACCTCACGGCCTGACGTCGCCCACGATGGTAGCGAAAACCTGATCCGGTCAAAGCGGAATCCGCCGGGCTCGCGCCCGGCAATCTACGGGGCCGACGGTCCACGACAACAGGAGACGTGAATGCAAAAAATCAGGGGACTCAGGCTGGCGATCGGCACGTGCATCGTTGCGATGTCCATGAACGCGTGGTCGCAGGGCGGCCAGGCATCCGGTGCAACGGCGGCGCCTGCCGGTGCTTCCGCAATGGTCGCGTCCAGCGCGGCACCGGCCGGGACCGGCCGCAAGGCGGATCGCGCGCTGCGCAAGAATATCTATGCGGCCATCTCGAAGCACAAGGAGATCAGCGCCGGCGATATCAGTGTCACCGCGAAGAACGGCGCTGTCACGCTGAACGGAACCGCATCAGACGCTGCGCAGGTCGCGAAAGTCGCGGAAATCGCGGGTGGAGTAACAGGCGTGACTTCGGTGAACAACAAGCTGACAGTCGGGAAACCGGCATTCGGCACCCAGTAACCTCGATGGCCAGTCGACTTCACCGCCGGCTGGCCAGCCAGTGTCGTTGCGATACGCGGGTTCAGATGTAAATCCCCGCACAGCGGGCTGGTCGAGCAGGCGCGTCTCGCACCGGCTGGTCATGCATCAGCCGGTATGCGTGACAGGCCTTATTCGGCTTGCCATCCGTGCGATTCGAGAAGCTTGTCCAGCAGATATCGCAGTGCGTCCATCTCCGGTTCGCTCAGACACCGGTAGAGTTCTTTGTCCCGCTTCTCCACCATCGGGGCAATTTTCCTGAAAATCTTCCGTCCTTCCGGCATCAACGAAATGATGACGCTGCGACCATCCTGATTGCTCGCCGTGCGCGACAGCAGTCCTTTTCCGATCAACGTCTCGGTAGTGCGGCTTGCCTGACTTTTGTCGAGGTTCGACCGGCGTGAGATGTCCATGACGGTTAGCGGCCCAAAGGCGCCGAGAACGCCAATAATCATCGCCTCTGGCATGGGCAGGCCAAGTTTCCCGCGGGACAACTCGCTGCTCATCCGGTCGGCGATCTTGCCAAGTGCCTTGAGCCGATAGGTCAGGGATTCATCAGGTGTAGGATCGGCCGTCGTCATGAAAGTGTAACGTGAGATTGCGGGGAGTCGCGCGTTCCTTGCTTCGCCTGACCAGTCGATCAACGCCCCGGTGGCAGAGAGCCGGCAAATCATACACTGATTGAACTCGCAAGCATTTCGTGCGCCGGCTGGGACGGCGTGCGAACGTGTTCGCCCAGACGTTGCCGGGCATATCCGGCACATAAAAAAGCCGCCTCGAACGAGGCGGCTTTGAATGCCGAAGAAGGCGTATCTGCGACCCGCCAGCCTGGCGTTCCGCCTCAGAAGGAGTGGCGGATGCCGACCATGCCAGCGGCGGTATTCTTGCCCACCGCAACCGGCTGGCCGTACACGAGAGTCTGGTTCATCGTGCCACGGTTGGAAACGTAGCCGACCTGACCATACAGCGTCGTTGCCTTCGACAGGCTGTAGTCGGCACCGAGCACATAGGCGTCCGACTGGTTCTGGTTATGCTTTTCGTCCTTCACGTAGTAGATGCCCGACGTGACTTCGAATGCAGGCGAAAAACGATAACCGATGCCACCCGTCCACATGTCGAAATCACCCGAGGCGACGCCCGCCGCGAGGTTGCCGTTCTCGTTCGCCGGGTTGCGACCGTTGCTGAACGAACCCGAGACCGAGAGGCCATGCCACGTGTATTTCCCGCCGAAGTAGACGAAGCGGTTGTTGTTCACGCCCGTAGCCGGGATCGGGGTCGCGCCTGGGTTTCCCGCAGTCGGGTACGGGTACGGGCTGGCGTCATGCCCGTTGTAGTAGACGGCTGCGGCATTCAGGCCGTAGTTCGAATACTTGAGCACTGCGGACTCGCGCGTGCCGCCCTGGAAATGACCCGCCACGCCGCCCGGAGCATATTCCAGCGCGACCGATGCGCCATGGAAGGAGGGCGAGTTGTAGACCAGCGCATTGCTGTCATACAGCGCACCGATGCTGCCGTTGGTGCTGTTTGCCGTCCAGCCCGACTGCTGGTTCATCGTGAGCCACGCGGTCAGGACGCTGCCGAAGAACCACGCGTTGCGCACGTCCGTATCTGCGAGGGCGTAAGCCATCGGTGCGAGCTGGCGACCGGCGTCGAACTTGCCGAACGCGCCCGATACGCCTACCGTTGCAATCTGGTTGAACATGGCTGTCGCACCGGCCGTGTCGCTCAGCTGGAACTTGCCGGTACCGCTATCGAAAGAGCCCTGGAGCCGGAAGTTGATCTTGTAGCCGCCGCCGATGTCCTCGGTGCCCTTCATGCCGAAGAGGCTCGAGTAAATGCCGCCGTCCTTCAGGCGGACGACGTGCCCAAGATCAGGGTTTTTTGAAGCGACCGGGAGGAAATTTGCGGCTGCAGTGTTTTGCCACAGCAAACCCGTATCCACTGTTCCGTACAGCGTCACTGACGACTGCGCGTGTGCGACACCTGCAAATGCGAGAAGTGCTGCTGCCCCTGTAATCTTTAACTTCATGCGGTCTCCGGCGTATTGATGGTCAATCTGACGCACCGCGGCAAGCCCCTGTGGATCCGCGCTGCTGTTAGATTGAGAGCATACGTAACCGCCTCGCATCTTTCCCCCCCATCAGAGGGGGGGCGGGTTTCCCGTAATTCCGGTACCGGCGAAAGACCGCTTCTCCATGCTGCATAAGGCTTTCAGGTAACTCCGGGAGAACATCGCGCGCTTCGCGCTACCCACCACTTCACGCTGCGTTGCGCATTTGTGACAAAAACTGGTTGATTTCACATCTATATTTATTTGGACCTGGAAAAGGTCGTCAGGATTTCCCTTAAGGGTTTTAACGGCATGCAGGCAAGGAGACGTCGAATCCGGTCTATTTGAAAAATCAACCATGTCATACCGGATTCACTGGGGCGGCCTGTTTGTTCATTCAGCCGAATCCGGACTCAACCGGGCCGTATCCTGAAGGAGACCCATGAGTTGTGCGCGACAGACAATCTGCTTGCGTGAAGTCACATCGAGTTTGACGAACAGATTCTTCAAATGCCATTTCACCGTTTCCTGGCCGATTCCCAGGGCGAGTGCGATTTCCTTGTTGGTGAGGTGGCGAGTGAGCAGTTCCAGCACGGAACGCTCCTTCGGCGTCAGCGTCATGCTGGGGATTGCACGATGCCCGCTCGTGCCCTCCGCCGCAGGCGTGGCGACCTCTGTCGTGGATCGATACACCCCGGCGTGCGAATGAGTTTGACGATTGCCTCCGGGAACGTTGGCCCACCCGGCGACGGCAGGGTGCAGGTCGAGCGGCACCAGCTTCATTCCGTATGACTCACTGAGGCCTGTCGCCTCGTTCAGCAGGTCAGCGGCGGGCTCCCCGCAGTTATCGAGGACGAAAGCCCGCAACGTCATCACGTCGACCCGCACGGCACCCTGATTCATTGCCTCGGCGCCGGCCTGCGCGCGCGCCAGATTCCGTCCGGCGGCCTCCCAGTCCTGGGCGGCCATGTCGGCATATGCGCGCGCGATGTCCTGATGCAGGAGCAGCGTGCGACGTTTGACGTGGTCATCTGGCGACGCGTGCCGCGCCACGATCTGGTCGATGCGTTCGACAAGCGTCCGGCATGTCGCGGCACGGTAGCGTCCACTATGCAACCGGATCTGCTCGGTCAGGCTGGCGACGCAAAGCCGCGGCGTGCCGCGTGCAGCGCCGATCGCGTCAAGCGTCCCCAGGAGGTCAAGCGCCCGATGGTCGGCGCCCGCGGCGGCGGCAATACGCGCAAGCGTCCGGTACGCCACGATGATCGCGTCGGGCGTGCCGCGCCGTTCCAGGATGTCGAGACGGTTGGCCAGTAGTGCAGTAGCTTCGTCGAAATCGCCGCGTGTGAACCGGGTCGCGGCAAGTAGCGCCGCGATCATGCAGGAGAAAGGGTGTCGCCGGCCAAGATCGTCGTCCGCCTGGACCAGCGCCGGGCGCAGGGTACGCTCGGCGAGCAGCATCTGCCCTTCAAGCAGATAGCCAAAGCCCGTCATGTAGTCGCGCCAGCGGCTCACGTAGCGGCAGGCGACCGTGGATCCACCACGCGGCGTTTGCCGCAGCAAATGGCGCGATGCGGCGTACTCGCCCAGCATCGTTGCCCGCGCGGCAAGCCGGTTCGCATGCACCTGCTGCAGCCAGGCGTCGTCAGTCGGAGGCGTGTCGCCCCAACGCTCCATCACGCGAGCCGCGCGGTCGGGTTCGTCGGAAAAATACGCCGCCGCGCTCAGGATAAGGTCGACTTCGTATTGCACCGCCTCCTCGGGCTCGGCGCTACGCAATATGGCCTGAGCCTGGATCTGCGCTTCCTGGTGACGGTCGCTCATTGCCAGCGCCCACGCAATCGCAAGGCGCATACGCGGATGCTGGTCCAGCACCGTCTCCGGCAGCCAGTCCAGCCATTCGAGCACGTCGACGAGACGCCCCTGCGTCAAGGCTTCGTGGAGGCTGCGCTGTGCGAGTGCGTAGGCGGTCTCGGTCTCCCCGCACGCGAGGGCGTGGCGCGCAGCGGCTTCGGTCATGCCCTCGTCAGCCAGCCATTGCATCGCGCGCCTGTGCAGATCGAGCCGTAACGTGTCGGGGAGTGCAGCCAGACGCACGCGCAAAGCTTCGCGGGCCATCGAGTGCAGCCGGAACCACTCGCCACGCCCCTGCGCGCTGAAAAAGAGGGGTGTTTCGCTGGCAAGACGCAAGAGCCGTTGCCTTGCGTCCGGCATCCCGGTGAGCGCTGCGCAGAGGTCGGCGTGCATGAGGTCGACGATCGAGACGCGCGACAGGAAATCGGCGTCTTCGGGGCTGAGTCGTTCGAGCAGCGCCATCACGAACTGTTCGCGAATGCCGCCCGCGCTGCTGGCGAAGGCGTCAATCGCGGAAACGGGATCCTGTGTATCAGCGATGGCGGAAAGGGCGAGTTGCAGGCCAAGCGGCCAGCCCTCGGTGATGTCGTGCAGCCTCGCGCTCGCGTCAGCACCGACCTCGGCACCGAAACGGCTCGCAATCAACGAGATGGTTTCATCGAGGCGAAAGCGCAGCGACGAGGCATCGACCGTCGCGCAAAGACCGTAGGGACGCAGGCGTGAGATGACCTTGTCGTAACCGCCGCGGGCGGCAACCACGACGCGCAGGTTGGCGGGCAGGTTTTCGAGCAGGTGGCCGAGCACCTCCTGACTCGCCTGCTGCAACTGCTCCGCTTCGTCGAGTATCAGGACGATGTCGAGCGCTGTGCGCGCGACATCGGCAAGCCACACGATGACGCCTTCGAGCGGCGCGTCTGGCGCGGCGCCGCCTTCCAGCAGACGTCTGCCGAAGGTTGCCCGCCCGGAGCCGGTCCGGACGGCCAGCGTCAAACCCACGAGCAGGCGCCGTGGATCGTCTCGCCCGTCAAGCGAGAGCCACGCCGCCGCGCTGCCGCGCATCAGGTATTCGTGGCGCCACTGGATCAGCAGTGAGGTTTTCCCGAAGCCCGGTGGCGCCTGCACGATCGTCACCGGACATTCGCGAAAGCGCCCACTTTCCGCGCTCAGGCGCGCTCGCGCGAGCATGTGTCGCGGTGCACGGGGAGGGCAGATCTTGAGGGTCAGTTCCGGGCTGGCAACGGGTAGTTGATTTGTCATCGGTCTGGTTGCACCTCAAAACTTGCCGCGGGGGATCGAGTGTCGAGCCCCCATTTTGTTCCTTGCAAGGCACGCGTGCCCCTTTCCGCGCGGGAGGGGAATGTGGGGTCATGGTTTCCTGCCATTGCAACCGTCTACTGTAACCCTTTTACAGAATGGGCAGGCGAGGAGATCGTCAATGTGGCCGCGTGTGCCGGGTATCAACGCGACTCTCCAGCCTGCTACACAGGTGGCTATGTCTTCTGGGCGCTGTGCATGCGGAAGACGAGGGCGCATTGCCCCCGTGCTGGTTAGCCATGCAGTCGGTGATCACGTAGGTACGACAGACCGTGCACCTGCTTCAGCGCTGCAAGGAAGCGCGACGCTTCAGTCGGGTTCGGAACCGCGTGCCGGAAGTTTGCGCTGAAGTCGATGAACTTCTGCTGCTGAGCCTTTGCGAACACGGGCGGCATGACGATCCCGAATCGAATGTTGCGCGTCCGCCCGTCAGCAGGGCCGCGCTGACCGGGCTGTCGTCGGCGCTTGCCCGATGCGCCAGGCTCGTGCGGTAAGCGAGGGGCCGGGAGGAGAGCGCCATTCTGCCCGCGGCGCTTCGCCATCTGAGCGGTGGAGTGGGCGCAGCTTCATACGAAACGCCATGGCGCATGCCGGGCGAGCGCCAGCGCAAGCGTATCGGGTACGTTTGCGGGCGTGGGCGACATGCTTTACAAGGCGACGCAGGCTGGCGAGTATCAGCGGGCTTTGCGATAACCCGCGCTCCGCTGGCCGGCGAAGCGTTGTCAGCCACCTGTCTATCCCGCCCCAATACCGTGGAGAGCAGGTGTCGGGCCGATGCCGCGATCGCCGAGTGTGAAGACGGCCACCGCGTTCTTCTGCTGCGCGGCCATCTGGTCGAGCGATTGGGCCGCCGCTGAGGCCTCTTCGACCAGCGCGGCATTCTGTTGCGTCACCTCGTCCATCTGACCGACCGCAAGATTGACCTGCTCGATGCCGCGGCGTTGTTCCTCGGACGCTACCGAGATTTCGGCATTGATGTCTGCCACGCGTTTGATGGCCTGCAGCACCTGCTCCATCACGCGCCCGACCTCTCCCGCCTGCTCCGACCCGACGCGCACGGTCTGCACCGAGTGCTGGACAAGATCCTTGATCTCCTTCGCCGCACTCGACGCGCGCTGGGCAAGACTGCGAACCTCGCCCGCGACAACGGCAAAGCCGCGACCCTGCTCGCCCGCGCGCGCTGCTTCCACCGCGGCATTGAGTGCAAGGATATTCGTCTGGAACGCGATGCTTTCGATGAGTGTGGTGATGTCGCCGATCGTCGCGGCACTGGTTGATATGTCACCCATCGTTGCCAGCATGCGGCCGACAACGGCGTTACCGGCGTGGGCAATTTCAGTGGCGCTGGATGCAAGGGTTGTCGCCTGATGTGCGTTCCCTGCGTTCTGGCGGACCGTCGCCGTGAGCTGTTCCATGCTGGCGGCTGTTTCCTCAAGCGAGGCAGCCTGCTGCTCCGTGCGGGACGAGAGATCGGTGTTGCCAGCGGCGATCTCACCCGCGGCGACCGAGATTGACTCACTGGAACTCTTGATGCCGCGTACGACATCGGTCAGTTGCCGGTCCATCGTCCTGAGCGCATGCAGCATATTGCCGAACTCGTCGTTCGACACAATGGTGATGTCGTTGTCGAGCTTGCCGCCAGCGATGCGTTCGGCCACATCCACCGCGGACCTGAGCGGACCGAGGATCACCTTCAGGAGATAGGCCGCCGCACAGATGACAACCACGAACGCCATGAAAAATCCTCCCCATTCGAGGCACCTCACCAGAACATAGAGGTGTTCGCTTTTCTGGTTGGATTCCTCGATCTGGGCAACCTGCATGGCGGAATTCCTGTCCAGCCCGTCAGAGAGACTGACGCTGACGGACATCAGCTTGTCCAGGGTCGCAGCAGCACCGGCAGGATTGCCGGCATCGATATCGGCCACTGCGGCGTCGACGAGTGAGAGGAACTCGTTGACGCACGTAGCGATCCGGTTCGCGACTGCGCGCTTCGCGTCGTCGGTCAGCCTGCCCGGGTAATAGTCGGTCCACGAGGCGGTCAGTTTCTTTTCCAGTTCGCGAATGTGTGCTTCTGTCTGCCGCACTTCGCCGGGATCGCGCTGGGCAAGCAGTCGCATCAGTGCGATATGGATTCCCAGTGCGTTGATCCGGGTTGCCGCGAGATCTTCCACCGGTACCGTTTCATGGGCATAGCTGTTCGCGCGGTGTTCCTCGAGCGCGCGCGCTCCTCGCGCCCCAATCACGCCGTTGATGAAAACAATCGTCAGGCAGGCACCGAGAGCCGCGTACACCTTCAACCTGATCGAGCCTTTGAGCTTCTGCATGCGTAACCTGATCGACAGTGAGTGGGCATGTTGCCCTGATATTGCCAGACGTTTTCAGTAATCTGGATGCGTAGTCAACAAAACGATTGTCGGCACGAATCCGTAATTATTTAGGGTTTTCAGAAAAAATAGTAGATGTCACAACTATATATTGAGATCGAGGGGGCGGCGACGGACGGCCTTGGGACCGGAACCGGAAAGGGCGTTACCATGTTGTCGTGAACTGACAGGCCGCGTTTCAGGTGCGCCGGTCAGACCGCCATCGCCTGGCTGGCGAGGGCGAGCGATGCCGCGGCTGTCAACTGCATACCGATGTCTGGTTTCGTGGAAGCGGTTCGATGTAAATATAGTGAAAGTTGCTGCGAAGCCGACGTTGTGGACGGGACTTCCGCGAGCGAGGGATCGACGGTGCCTGCTGCACGCGGCGCGCATTGCAGATGACACAGCGACGCTTGATGCGCTAACCTTGGCGCGAGAGTACCGAAGGGCGTCGCTTCATGCGGGTGCAGGCAATTGTCCGTAGTTCCGGTACGAAGCGCAGACGGATCGTGGCTGGACGCTTCGCATTCGCGTTAGCCCGTGACCCGGCTCTTAGGGGTGACCTTTCGTCAGGGATCTCCATGGCAGCATTTATGCGGTGTGAAACCCACCATGCCGGGGTCTTCACAAGACCGTGGACTCGCGCAGTTCTACATGCTGGCTTGTGGCGCACACGTACGCTGCGCGCCGTCTGGTGTGCGTGCTTATGGCTGACCGTGGCCAGCTGCCTTCTGCTCTTTACGACGGCCGGCAATCCGGCATTAGCCGTGCCGCTTCCCGCCGCGCTGCAAAACTTCGCCAACAGGGCGAACGGTGCTTCAGCGCAGCCGGCCTCGGCAGTACAGGCTGCATCGGCACCTTCGCCCGCCAGCCAGGCTGAACTCGCGAGCTCGCTGGACAACCTGATCGGCACGCTCGAGAACGATACACAACGCAAAGCGCTCGTCGCCCATTTGAAGGGGCTTCGTGAAGGCACCCAAAGTGTTGCGCCCGCGGCGCAGACACCCCTGCCGTCCGCACAGGCCAACAGCGATCTGCTCGGCGCGATTGCATCAGGCATTGCGTCCGTCGAGACGGATCTGAACGAGGGTCGCACACCGCTGCATTACTGGGTGGCCCGTTCCAGAGTGGCGGCAAATGAGCTGCGGGCCATCGTGTCGGGTGAGAGCGGCGAGTCGCCCGGCATCGTTTTGCGCGGCATGACCGCGACGCTGGCGGTCTGGGGCGGGTGCGCCGGCTTGCTGATCTATCTGCAGCGGCGCCTTCGCATACGTTATGGCTGGGACGTCGCGCTGAAGCCGAATCCGACGTCGATAGAACTGTTGAACTTCGCATTGCAGCGGGCGGGTCCATGGATTCTCGCGTTCGTGGCGGTGCTGCTGTTCGTGCGTGGAATGCCCGATGCGCTCGGCCGCACGCTGGGAGTCGTGATCGCCTACTCGATCGTTGCAGGCTCGATCTTCTCGGCAATCTGCATGATCATGTTCTCGGTCTTCAGTTCGGCACACCGGCGTACCGCGGTCCAGCAACTGCTCGCGCGAAGCTTCTGGCCGCTTTTCGCGATCGGCGTATGTGGCGCGCTCGGCGACGCTACGGCGAACCCGGATGTCACACAGCTGCTGGGCGCGAATCTCTCCGGGCTCGTGTCGGCATTCGCAAATGTGGCGGCGGTTCTCCTGATCGCATATTTCGCGCTCGCTTACCGGCGGCCCGTCACGCATCTGATACGCAATCGCCCGTATGCGCGAAGGCGCGATCACAAACTCGCCACGGAAGCGTTCGATATCCTTGCGTCGTTGTGGCACATCCCGATCCTCGTGATCGCGATCGCATCGATCGTCGCAATCGTCGACGCACGTGGCGCGGCCGGGAGTGTATTGCAACTGTCGCTTTTCAGTGCGCTGTTACTTGTGCTCACGCTGTTCGCGTCGGCACTCCTGCTGCATTTCACACGTCGAAGGGATACGCCCAGGCAGCGCCGCGCGCCGCATCTGATGCGACTCGTGCGCTTCGCGAGCACGCTGTTCATTCTTCTGGTGTGGCTCGCGTTCATCCAGTTCGAACTGGACTTGTGGAGTGGTCCGATTGCGCGCCTGGTCAGGCACAGTGCGATGACACCGGCTTTCAGGCATGCGCTGATTGCAGTCATCGCCACGGTCTTCGTTGCCTGGTTCATCTGGATTCTGATCGACACCGCAATTCTTGAAACACTGGGTCCGGGCAGTTCGCGTAACAAGGCGCTCAATCCTGGCGTGCGCGCCCGCACGATGTTGCCGATTGTGCGTAACGCGGTTTTCGTGACGGTAGCGAGCCTGGCTGCCACCATTGCCGCCGCCAGTCTGGGCATCAATCTGACACCGCTTCTTGCCGGTGCGGGCGTGATCGGTCTCGCAGTCGGTTTCGGTGCAAAGACGCTCGTGACCGATCTGATCACGGGGCTCTTTATCATTGTCGAGGAAACAATCTCGGTCGGTGACTGGATCGAGATCGATGGTGGCCATGCGGGCGTTGTCATGGACCTGACGATTCGAACGGTCCGGCTGCGTGACGGGCAAGGCGCGGTACACACCGTTCCGTTCTCGCAGATCAAGATCGTGAAGAACCTGTCGCGCGACTTCGCCAACGCGTTATTCGAGGTGCGGGTGCCGTTCTCCCTTGATCTGGAGGAAGTCACGCGCATGATCACGGAAGCAGGCGCCGAGCTGATGCAGGATTTTCGCCTCAGCAGCGAGATATTGGGGCCGGTCGAAGTGTGGGGGCTCGACCGCTTTGAGACCAACTGGATGGTCGTGAAAGCGCAGATCAAAACGAAGCCGCTACAACAGTGGAGCGTGGCGCGCGCCTTTAACGCGCGGCTCAAGCGCAAGATGGACGAGGCCGGGATCGAGATTCCCGTGCCGCACATGCAGCTTCACACCCCGTCGAATGGACCCGGTGCGTGGTCGCCACCCGACCATGACGCCGAGGACGGAAGTCGCCCGGCGACCGGGGCAGACGGCCCGGCCGGACGCACGCCGGGTGCTGCCATGCCGCGGGAGCGCCGCGTGCCAGGGGAGCCTTCGACAGAACCACGGACGGGGTAGCCGGCTTTCATTTCACCGGCTGGCGCGTCAGGCAGCGCTACGGTCCGTACCTGGGATACGCGTCAATGATGCGCAACGTTTACCGATGCTGTCCGACCCGCGCCTTGCGTTCGAGCGAACGCGCATACCAGGTCAGCGGAAAGCACATCGCGAAGTAGAGCAATGCGACCATGCCGTAGATCGGGAACGGACGAAACACCGCATTGGTGATCATCGAGCCGGTCTTTGTGAGTTCGACAAAGCCGATGATCGATGTAAGCGCTGTGCTTTTCACGACCTGCACGAGAAAGCCTACGGTCGGCGCCGTTGCGATCTTGCGCGCCTGTGGCCATACGATATAGCGCAACTGCTGCGTGTGCGTCATGCCAAGACTCGCGCCCGCCGCCCACTGGCCGCGCGGCACGGCTTCGACGCAACCGCGCCAGATATCCGCGAGATAGGCACTCGTATAGAGCGTGAGCGTGACGGTCGCCGCGACCCATGGCGAAACGTCGATGCCCAGCAGCGGCAGCCCGAAGAACGCGAGGAAAAGCTGCATCAGTAGCGGCGTGCCCTGAAACAACTCGACGTAGAGCACGACGACGCGTCGCAGCCATGACAGCGGCGACACACGTGCGGCGAGCAGGATCAGCCCGACCGTGCCGCCGCACACAAAGGCGATCAACGAAAGAAGTACGGTCCAGCGTGCTGCGAGCAGCAGGTTGCGGGCGATATCCCAGAGCGTGAATTCCATCATCACGAACGCTCCGCAGGCAACGCGCGCGTACTGCGCCATGCAAGGACAAGACGCAACAGGCCGCGCGGCGTGGAACGCGAGCGCGGCATGCGACCGGCGAAGAGGCGCGCGCCGAGACGGTTCATCAGCAGCCGCAACGCGATCGAAAGGAACAGATACGTCGCGGTGATGATCACGTAGCTCTCGAACGAGCGGAAATTGCGCGACTGGATAAAGTTGGCCGCGTACGTCAGGTCCGGCACCGAAATCTGCGAGACCACCGCCGAGCCGAGCATCACGATCAGCACCTGGCCCAGCAGCGCGGGAAAGACGTTCGCGATTGCCTGCGGCAGCACCACGTGACGAAACACCTGACGCCCGTGCAGCCCGAGTGCCATCGCGGCCTGTACCTGGCCGCGCGGAATCGAATCGATGCCGGCGCGTACGATTTCGGTCGCATACGCGCCGAGATTCACCGACATCGCGAGAACCGCGGCCGAGACTTCGTCGATATGAATACCGAGCCCCGGCAAGCCGAAGAAAATGAAAAACAGCTGCACGATAAACGGCGTGTTGCGGATCAGCTCCACATACGCCGCGACCACCATGCGCGCCCAGCGCGGGCCGCCGATACCGATGCCCGCACCGGCAATGGCGATGAGCCCGCCCAGCACCGTCGATGCGGCGGTAAGCCCAAGGGTGACGCCGACGCCACGGGCAAGCAGACCCGTGTATATGCCGAAGCCGCTGAAATCGAACACATAGCTCATGAGGTGCTGGTCATCGTCTGGTGAAGCCCGGGTGCGGCAGACGCGGCCCGGGCCTGCGCTGTCGGCTTAAAGATCGGCCGGCAGCGGCGTGCGCAGCCACTTCTGCGAAATCGCGTTCATCGTGCCGTCCTTACGTGCCTTCGAGATCGTTTCGTCGACCTTTTGCAGCAGGCGCGGCTCGTTCTTGTTGAGGCCGACGTGATCCGGCGAGCTGAACAGCGCGAATTTCTGTTCCGGATCGATCGCGGGGTGACGGGCGAGAATCGTCGCACCCACGTCGTTGCCGACCACCATCAACTGTACCTGACCAGAAAGAAATGCAGAAATGGCGCCGTTCGGGTCGTCGAAACGTTTGATCGTGGCGGTCGGCGGGGCGATCCTGGTGACGCTCAGATCTTCCAGCGTGCCGCGCGCCACCGAAATCGACTTGCCGGCGAGGTCGTTCGCGTTCTTGACGGCCAGCGATTTCGGACCGAACACGGCGAGGTAGTACGGCGCGTACGGCTTCGAGAAGTCGATGACCTTTTCGCGCTCCGGCGTCTGGCCGACGGAGAGCAGCATGTCGGCCTTGTGATCGGCGAGGTACGCCATCCGGTTGTCGCCCGTCACGGCGACCAGTTCAACCTTCGCGTTGAGCGTCTTGCCGATCAGGTTGGCGACGTCGATGTCATAACCCATCGGCTTCATGTCCGGACCGATCGAGCCGAACGGCGGATAGTCCATGAAAACGCCGACGCGCACCACGCCGGTCTTCGCGATCGTGTCGATGGCATCGGCGTGTGCAGCCGGTGCATACGCGCCGAGCGCCACGGCGCTGGTCAATGCAAGCGTGGCAGCCGTCGCCTTGAGCATGCGGCGTGTGCGTGCGTTGAGGGAGTGAAGGGTGGTCATGAGTCGTTCCTCTGTCGAAAACGTGGGTACTGGAAATATCAATGCGTGGTGCGGGCTGCAATCAGTTTGCACGCGTGCGCAGGCAGTTCGGCAAGCACGGGCATGCCGGTCGCGAGCCCCGGCGTTTCGCGCGGCGTGGTCGCGGCGGTGAGCGTGAAACCCGCGCAGTCGATGGTCGCTTCGAGCGTGGCGCCCACGTCGCGAATGAACGTGACGGTGCCGGCCAGCTGGTTGCCGCTCTTTTCACCGGAAGCCGGTTTGACGCAGACGTCCTCGGGACGGATGAGAAGGCGTATTCCGTCGCCGGCCGCCGCGGCGACGCGCACCGGATTCGCCACGATGATCTGCTGGCCGCCTGGCAGGCTGACGCCGCCGTGGCCGTCGTGCGTAACCGGCAGTATGTTGCCAAGGCCGATGAAACCGGCGACGAATTCGCTCACCGGATCGCGGTAGATATCGAGCGGTCTGCCGACCTGCGCAATGCGGCCTTTTTCCATCACGACGATTTCGTCGGCCATGGTCATGGCTTCGCGCTGGTCGTGCGTGACCATGATCGTCGTGATGCCGAGGCGCTGTTGTAGCAGCCGGATTTCGACCTGCATCGCTTCGCGCAGTTTGGCGTCGAGCGCGGAAAGCGGTTCGTCGAGCAGCAGCAGTTTTGGCGACGAAGCGATCGCGCGCGCGATCGCCACACGTTGACGCTGGCCGCCCGAGAGTTGCGTCACCGGCCTGTTCGCCATGTGAGGCAGCTGGATCAGTTCGAGCAGCTCGGCGATCCGGCGCGATTGCGCGGCCTTGTCCGTCTTGCGCAGACGCAGCGGATACGCGATGTTTTCCGCGACGCTCATATGGGGAAACAGCGCGAGCGACTGGAACACCATGCCGAAATCGCGCCGGTTCGCGGGCACATGCGTGAGGTCCTTGCCGGCGAACATCACGCTGCCCGAGGTGGGTGTTTCGAGCCCGGCGATGATCCGCAGCAGCGTGGTCTTGCCGCAACCCGACGGGCCGAGAAAGCAGACGAGCTTGCCGTCGGGCACGCTGAGGTCGACGCTGTCGACAGCGGTCGAGCCGTTGAAGCGCTTCGTCACGGATTGCAAGGTCAGATGCGTCATGGTGATTCCTCAAGCTTGCACAAGTTAGAGCGCGACACCTTCGTCGCCGACCAGTTTTTCCAGCGCCCAGATCAGTACGAAATCGATCGCGACGATGAACACCGCGAACGAAAACACGGTGGGATCGAGCGACGACACGGTGCGGCTGTAAAGCCACACCGGCAGTGTCATCGTGTTGATGCCGTAGAGGAAAAACGTCACGGTGAATTCATTGAACGAGATGATGAACGCGAACAGCATGCCGGCGAGAATACCCGGCTTCATCAATGGCAGCACGACGTCGATCAGCGCGCGTCGCGGGCTCGCGCCGAGCACGCAGGCCGCTTCCTCGAATTCCAGGCCGATCGTCGCCACCAATGCCGCGCAGTTCTTCACCGTGAACGGCAGCGCGAGAATCACGTGCGCGATGATGAGCCTGAACACGCCGAGTTCGACCGGCAGCGCGTTGAATACCAGCAGCAACGAAAGCCCGAGCATCACGAGCGGATAGACGAGCGGCAACGCGACCAGTTGCTCGACCGCCGGTTTGCCGCGAAAGCGGTAACGCGACAGCGCGTAGGCGGCGGGCACGGACACCAGCGTCGCGATGATCATGGTCGAGATCGCGACGATCAGGCTCGTGGAGAGCGCGCTGCCCATCGAGAGCACGTCGCTTGCATCGGGCGAGACGAACGTGTGCCACGCCGCGCGATACCACTGCAGACTGTATGCGTGCGGCGGAAAATCGAGCGTGTCCGATGCGCTGAACGACATCGTGATCATCGTGAGGATCGGCAGCGCGGCGAGAAACAGCACGATCGCGGCGAGCAGGCTCGACATCTTGCCGAGGCGGCCGGGCATCGTCGAGGGCAGGCGGAACGTGCGCGAACGGGCGACGGTGCTCATGCTTTCGGCTCCACTTCGAGACGTTGCGTGCGGTGCACGAGGCGCTGCGAGATCGCCATCACGACAAGCGTCGCGACCATCAGCACGATGCCCGATGCAGAGGCCGCCGGCCAGTTCAGGAGCGGCGCGACCTGATCGTGGACCAGCACGGCGAGCATCGGCACGCGTCGGCCGCCGAGCAGCAGCGGCACGGCAAACGCGCTGGCGTTGTAGGCGAATACGAGCAGCGCGCCCGATACAAGACCGGGCATCGCGAGCGGCAACATCACATGACGCAGCGTTTGCATGCGTGTCGCGCCGAGCGTGGCGGCGGCTTCCTCGTAAGAGCGCGACACCGCGCGCATCGCGCTCGAAAGCGGCAGCACGGCGAGCGGGAACGCGGTCTGGATCAGCCCGAGCAGCACGCCGTGCTCGCGATAGAGCCACTGCACGGGGCGATCGACGAGACCGCTCGCGATCAAGGCGTGATTGAGCAGGCCGGCCGGCCCGAGGATCACGAGCCAGCCATATCCCTGCAGCAGCAGATTCACGAGTAGCGGCAACAGCACGCCCGCCAGCAGCAGGCGACGCGCCAGCCGCGATTCGGTGCGCGCCATCGCCAGCGCGACCGGGATCGCCAGCAGCACGGCGCACACCATGCTCTGGAACGCGAGCCGCAAGGTCAGCCACAACGATTTCATGAAGTAGCTGTCGGCGAGGTCCGCGTAGTTCTGCAGCGTGAAGCCGTGCCATTCGTGACCGGACGTGCCGAAGCTCATCCGCAGCACGACGAGCGCCGCGGCCGCCAGTACCGCGAGAAACGCGAGGATCGGCGCGAGCAGGATCCACGGACGGGCCCGCGCGAGCAGACCGTCCGACGTGCCCGCTCCCGGTTCATCCGGTGCACCGGAGCTGGCGCGCGGCGACGAAAGCGCGGGCATCGTGGTCATGCCGCGAAGATTTCGGTGTAGCGCTTGATCCACGCGGGTTGCACGCTGGCGAGCGCCTTGTCGTCGTGCAGGATGGCTTTTTCGGCGATCTGCTGCGGGCTCGGCACGAACGCACGGCTCTCCGCGGGAATCTGCGCTTTCGAATTCACCGGGCCGTTCAGCACGTCGGCCGCCATGCGACCTTGCACGCCGGCGTCGATCGAATGGTTGATGAACGCGTGGATCAGATCGATGTTGCCCGGGTGCGCCTTCGGAATCACCGTGAACATCAGCTGCGTCGCGAAACCTTCCTTCATGCCATACGTGATGCCCATCTTGTACTCGGGCTTGCGGATCTGCGCCGGAAAAAAGGCCGGCGAATAGATGCCGCCGATATCGAGCGAACCGGTACGGAACAGGTCGGCCACCTGGTTCGGATTTTCGCCGAGCGTCATCACGCGGTCTTTCAGCAGCGCGAGCTTCCTGAAGCCCGGCTCGATGTTCTGCTGCGAGCCGCCCGCGAGCTTCGCCGAGATGATCGCGAGATCGACCGCTTCGGCCCATTCCGGCGGCGGCAGGAAAATGCGGCCGGCGTACTTCGGGTCCCACAGCGCTTCGTACGATGCCGGCGGCGTCTTGACGGTCGCGGTGTTGTAGATCAGGCCGTCGGACCACAGCAGGTAACCGACGCCAAAGCCATTCGCGCCCGTGCGGTACTGCGCGGGTACGTCCTTGAGATTGGGCAGCTTGTCGAGATCGGGCTTGACGAGCAGACCCGCATCGCCGAGCCCCGAGGCGCCGACGCCTGCCAGCGTGATCACGTCATAGGTCGGACGGTCGCCCGCGGCCTTCGTCTTGGCGACCATGCCGGAGGTGCCGTCGGCGCGGTCGGCGATGACTTTCGCGCCGGTCTTTTCGGTGAACGTGGCCGCGATGTTGCGCATGGCGGCGGCGCCCGTGTCGTCCGACCAGGTCAACAGACGCAGCGTCTGACCGGCGAACTTGCGTTCCTGCGCATTCACGTTGATGAACGGCATCGGCAGCGTGGAGGCAGCGACTGCCGCACCGATCGTCTTGATTACCTGTCGTCTTTTGATGTCATGCATGGCCGTCTCTCCCGTTGTGAACGTTGCAACCCGGCGCAGCCGATGGTGTGGCGCGTTGATGCACTCTAGGTTTGCCAAAATCACGCAACAAACGAAATCTCTGCATGGAAGCCATGACGGATTCTCATGCGCTTCGGGGCGGAGCACGCCAGATGGCGGCCTGTGCCAATCGTGCGAAGGCTTGGGGCAGCGCCGTGTGCGGGTTTACGTCCAGCGTGGCAGCGCAGGCTGCGCGGACTGGAGGTATGAGGAAAGGTCTGTCATGGTGCGAAAAACACGCGTGCGGCACTAAAGCGGTGCGTAAGCCGCATGAAGAACGGCGCTCCGGTGTCATCCCCGAACTGTTTTTTCATGGTGCAGCGGCCTGACGATCGACGTGCCCATGAGACGAACGCATGCGTGCGCGGGCAAACGCCAGTCGTGCAGGTGTTTTGAATGGCGTATCCTGCGGGCGTGACACGCATCCGCGCATTGGATCGATACGCGGGCTGCAATGCATTTTCCTGATAGCTGGGCGCCCCCATCATGCGACGACTTCCCCCTCTTAACGCCCTGCAGATTTTCGAAACGGTCGCGCGGCATCGCAGCTTCACGCGTGCCGCGGATCACCTGTGCCTGACGCAAGGCGCGGTCAGCCGCCAGATTCTCGCGCTGGAAGACTATTACGGCTTTCCACTGTTTAAACGGCATGCAAAGGGTCTTACGCTGACCGCCGAAGGCGAATCGCTGCTGCCTGCCGTCAAGGAGAGCTTCGCGCGGATCGAGGAAATCTCGTTGCGCCTGACGCGTCAACGCACGGATCTGGCGTTGAAGGTGCCGACCTGCGTGATGCGCTGGATGCTGCCGAAGATCATGCAGTTTCAGGCGGAATATCCCGACCTGCACGTGCAGGTCACCACCACGTGGCAGCACGACGTCGATTTCCAGATCGAGCCGTTCGACGCCGCGATCGTCTACGGTTCGTCGCCGGGGGCGGACGTGCAGTCGGTGGCGCTGTTCGAGGAACGCCTGACGCCCGTCTGCGCGCCGGAACTCCTCGACGACAAGCCGCTTGGCAGTGTCGCCGATCTCGCGCGGCACACGCTGCTGCATCCCACGCGCGATCATCGCGACTGGAAGATGTGGCTCGATCACGTCGAGGCCCGCGATATCGATGCGAATCACGGCCCAAGCTTCGATACGCTCGATCTCGCGACGAATGCCGCGCTACAGGGCTTTGGCGTCGCGATCAGCGACCTCGCGCTGATCGACGAGGACGTCGCGGCGAAGCGGCTCGTGCGGCCGTTCGATACCGTGCTGACCACGGGCGCGCGCTATTACTTCGTGTACCCGGACAGCGTCGCGCATCAGCAGAAGCTCAATCTGTTTCGCGAATGGATCGCGGAACACTGGACTGAAACGATCGCCTGAGCGGTTGCGCGGGCCTTGAAAAGCACGTCCGCAAGGCCCGTGCCCTCAAGGCGCGATCGACAGGAACAACCACGCGGCGAACAGCGACAGATGCACCGCGCCTTGCAGGATCGTGGTGCGGCCGGTGCCGAGCGTCAGCGTGCCGACCACGAGCGTCAGGAACAGCAGCACCATGTCCTTGCCGTCGATCCCGAGTTGCAGCGGCTGACCGATATAGAGAAACACGACCGCGACGGTGGGAATCGTCAGGCCGATACTCGCGAGCGCCGAACCGAGCGCGAGATTGAGGCTGGTTTGCAGACGGTCCGCGCGCGCGGCGCGCAACGCGGCGAGCGCTTCCGGCAGCAGCACGAGCGCCGCGATCACGATTCCGACGACGGCCTCTGGCAGGCCCGCATTGGCCACCGCCGTTTCCACCACGGGCGAGAGCAGCTTCGCGAGCAGGACAACCGCGACGAGACACACCACGAGCAGACCGGCGCTCAGCAGGGTCACCCGTGCGCTGGGCGGCCCGACATGGGCGTTTTCACCGGAGACGTCGGCCAGAAAGTAATCGCGATGCCGCACGGTCTGCACGAACACGAATACGCCATACAGCACGAGCGACGACACGCCCGCAAACGCCAGTTGCGAAGGCGTGAGCACGGGCCCGGCGGCGCTGGTGAAATTCGGCATCACCAGCGTCAGTACCGAAAGCGATGCCAGCACCGCAAGCGCGGCACTGGCGCCGCGAATCTGGAAATCCTGCTCCCGATGGCGGATGCCGCCTGCAAGCAGGCACATCCCCACGATCCCGTTACAGACGATCATCACCGCGGCAAACACCGTATCGCGTGCAAGGCCGGCTTTCTCGGGGCCCGCGCTCAGCATCACGGAGACGATCAGCGCCACTTCGATCACCGTCACGGCGACGGCGAGCACCAGCGTGCCGAACGGTTCGCCCACGCGATGCGCGACGACTTCCGCATGGTGGACGCCCGCGAAGACCGCACCCGCGAGCGCGGCGCCGACGAGCGCGAGCAGTACGGCATTGCCTGGCAGTAGCGCGGCGGCAGCGAGCACGATCCAGCCGGCGACCGGCACCCACAGTGTCCAGCGTGGCAGCAGCGTCGATGTTGTAGTCATGCGGGGAGTTCCTGTCCAGTATGGGTGTCGACGGGCGGTGGGCGGCCGCGGAGGCAGCCAGCCTGTACGCTAGAATAAAAAAATTATCGAGGCATGATGAAACTGCAATCTTAAGGAGACTTCGTGATCCGCAGTCAGGAAACCTTGAACATGCTGCTAGACAGCATCAGCCGCTTTGTTCGTGAGCGCCTCGTACCCAGCGAGGAGATCGTCGCGGAAACCGACCAGATTCCGGCTGGCCTGCTGCAGGAAATGAAGGATCTCGGTCTCTTTGGCCTGTGTCTGCCCGAAGAGCACGGCGGCCTCGGCCTCACGATGGAAGAGGAAGTGCTTGCCGCGATGGAGCTCGGCAAGACCTCGCCTGCGTTTCGCTCGGCGATCGGCAGCAACAACGGCATCGGCTCAACCGGCATTGTGATCGACGGGACGCCTGCGCAAAAGGAAAAATATCTGCCGCGCCTCGCATCGGGCGAACTGATCGGCTCGTTCTGCCTCACCGAACCGGAAGCGGGCTCGGATGCCGCGTCGCTGCGGACCACCGCCGTGCGCGACGGCGACCATTATGTGCTGAACGGCACCAAGCGCTTCATCACGAATGCGCCCGAAGCCGGGCTCTTTACCGTGATGGCGCGCACGGACCCGGCCGGCAAGGGGGCGGGCGCGATCTCGGCGTTCGTTGTCGAAGCCGGGACGACGGGGCTGTCGCTTGGCCGGATCGATCGCAAGATGGGCCAGAAGGGTGCGCATACGTGTGACGTGATCTTCGAGAACTGTCGCGTGCCGGCGGAAAACCTCATCGGCGAAAAAGAAGGTGTGGGTTTCAAGACCGCGATGAAGGTGCTCGACAAGGGACGTCTGCATATCGCGGCCGTCGCGACAGGCGCCGCTGAACGCATGCTGGCCGATGCGCTGCGTTATGCGATGGAGCGCCGGCAGTTCGGCAAGGCGATAGTGGAATTCGAATTGATCCAGGCGATGCTCGCCGACAGCAAGGCGGAAATCTACGCGTCGCGCTGCATGATCGTCGACGCCGCGCGCCGGCGCGATGCGGGTGAGAAAGTGACGGCCGAATCGTCGTGCGCGAAGATGTTCGCCACGGAAATGTGCGGGCGGGTGGCCGACCGCGCCGTGCAGATTTTCGGCGGCGCGGGTTATATGAGCGAATATGGCATTGAGCGGTTCTATCGCGACGTGCGCCTTTTCCGGATTTATGAAGGCACAACGCAGATTCAGCAAATCGTCATTGCCCGCGAAATGCAGCGAAGTTTTGAAAGCTGAATGATGGCTTTAATCGCTGTTCAACAGCACCGGTTATAAGTCCGCTCTAAAAGCGCGTTATAAAGACGCCGGGAATATGCGAAAAAAACGCCGCCTCTTTCGAGGGCGGCGTCTGGCGGGGATGAATCGGCCCGCTTGCTATTACGTGCCTTCCGGACGAACCGACAGTGCGTTCTTCACGGACGTCACGCCTGCCACGCCCTTGGCGACTTCCGTTGCCTTGTCGCTTTGACCCTGTTCCGGCACCGTGCCTTGCAGCGTGACAGCGCCGTCGCGTGCGCGAACGGTAATGTTGGCGACGCTTACACCCTTGGCCTTCGACAGCGCTGCACGCACCTTTTTCTGGAGCGCGCGGTTAGCTGCCTTGGTCGCCTTGTATTGCTGCTTGGCGCCAGCTGTCGTCGACGTATCGGGAGCGGTGGCGTCGCTTGCCTGGGCATAGGCGCTGATCGATGCCACGACGAGAAGTGCGCTACCTGCCAGTTTGATTGCGTGGATTGCCTTCATGCATTTTCTCCTGTTGTCACAATTTTGCGCGGGTTCCGGGCGGAACCGTTGCCCTACACCACCAAGGTACTTCTGGATTGAGTCGCGATGGAACGGTGTTCTGGTATTGCTTTGTAAATGGCGATAATGCAGACAGAAGCGCTAAAACACCTGCCGGTATGCCTGTTCAGTTGTGCCGGAAGGTAAAGATACCCCAAATGGTGCCATAGTGACTGCCACGCGACCACGAAATGAGGCTTTGACGCAACGTATCACACCGCAACCCGCGCGCATCGTGCCGCTCAGGCGTGATGAACTACCCGTCGACACGATAGAACTCGCGCGCTTCATGGTCGGTAAATACCTCGTTCACGATATACCGGAAGGTCGTATCAGTGGGCGGATAGTCGAAATGGAAGCCTATCCGCTGGGCGATTCGACAAGCCATGCCTTTCAGGGACGTCGCCCCTATAACGGGTCGATGTTCCTCGAGCGGGGCCATGCGTATGTGCGGCTGACATACG
Organism: Paraburkholderia gardini; assembly: GCF_907164545.1. Taxonomy (NCBI): domain Bacteria; kingdom Pseudomonadati; phylum Pseudomonadota; class Betaproteobacteria; order Burkholderiales; family Burkholderiaceae; genus Paraburkholderia; species Paraburkholderia gardini. The sequence continues at coordinate 27,469 of NZ_CAJQZB010000032.1, read as the reverse complement.
GCACAGCGTACATGCTCAATATGTCGAGCGAAACCGTCAATATCGGCGCGGGCGTTTTGCTTCGCGCCGTCGAGCCTGTCGATGGCATCCCGCTCATGGAAGCGAGGCGGCCGCGCGTGCCGCTGCGCGATCTCGCGCGTGGGCCCGGGCGGCTTACGGCGGCGTTCGGCATTGGGCAGTCGTTCGACGGCCGCGATCTGTGCACCGGGCGCGATTTGTGGATCGGCAAGGATGAAGACGAGGCAGACCCAGCCGTCGCGGCGACGAAACGGATTGGCCTTTCACGCGAAATGCATCGGCCATTGCGTTTTTATATGCCCAACAGCGCATACGTCAGCGGACCGCGCCGACTCCTTTTACTGCCTTCGACGGGCATATCGGGCGTCTGAATCCGGGATTCCCTTCAATCGTTTACGATTCCTGCGATTATTACGGTAAATATCGACTGACAAGGCTTTCAACCAACCTGCATGCCCGTATTCTTGCGAATCTCGCAAGTGTTTATGTCTGAAATAAGGGTTTTCCCTTTGTGCGGTGGTGACTACACTGAATTTAGTCGCTCGACACATCATGTGTTTTGCGCAGGCAAAAACAGCGTTCTGGAGGTGAGTCATGAAATCCCTGATCAAGGTGGTTGTCGTCGCTGCAGTCCTTGCTGCTCCGGTTATTTCGTTTGCCCAGACGAACCAGCCCGTAACCCGCGCTGAGGTGCGTCAGCAATTGATCCAGCTTGAACAGGCGGGCTATGACCCGGCGCGTAGCGATCCACAATATCCGGCCGATATCCAGGCTGCCGAGCAGCGTGTGAATGCGCAGAACATGGCCACGGCGCAGGCGCCGGCCGCCGATACAAGCGGTTACGGTATGGGCACGCACGGCTCTTCGCAATCGGGCGCTTCGGGTATGACGCCGCAACAGCGGAATGTCTACTTCGGCAATTAATCGCTCGCCGTCAGCCGTTACTACATGAACTGACGGCCTGCGTCGCATGCCGGCTTTCGCCCTGGGGCATGCAGATGTCCCAGGGCGAAAGCCGATGCAACCTTTTTCAAGGAACCTCCGCCGCCATACAGGTGGCTTCGCCCAATCCTCGCGGTTTGGGCGCTTTTTCGTTGCCGCCTGCGCCGTGTGATGCGCGGTGACTGCACTGCAATGCGGACGCCGCTACGCGGGCCGCTCTCCTGTGATGTACAGCTCCAGTTGCTGGATCGTGAACTGCTGCTCCGCGATGATGTTCTTCACCAGATCGCCAATCGACACCATGCCGACGAGTTTTTCCCTGTCGATGACAGGCAGGTGGCGCATGCGGAAGTCGGTCATGATCGCCATGCAGTCGTCGGTGGTCTGCTCGGGCCGCACGAAGCGCACTGCGCGGCTCATGATGTCGCGCACGGGCGTCGCCTTCGATGCGCGATCCATCAGCACGACCTTTCTCGCGTAGTCACGTTCGGTGATGATGCCGGCGATGCTGTCGCCATCCATGACGACCAGTGCGCCGATCTGCCTGTCCGCCATCAGTTTGATCGCGTCGTAGACGGAATCCCCGGTCGTGACCGTGTAGACGGTGTTGTCCGGCTTCGTTTTAAGTACTTGCGCAACGCTTGTCATGGAGCGGCTCCGTATCGCAATGCAGCACGTCGGTGGGTGGCGCGCTGTCGTGTAGACAGGCGATTCCAGTATAGGCGCGCTCTGCCGTTGCGCGCCACGTGCGGTGGTTCATGCTTCAGGCTGAAGCGGGGCGTTCCGTGGGGTTGAACCGGTGCGCTATGCCGAATAGCGGTAAACTCCAGTCCAGTCTTGACCTGGCTTCAACGCCGGGATCGATCTCCGGGTTTTCGTCCCGGCCATGCATCAGATCTGTCCGCACTCTTGTCCAACGCCATGTCCACGCCTTACGTACCGTCCACGAACTGCGCATCCGACGACACCGAATGCGTCGTGCTCGACGCCACCGCCACGCTCCCCACCCGTTATGGCACGTTCACGTCATACGTCTTTCGCGTCGTCGAAAACGGAGCGGAGCATCTCGCGCTGGTGATGGGCGACATCACGACCGGCAAGTCCGTGCTGACGCGTCTGCATTCGGAATGCCTGACGGGCGACGTACTGGGTTCGTATCGCTGCGATTGCGGCGAGCAGCTCGATCAGGCGCTGCGCTATATCGCTGCGGAAGGTTGTGGCGTACTGCTGTATCTGCGCGGTCACGAAGGGCGCGGCATTGGGCTTAGCAACAAGATCCGCGCCTACGCGCTGCAGGAGCAGGGGCGCGACACCGTCGAGGCGAACCTTGATCTGGGCCTGCCCGACGACGCCCGTGAATACGATTCGGCCGCCGCGATCCTGCGTCTCCTGAAGGTCACGTCCGTGCGACTGATGAGCAATAACCCGAAGAAGTTCGACACGCTCACGAAACACGGCATCCCGGTGTGCGAACGCGTGGCGCTCGCCATTCCGACGCGCGAGGAAAACGAGCGTTATATCCGCACGAAGCAGGTCAAGTTCGGACACTACTTCGAAGAAAACGAATAACCGCGTTTGCTGTTCGCGCATGTCGCGGTGCGCGGTGCCGGTTGTGCCGGTCATGCGCGCCGTGGTCGTTTGTGCCGGTCACGTCAGGTTAGTAGCGTCTCCTGAGTGTTTGCACCGTTTCATTGAGCGTCCAGCACGGCCTGTCTGACGAGCGGCGCGAGTACGTCCGCGAGTGCGGTCGTACCGAAACGGCGCCCGGTGACATTGGCTTCGATATCGATGTGCCCCGCGTTGTGCGCATCGTAAAGATCCACGATGAGGTTTGCGTGCTTCGCGCTTAAGCCGCCCCTGGTGAGCACCGAAAACCATTGATCGCGTGGCAATTCACGCGCGACGATCTCACGCCCCGCTTCCTGCTGGATCACGCGCGCGACGTCCATCGGCGAGACGCGCACCATCGCTTCAATGCTGACGATACGGGTTGCGGTGACCGGTGGTCCTTCGCGCAACAACGTCGCGGCCAGCGCGCCGACATCCTGCGCGGCGACGCTCGGGAAGCGTTTCGTGAGCGGATGATGCAGGCCTGGCAGCATGCCGGTGGCGAGCGCGACGGGTATCGCGCGGCTCCAGTTCTGCATGTGTTCGGCTGAGCGAAGCAGCGTCAGACGCGGCACACTCGCGCTGAGCTGCCGTTCAAGATAATGGAAGAGCCGCGTAATGCCGGTATTCATGTCGAGCTCGGCGCCGTAATCGGAGATCGCGAGCACATGTTGCGGCGGGTTGGCGCGCAACGCCTGAGCGGCGACATCGATCATGGTGTGCATTGCATGTTCAGGGTCTGCGTGACCGGACGGCACCGGGCAGATCATCTGCACGGCCTGTGCGCCTTCAATGGCCTTTGTGACCGAGGCCAGATCCATGAGGTCCGCGAACGCGATCTCACACCCGGTCGCCTTCAATTCTTTTGCCTGGTCCGCACGCCTGACGACAGCGCGTACCGGAAGGCCGGCTTCGCGAAGCCGGGTAGCGGTGAGACGGCCTGCATGTCCTGTTGCGCCGAAAATGACAAACACGTGGCACTCCTCGTCGATGAATGAATGGCGTGAGTCCATCATGGGCGAGCGGTGCAACCAGGATGCACATACACGGACCGGTTTGAGCAGATCCGGATGATTTTTTTCGACGAACCGCACGACAATGAACGCCTGCAGAATCGCCCGAATGGCATCACAATGGGCGCACCCAATGTCCCCTGTCAGAAGGAAACGTCATGAACACCGCGCGCCCTTTGCCTGTCCCGCCAGCCGGAAGAACAGTCAGCCCGCGTTCGAGCGCATCGCCCGGCTGGCGAGGTTTCGGCGCGGCGCTGGTGGGTGTTGCGGCGGGGTCGCATCGCATTCCGGGCACGCCGTATCACCGCATTGGCGTGCATGTCGGCGCACCGGTGAGAGCGCGCTGCCGGTGCGACGGTCGCCGCGTGTCGCGGATCCAGGCGCACGGCGATATGGACGTCATCCCCGCGGGGCTCGACGGCGAATGGACGGACGACGGCGACTGCACGATCCTGCGCATCTGGATTGACGACACCTTTGCGCGCACGACGATGGAGCAACTCGACGCGAGCCCTTCGCGTACAACATTGCGCGCGCAATTCCAGCTACGCGATCCGCGCCTGCAACATCTTTCGTGGGCATTGCGGGCAGAACTCGAGGCCGAGGAAGCATCGGATGCGCTGTATGCGGAAAGCCTGTGCACGGCGCTGATCGTCAGGCTGACGGCGGGCGTTCCAGAGCGGGACGACCGTCGACGCACGCTCGCGCCGATCATGGCGACACGGGTCATCGACTACGTCGAGGCCAACCTCGACCAGCCGCTCACGCTAACGGAACTCGCTGCCGTCGCTGGCCTGAGCGTGCCGCATTTCAAGGCGTTGTTCAGGGAGACGCTCGGCACGCCGGTGCATCGGTATGTGATCCAGCGCAGGGTCGAGCGGGCGAGAGCGTTGCTGCTGGAGGGACGGCTGAGCGTCACGCAGATCGCGCTGGAGACCGGTTTTGCCCATCAGAGTCATATGGCGCATTGGGTCAACCGGCTACTGGGTGCGGCACCGCGTGACATTGCAGGAGCGGGGCGGCGCGGATAGCGCTGTGGGGCCAGTTGCGCCGCTCCACACACCACACCCGATCAGGCTTTGATCCTTAGCGACTTCGGATCGTAAGGCGCCTTGACGTGCAGCGTTGCCGGCAACGTGTCTCCTGCAACATCCACGACGAACCGGCCGTCTGCCAGGAACGCCTCATCGATAGTGCCCGCGGCGTTCGACACGTATCCCATCGCAACCGGGCATCCGAACGTGTGCCCGAAGGCGGCGGACGAGACGAATCCCACCACCACGCCGTCGCGCAGAATTGCTTCACCACCCCATAGCATCCGGTCGCTGGCGCCGTCGACGGTGAGTACGACCATGCGTCGCCGCAAAGGCGCTGCCTTCAGTTTCAGCAACGCATCGCGCCCACGAAAAGCGACGTCGCCAGAAAGCTTGCAGGCAAACCCGAGGCCCGCCTCGAACGGACTCGAGTCCGGTGTCAACTCACGTCCCCACGCGCGATAGCCCTTTTCGATCCGCAGCGAATCGATCGCGTAGTACCCCGCGTTCACGAGCCCGAATTCCTTGCCCGCTGCATGCAACGTCTCATATACGCCCACGGCAAACTCGACGGGTACATACAGCTCCCATCCCAGTTCGCCGACATAGGTCAACCGCGTCGCCCGCACAGTCGCATAGCCGATATCGACTTCCCGGCTTTGCCCGAAGGCGAACGCCTCGTTGCTGAAGTCTGCTCTTGAGACGCGTTGCAAGAGCGCACGCGAACGCGGCCCCATCACCGCGAGCACCGCATACTGGCTGGTGACATCGACGAGCGTGCAATAGCTGTCCTGTGGAATCAGCTTTTCGATCGTGTCGAAATCGCGCGTGGTCTGCGCGGAACCGGTGACGATCAGATACTGGTCATCGGCAAGCCGCGTGAGCGTGAAATCCGATTCGTACGTGCCGCGCTCGTTGAGCATGCCGGTATAGACCGTCGTGCCGGGCGGCACCGCGACATCGTTGGCGACGATGCCTTGCAGCACCGCTTCGGCATCGCGTCCCTTTACCAGGAATTTGGAGAACGACGTCATGTCGAAGAGCGCCACGGCCTCGCGGCACGCGCGATGTTCCGCGCCGCTCCACGCGAGCCAGTTCTGCTGGCCGAACGCATAGTCGATATGCGCTTCTGCCGGCGAGGGCGCAAAGAAATTCGCGCGCTCCCAACCCATCTTGCTGCCGAAACACGCCCCGTCTTCCTTGAGCAGCGCGTAAAGCGGCGAGCGGCGAAACGGCCGCGCGCTGTCGAGTTCGCGATTCGGCCACGGCATCGCGTAATGCAGCCCTAGCGTTTCCTTGACCCGGTCGTGCAGCCACGTGTCGTTGCCGTTAAAGCGCGCGAAGCGGCGAATGTCGACAGGCCACAGGTCCATCGTCGGTTCGCCCGCGACGATCCATTCCGCGAGCGCCATCCCCGCGCCGCCGGCCGATGCGATACCCATCGAATTGAACCCGGCACCGACGAAAAAGCGTTTCAGTTCGGGCGCCTCGCCCAGCATGAAGTTGTTGTCCGGCGTGAACGATTCCGGTCCGTTGTAGAACTGCCTGACCTGCGCGGTTTCGAGCGCGGGCACGCGTTGCAGCGCGTTTTCCATCAGGATCTGGAACTGATCCCAGTCGTCGGGGAGCAACTGGAACTCGAAGTTTTCCGGAATGCCGTTCATACCCCACGGTTTCGCGTCCGGTTCGAATCCGCCCATGACGAGACCGCCGACTTCCTCCTTGAAATAGATAAAGCCGTCCGGGTCGCGCATGACAGGCAGATCCGGATGCACGCCTGCGATCCGTTCAGTGACGATGTAGTAGTGCTCGGCCGAATGCAGCGGCACCGTCACGCCGCACAGACGGCCGATTGCCTTTGCCCACTGGCCCGCGCAATTGACGATGACTTCCGCTTCGATCGTGCCCGCCTCGCCATCCTTGTTTTGCCACGCGAGGCCGCACGCTTCGCGGCCGCCCGAAGCAGAAGGCCGCGTGTGAATCGCGCTCACCCGTGTGTTTTCGACGATGCGCGCGCCGCCGGTTCGCGCGCCGCGCGCGAGCGCCTGGGTGAGGTCGGTCGGATTCGCCTTGCCGTCGCCGGGCAGCCAGACCGCGCCGAGCAGATCGTCGGTGCGCATCACCGGCCACAGTTCGCCGGCTTCCTTCGGGCCGATCACGTCGCAGGCGACACCGTACGCACGGGCAACCGCGGCCGTGCGTTTCAGCTGCGTCATGCGCTCGGCCGTACGCGCGACCGACAGCGATCCACATTGTTTCCAGCCGGTACCCAGCCCGGTTTCCGCTTCGAGCCGGGCGTAGAGCGCGGTCGAATAGCGGATCAGCTTCGTCATGCTTTCCTGCGCGCGCAGCTGGCCGACAAGGCCGGCCGCATGCCACGTCGTGCCGCATGACAACTGACCCTGTTCGAGCAGCACGACGTCGGTCCAGCCGAGCTTTGTCAGGTGATACGCGACCGAGCAGCCCACGATGCCGCCGCCGACGATTACCACACGCGCATGCTGGGGAAGAGTGGTTGTCATGGTTTTATTCCGTGAATGTGTGTGGATATATGTGGATATTGTCGGAAGTATATTGCAGAAAAATGACGTTGAATTCAAGATTTACATCGATAAATACACAAAGATTGGCGTGGGATGACGTGTGAAATGTTTATTTATGTGGAAACTTGAGGGGTTTGGCTTCCGGGCAGCCAATGCCTTTGTTAGACTGCGGTCTCCGAGACCTGATGGCACGCCTATGTTTCCCACCCAGCGCCAGGCTGAAATCATGCGCATCGTGCGCTCGCAGCAGACCTGCACGATTACCGCACTGGCGAGGCTTTTCGACGTATCCGACGAAACCATTCGCCGCACGGTCAAACCGATGATCAGCGACGGACTGCTCGTCAAGGTTCACGGCGGCATCATGCTGCCCGGGCACGTCGACGAGCCGCCGTTCCAGCGCCGCATGCTGGAAAGTCGCGAGGGCAAGCAGATCATCGCGGCGCGCATCGGCGAACTGGTCGAGGATGGCGATTCGCTGATTCTCGACAGCGGCAGCACCTGCGTTCACATCGCGCAGGCGTTGTGCGCGCATTCGCGGCTCACGGTGGTGACGAATTCCGCGGAAATCGCGCGCACGCTCGCGCCGCGCAACGAAAACCGTGTCTTCATGACGGGCGGGGAATTACGTCCGGATGACGCCTCCGCGTTCGGCGAGAACGTGCTGACGTTCATGCGTCAGTTCCATGTGCGCTACGCGATCGTCTCGGTGACGGCGATCGACAATCACGGGCACTTCATGGATTCGCTACCGTGGGACGCGGCGTTCGCACAAGCTGCATTCGCGCAGGCGGAGCAGCGCGTCGTGGCAGCTGATCACGCGAAATTCGGCCATAGTGCGCTGGTGCGGGCATTCAGTCCGGAAGAAGTCGATCTGCTGGTGACCGATGCGGCGTTGCCGCCAGAGTCCGCCGAGGCATTTTCGTCGGCCGGGCTGAAGGTGAGGGTGGGTGCGCCGCGTGCAAGTGTCGCGCCAGCGATAACCGCGTGAGGCTTAAGCGTCTTTAGCGGCGCTGGCGTTCACGTTCACGCTATCGCCAGGCGCGTCTTCTTCGGGCCAGCAATTTTCAAAGACACACGCTTCTAGCGGCATCCGCGATGCCCAGCGTTCGGTTTCGAGCATCGGCTGATCGTAAAACGCATCGACGTGCCCAAGACACAGAATGCCCACCGGCCGCGCGCCGGCTGGCATACGTAGCAGCGTGCGCACTTCGTCGACGTCGAAGAGCGATACCCATCCCATCCCGAGGCCTTCCGCGCGCGCCGCGAGCCACATGTTCTGGATGGCGCACGCAACGGACGCAAGGTCCATTTCCGGCAGCGTACGTCGACCGAAAATGTGTTTCTCCCGATCGTCCATGAGCGCCATGACCAGCAGTTCGCCGCACTCGAGCATGCCTTCCACTTTCAGTTTCATGAACTCGTCGCGACGCTTGCCGAGCGCATCGGCGGTGTTCAGCCGCTCGCGTTCGACAGCGGCGTGCAGTGCGGCGCGAAGCGAGGCGTCGGTGATGCGGGCAATGCGCCACGGCTGCATGAAACCGACGCTTGGCGCGTGATGGGCGGCGTCCAGCAAACGCTTCAATACGGCCGGATCGACCGGCTCGCTGACGAAGTGCCGCATGTCGCGTCGCTCGTGAATGGCGCGGTAGACGGCCGCGCGGTCCGGATCGCTAAAACGCTTCGCCATGAAAGAGTGCAGCCGTGAAAGCCGGATTGGAGGGCCAGTAACTGTGCATGTAAGTCGCGACGATGTTGCCGGCCCGGAACACCGCTTCGCCCGGTGCCGTCGATTGCGCGCGCACGGCTTTTGTCAGCGGCGTCATCGTCGTCTCCAGGCGTGAGTAGTGAAACGTGTGCCCACGCATCGCGCCGCGCGTACCGGTGATCTGCTGCATGCCAAGCGACGCAAGACGGGACTGCATCGTCGCATCGCCGGGTAGCAGACCGAGCATCGGTGTGCACGTGCCGTTGATGTCAGTGAGCGTATCCAGCAGATACAGCATGCCGCCGCATTCGGCAATCAGTGTTTTGCCGGCCCGCGCGTGGGCGTGAATCGACGCCGCGCTGACCGTATTGCGCGAAAGCGTCGGTGCATGCAGTTCCGGATAACCGCCGGGCAACCAGAGCGCGTCGACGGCCGCGGGTACGGGTTCGTCTGCGAGCGGCGAAAAATATGTGACGCTCGCGCCGAGCTTCTCGAGAAGCGTGACGTTGGCCGGATAAATAAATGAAAACGCCGCGTCGCGCGCGATGGCGATCCGCATGCCATCGAGCAGACGCGGCATCGTTTCGCGTGATGCCGTGCCAAAATCCACCGGCGCCGGCAGACCGGCGAGCGGCGTGCCGGCGAGCGCATCGGCTGCGCGGTCGATGCGCGCGTCGAGGTCGGCGATTTCGTCGGCCTGATGGAGGCCGAGATGGCGGTCCGGCAACTCGATGTCGCTCGCGCTCGCGATATGTCCCATCCAGCGCAAACCGTCGGGCAACGCTTCTTCAAGCATCTGTGCGTGCCGCGCCGAACCGACGCGGTTCGCGAACACGCCCTGAAACGGCACGTGCGGCCGAAAATGCGCGAGGCCGAACGCGACCGCGCCGAACGTCTGCGCCATGGCTTTCGCCGAAATCACGCCGACCACCGGCACGTTGAACGTCGTCGCCAGATCGGCGCTGGATGGCGTGCCGTCGAAAAGACCCATTACGCCTTCGATCAGGATCAGGTCGGCGTCTTCCGCCGCTTCCGCCAGCAACACGCGACACGCATGTTCGCCGACCATCCACAGATCGAGCGACTGCACCGGCGCGCCGCTCGCCCGCGCGAGAATCATCGGGTCGAGAAAATCGGGCCCCGTCTTGAAGACGCGTACGCGTCGCCCCAGCTGCGCGTGATGGCGCGCCAGACCGGCGGTAATCGTGGTCTTGCCCTGACCCGAGGCCGGCGCGCTAATGAAGAGGGCGGGGCACGCGGACATCGTTCAGAATTCCACGCCGCGTTGCGCCTTCACACCCTGCTCGCGATACGGATGCTTGACGATCCGCATTTCGGTGACGAGGTCGGCCGCTTCGATCAGCGCATCGGGCGCGTGACGGCCGGTCACGACAACATGCACCATGTCCGGCCGTGCCGTCAGCACTTCAAGCACTTCGTCGAGCGGAAGATAGTCGTACTTCAGCACGGTATTCAGCTCATCGAGAATCACCATCTGATAATCGCCGCTTTCGATCATGCGGCGTGCTTCGGTCCAGCCCTTGCGGGCCGTCGCGATGTCCTTGTCGCGGTCCTGCGTATTCCACGTGTAACCGTCGCCCATCGTGATGAACTCGCAATGCGCCTGCGCGCCGAGGAAGTCGCGCTCGGACGTGTGAAGCGCGCCCTTGATGAACTGCACTACACCGAGTTTCATGCCGTGTCCGAGCACGCGCACGGCCATGCCGAACGCGGCGGTGGTCTTGCCTTTGCCGGTGCCCGTGTTGACGATCAGCAGGCCTTTTTCGACCGTCGCCGAAGCCTGTTTCTTTTCGTGGCCCTCGCGACGGCGTTGCGTCATGCGTTGATGCGATTCGGGATCTGTCTTCATGGCGTGTCCTGTTTTTCGTAATGTTCAGGGTGCGCTGGCGATGGCAATCGTCACGCCATCGAGCACGGTTTTGGGGACGATCAGCGTGGCGCCGGGCAACGCAAGCAGTGCGCACGGTTCGCATACGCCGTCGACGCCAAGTTTCGCGCGTACCGCACTGGACGGCGTGGGCAGTTCGCCGAACGCGTCGATCTGTCCGGCGGTGAACGTGTGCAACGGGAGCGCGTGGTGAGCACAGAATCCAGCGATGCCGGGCTCGTGCGCTTTCGATTCGATCGTGGCGACGGCGATGACGTCGTCGAGAGAACGGGCCGCCAGCGCGAGCGCCGCGCGCACGGCGGATTCGATCTGCCGGGCGGACGCGTTGCGTCTGCAACCGATGCCGACTGTCAGCGTTTTCATACGGTGTCGCCATGCATCACGGCGCCGCCGGTCACGATGATCGTGGATGAGTATGGCGCGACGTGGGCTGCGAGCGTACCGGGCCGCGCGCTGCAGTCAGTGAGGGAAAGCAGGAAGGCCGTCGTCATGACGGCTTCATGGAATAGATGAATCATGCGTTGCCACACGTCAGGCGCCTCATTCCGTCCCCCGCGGATCGGGCCTTCGGCGATCGCAGCGGTCGCCCCTCGCGTCTGGCCGGTATCCGGGCTGACGACCACGTGCCATTCGCCTTCCCACCCGCACGGCGCAGGCAGTGGCGTTGAATGACATGCGCGGACGAATGATCCGCGGGTCGCGTACCGTTGCGGGGACAGCACAGGCCGAGCGCGTTACGTTGCTTCCTGTTTCCCGTTTAACTGCACATGCGAATGCATGTGCGGGTACCAAACGCGCGCATACGATATCACAGGCCAATGCGAAACAGCCTGTCAGAAGGCGCCTGGGAGCACGGTCGGTGCGCAGTTAAACGTGAAACAGGGAACCCTTCCTGCGCGTATCAGGCCAACGTGGGTCCCCTGCTTCATCAACTGGAAAGGCGCGATGGCCTCGCGCTATTTTTCATGTTTCTCCGTAGAAGTATGCGTTAGAAATAGAGCGGAAAGACGGATTTATAAAGAATTGTAAATTCAATGCTATCTCTAAAGTATTTTGTTGACCTTATTATATTTGGATGATCAGTTAACGATATTGGCAACTGGTTCAGGAAAAAGGCCTGCGCACTCCGGCACTCATCGGGGGATGTCCGACCTTTCCCCGAATCACGAGTCTGACGTAGTTCCCTTCAATTTTAAAAAGGACGATCCAGAATGGAGCAACAGAAACGTGAAGGCACCACGTACGCATTCGCAACGGTTGGAGCACGCACGGAGCGCGGCGGCTATGTAACACACGCAACGTCCGGGCTGTCCATTTGCGGTCTGTACGTCGCGCGCGTAGGTGATGTTGTCACCTATTGCGATGGAAGCGAAGCCGCTATTGTTGACGGATCAGGCAGTCGATCGTCTTATGACGGCAAATGCCTTGCGCTTGTCGGCAGTCATCTGAGCAACGGGGACCGCATCGTCTTCACGCCTTGGGATGATGGAACGTCCGGCCTGTTCGTTGCCGCGGGTGAGAAACCCGAAGGCCTGTTCGATCCGTCCTATGTGCCGCCGCCTGACGAGCCGTGCTGGCGTTTTGCGCTGCGCGGTTCGACCACCGCGCGCGGCGGCGTCCTGCGCGAAGTAAGCGGCAAATGGCGCAGCCTCAGCGGCGATATTGACGTCGGTCAGATCGGTGACCTGGTTTGCTACCCGGATGGCTCGACGGCGCGCATTACGAGTGGGCTTTCCATGAAAGCCAATCGGGCTTATGCGCAGTTCGCCTACGTTGGTAGCACGCTCGATAACGGCGATACGATTTCGGACAGTCCGGAACGCGAAGGAGGCGCGCATCCCCGTACCTACGAACCGGTAACGGAAGCCGAAATGCAGCGCGGGAGTGAGGCTGCATGATTCGCTATTTTCTTGCCAAAGGGGATCGGGGTGGGAGCGCCGTGATCACGGAAGGGTTAGAGGGCGTTACGTGTTCCAATCCGCCACCCTGCGTACAAATCGCCACGCTTTACATGAAAACGTATTGCACTGCCTGCAAACGCGAGGGTTTCATCGCACCGAAGGGACCGCGCAGGCCCGGAACCGGCCCCAACGGAAAGCAATGGGCCTTGAGCGGTGATATCAACATCTGCGATTGCAGCCCGCCGCCGGTTTTCTATGCCGAGCGCGGTATGACGATGTCCTTCACGTCCCAGGAAGCGGCAGCGCTGGTGATACGTGAGGCGAATCCCGCGACAGCGCAGGCTGGAGCGGCGCAGCACGATGAACAATTCACGCTTGTTGATGCAAAGGGAACGCCTCTCACGAGCACCTATTACACAGTTCGCATGCCTTCGGGTGAGCTGAGGCACAGCGTAACTGATTCACAGGGACGCACTGAGCGATATCAAACAAAAGGCGCGCAATCTATCCGGATTTATCTCGGTCACAAAAGGGAGATCTAATGCCGGATGCACTTGCAAACGTGGTAACAAACACCAATTCAGATTCGTGCGTAACGGTAGCTACGGACAGACTATGCAAACCGTGGCGGGCGTCAAATCAGTGTCTTTCCTTTTTGGGTGAATGGGAAAGCGGAAGAATGAACGGCATGACGCGTATCTTCTACTCGAACCATACTCATATAGACGCTCAGGTGATGGACGGGATGATTTTGCAAGTCTACCTTGATGACCAAGGCAACCCTACGGTCGGATGCGGGCACCTCGTTTTGCCGAATGATAATCTGCACGTCGGCCAAATAATATCTTTAGAACGTGCAAGAGACCTACTGAGGCACGACTTGCAGCAAGTACAAAGTAGATTGAATTCGCTCGTAATGGTCCCGCTTTTTCAGTACGAATACGATGCCATGGTAAGCGTTGTATTTAATGCCGGTGCAGGCGGTGCTGTGAGAGAGCTGGCCGATGAAGTCAATCACGGGCATTACGAGATGATGCCCGCCTTTATCTGCAGGTTCCATGCCCGTAATCCCAGATTGCGCCAGAGACGCGAAAGCGAGGCGAGACTATTCAAAGCAGGAATATACGATGCACAACATTAAAAAAATTATCAGTCTGTTTCCTTGCGTCTTGTCGATAGCTGCATCGGCGAAAACAATCTATTCTGGTGAATTCGATTACAGGAAGTTTGAACCTTCGTCGATGTATTTCTCGGGGTTTACCTCTTCTGAAATTTCTAAATTGTGCGAAATTGGCGAGCATGCAGGAACAATGGACATTTCAGAATGCGCTCACAGAAATTATGAGCGCGCGAACAGGAATCTCGAAAAAAAGCTTAAGGCTCTCCGATCGGAAATAGTGGAGAATGACAAGTCTCTTAAGGCAGATGGTGAACCGTTGGCGTTGCCGTATTTCGTAAAATCACAAGAAATTTGGGCGCAATATCGTGAGAGTGGCTGTTATTATGAAACTTATATGCTGGGCGAAGCCTCCATGCGCTATATCACCTTTTGGGATTGCATGACCCGAATCACAAAGAGCAGACTTGATGAATTAACCAGGTCTGGTGCAGATGACTGAAACGTGACTCGGCTTCGAGAGGTTACATGTACATGAGTATTGCGCGCCGGGCCTGAAAAGCCTCGCCAAAGCCCCCCCGAGCACGCACCCGTACGCATAGTCCTTTTCTTGACGTCGCCACCGTCGAAGCCTACACTCGCACGCACTCTGGTGCTCGCGCGCACGCTCCGTGCGCGCAGTTAAACGGGAAACAGGGAGCCCTTCCTGCACGGATCGGGCCAACCTGTGCTGCCCCCGCAACGGTAAGCGAAGGCATTGCGCACACGCAATGCCAGGCCGGCTTCAATAGATGCATGTCACGACGTGCAACTATCTGTCCACTGCGCAACGTGTCGAATGCGCGGGAAGGTGAAGCGGCGATTTCGTCAGCCCGGATACCGGCCCGAGAAAAACAGGCAAATGCCGCGGGGATGCGGCGTATCGTCCATGCTTTCTTCGATTGTCCAGTCATTCCGGGCAACCCGTTTTTCGTCCCCATCTACTTCAACTGTCCACCCCCTGGAGTCAGGATGCAGACGCGCAAGATTCCCGTCACGATCGTTACGGGCTTCCTCGGCAGCGGCAAGACCACGTTGCTGCGGCACATTCTTCAACATGCAGGCGGCCTTCGCGTTGCGGTGATCGTCAACGAATTCGGCGAGCTCGGCATCGACGGCGAAATCCTCAAGGGTTGCGGCATCGGCTGCAATGAAGATGGCAGCGAGGCGGAAGGTCAATTGTATGAACTCGCCAACGGCTGCCTTTGCTGCACCGTGCAGGAAGAGTTTTTCCCGGTCATGGAAAAACTCGTCGAGCGTCGCGACCAGATCGATCACGTGCTGATCGAAACGTCCGGCCTCGCGTTGCCCAAGCCGCTGGTCAAGGCATTCAACTGGCCGCAGATCAAGAACAGCTTTACGGTCGACGCAGTCGTCACCGTGGTCGACGGTCCTGCCGTAGCAAGTGGACAATTCGCGGAAAACCCACTGGCCGTCGACGCGCAGCGCAAGGCCGATCCGAATCTCGATCACGAATCGCCGCTGCACGAACTGTTCGAAGACCAGTTGTCCGCAGCGGATCTGGTGATTCTCAACAAGACCGACCTGCTCGACGAATCGAAGCAACGCGAGGTCGAGGCCCTCATCCGTGAGGAAATCCCGTCGCAGGTGAAGGTGGTGCGCGCGCACATGGGGCAACTCGACCTTCATGCGCTGCTGGGTCTTCAGTCGGCTTCCGAAGAGTCGATCCATCTGCGTCACGATCATCACGGTTCGGCCGACGACGCCGATCATCACCACGACGAATTCGATTCCGTCGTGGTTGCGGCAAATGTTGCCTCGCGTGAAGCGACCATCGCGGCGTTGCAAAGCCTGGTCGAGAGCCACACGATCTATCGCGTCAAAGGTTTCGCGGCATTGCCGGGCGCTGCGATGCGTCTCGTGATTCAGGGCGTGGGCCGGCGCTTCGACAGCTATTTCGACCGGCGCTGGCAGGCGGACGAACCACGCGCGAGCCGTTTCGTGCTGATCGGCGAAGACCTCGACCGGAAAACGTTGCAGCAGGCATTCGACGTCGCGATGAATGCCGTGCCCCACGGCACGACGCAACAGGCGTAAAACGACATGCATCTGCTGCGCACCACGCCCGGCGGTTTCGTCGACGATACGGCGGGCGTTATCCGGATCGATCAGCGTCCCGCGGACATCGTGGTGCTCAGTTCGGCCGACACCACGCTATCGCTGCTCGCGAGCGTATTTCCGCGGCTGGGCGCTGATTTTCCGAGCCTGCGGCTCGCGAACGTGACGTTTCTCAGGCAACCGGCGTCGGTCGATTTCTACGTCGAGGACGTATTGCAGTACGCGAAGGTGGTGATCGTCGATCATCTGGGCGGCGAGGCGTACTGGCCTTACGGCATCGAACAGGTGGTCGCGCTCGCCGAACGCAGGCAGCAGGTGCTGGCGATGTTCTCAGGCGACCTGCAGGAAGACCCGAATCTGCTTGCACGCAGCACGGCCGATGCCGCGCTATGTCATCAGCTATGGCGCTATCTTCGCGAGGGCGGCCCGCGGAATGCGGAGCGTTTTCTGCGTTGTATCGCGCATCATGCGCTGGGCTGGGGCGAAGAGCCGTCGCTTGCGCAACCGTTGCCCGCCGCATCGCTTTACCATCCGTCGCGCGACGTCCCGACGATCGAAGACTGGCAGGCACGCTGGCATGGCAATGCACCTGTCGTCGCGATTCTCTTTTATCGCGCGCATCTACAGGCGGCGAACACCGCTGTGTTCGATGCACTGATCGACGCGCTCCATGCACAGGGTCTTAATCCGTTGCCACTCGCGATCACATCGCTGAAGGACAACGTCAGCCGCGACATGGTGCAGCAATTGTGCGCGCGACATGACGTGGCGCTGGTACTTAACACCACTGCATTCGCCGCGTCGGCGATTGACGATCCCGAACCGCTCGCGCTTGCGGGCGACGCGCCCGTGATGCAGGTGATCCTGAGCGGCGGCAATCGCGACGACTGGCTCAAGGACAATCAGGGCCTCAATTCGCGCGATATCGCGATGCATATCGCGCTGCCCGAAGTGGACGGCCGCATCATCACGCGGGCCATCAGTTTCAAGGGGCTTGCGTATCGGTGTCCGCACACTGAAGTCGACGTCGTGCGTTATCAGCCCGATCACGGGCGCGTCGCGTTTCTCGCGGAGTTGAGCCGACGCTGGTGCAGGCTGCGGCGTATCGACAACGCGGACAAGAAGCTCGCGCTGATTCTCGCGAATTATCCCGTAAGCGAAGGGCGCATCGGCAATGGCGTGGGGCTCGACACGCCTGCGTCCGTTGTCGGCATTCTTTCGATGTTGCGTGAGCACGGCTATAAGGTTGACGATATTCCCGTCGATGGCGATGCCCTGATGCGTACGCTTACTGAAGGCGTGACGAACGACCCGGTGGTGCGCGACCTGCGCCCGGCACTGCAAAGCCTTGCGCTCGACGACTATCTGACGCATTTCCAGCAGTTGCCCGCTGAGGTACGCGACGCGTTGAACGCACGATGGGGCACGCCCGATCAGGACCCGTCGCTGCGGCGTGGCCGCTTCATGATCGCGGGCTGGCGTTGCGCGCATGTGTTCATCGGCATCCAGCCGGCGCGCTCGCGCGAAGGCGGCGATTACGCCAGCTATCACGACGCCGATCTCGTGCCGCCGCATGCGTATCTGGCGTTCTATTTCTGGCTGCGTCACCAGTTCGGTATCGACGCGGTCGTGCATGTCGGCAAGCACGGCAACCTGGAATGGCTGCCGGGCAAGAGCGTCGCGCTCAGCGACACCTGCTGGCCCGATCTCATTCTCGGGCCGATGCCGCATCTGTATCCGTTTATCGTCAACGACCCGGGCGAGGGCAGCCAGGCGAAGCGGCGCACGCAGGCGGTCATCATCGATCATCTGATGCCACCCCTCACGCGTGCGGAGAGCTACGGCCCGTTGCAGGATCTCGAACGCCAGGTCGACGAATACTATGAAGCGTTGATGGTCGATCCACGTCGCTCGAAACTGCTGCGGCGGACCATTCTCGAAACGATCATCACGCATCGTCTGCACGAGGAGCTGAGTCTCGGTCTGCCCGACGGCCTGGATGCGGAAGACGCGCTGCTCACGCGCGCCGATGCGTACCTGTGCGAATTGAAGGAAGCGCAGATTCGCGATGGCTTGCACACGTTTGGACAGTCGCCGCGAGGCGTTCAGCGACGCGATACGCTGCTTGCGCTCGGCCGTTTTCCGGTGGGGGACGGACAGCGCGAGAAGGCAGGGCTGATCGATGCGCTCGCGCGCGATCTGCAGATGGATCATCTCTTCGATCCTTTGACAGCGGACTGGGCAGCGACATGGGAAGGCGCGCGCCCCGACGTCCTTCAGCAGGTCAGCGACGCGCCGTGGCGGCATAACGGCGACACGCGCGAACGGCTCGAATTACTGGCGTCGGCATTGCTGAACGATATTGCAGGCGGGAGCGCGTTGCAGGCTGGAGCGGTATATCAAGCCGGTACGTTGCCTCAGGCGGAACGTGTGATCGAGCGTCTGCGAAACGACATCCTGCCGCGGCTCGATGCCTGTGGACCGCAGGAAATGCTGCAACTGGGGCGCGGGCTTGAGGGCCGCTTCGTGCCGCCGGGCCCGAGCGGCTCACCTTCGCGTGGTCGTCCCGACGTGCTGCCGACCGGCCGTAACTTCTATTCGGTCGACACACGTGCCGTGCCGACCCAGTCGGCGTGGACGTTGGGCCTGAAATCGGCGCAGCAGCTGATCGAGCGCCACGTGCAGGAACACGGCGACTATCCGCGTGCGATCGGCCTGTCGGTGTGGGGCACCGCGACGATGCGCACCGGCGGCGACGACATCGCGCAGGCGCTGGCATTGCTCGGCGTTCGACCCCGGTGGGCGCCAGGCAGCCATCGTGTGACCGACTTCGAGATCATGCCGATCGAGGCGTTCGATCGCCCACGTATCGACGTGACCTTGCGCGTATCGGGCTTCTTTCGCGATGCGTTCGCCAACGTGATGCATCTGTTCGACGCGGCCGTGCAGGCTGTCGCCGAACTCGACGAACCCGAGGAAATGAATCCCGTCCGCGTTCGCGTGCTGCGCGAAAAAGAGGCGTTGATGGCGCGCGGCATGGATGCAGCCGAAGCGCGCCGCCGCGCCGGCTGGCGCGTTTTCAGCGCGAAGCCCGGTTCGTATGGCGCGGGTCTGCAGGAGATGATCGACACACGGCAATGGCAGACCGACGCGGATCTGGCCGAAGCGTATCGGGCATGGGGCGGCTATGCGTACGCGCAGAAGAGCGCGGGTGAGGACGCGCGCGAGGTCTTCGGTACACGTCTCGCGGCGCTGGATGTCGTGCTTCAGAATCAGGACAATCGCGAACACGACGTACTCGATTCGAACGACTACTACCAGTTCCAGGGCGGCATGGTCGCGGCTGTCCGGCATCTCGCGGGTACGCAGCCGCATATCTATCACGCCGATCACAGCAATCCGGCTGCACCGCGCATCCGCACGTTGCATGAAGAAATCGCGCGGGTGATCCGCTCACGCGTGGTGAATCCGAAATGGCTGGACGGCGTGAAGCGTCATGGCTACAAGGGCGCCGCGGAAATCGCCGCCACCGTCGACTATCTTTACGGTTTCGATGCGACGGCACGCGTGATTTCGGATCACCAGTACGCGCTCGTCACCGACGCCTACCTGAACGATAGCGCGACGCGGGATTTTCTCGCGAAGCACAATCCGCACGCGCTGCATGGCATCTGCGAGCGTCTGCTCGAAGCGGTGCAGCGCGGCCTGTGGCAAAACCCGGGCGACTATCGCGCGCAGATCGAGCAGCATCTGCTGGCAAGCGAACAGCAACTCGAAGGAACACGAACATGAACGCATCGACGGATTTGCCCGGCGGCGGCATCGCGTCGTCGTCAACCGCCCGCACCACGTTTCCGTTCGCGGCGTTGATCGGGCAGGCGCCGTTGCAGCAGGCGCTATTGCTTGCGGCAATCGATCCGGGACTCGGCGGCGTGCTGGTGAGCGGCCCGCGTGGCACCGCGAAGTCGACGACCGCCCGGGCTCTCGCCGAATTGCTGCCCGAGGGGCAACTCGTCACGCTGCCGCTGGGTGCCAGCGAAGAGCGTCTGATCGGCACACTGGATATCGAAACCGCGCTGCGCGACGGCTCGGTGAAGTTTTCGCCGGGTCTGCTTGCAAAAGCGCATCGCGGCGTGCTGTATGTCGACGAGGTCAACCTGTTGCCAGACGCGCTTGTGGATGCGCTGCTCGATGCAGCCGCGAGCGGCGTGAACACGGTTGAGCGCGATGGCGTTTCGCATAGTCACGCGGCGAGCTTCGTGCTGATCGGCACGATGAATCCGCAGGAAGGCGAGTTGCGCCCACAACTTATCGACCGGTTCGGTTTGATGGTGGAACTCGAAAACTGCTTCGATTCGAAGGTGCGGCAAGCGATCGTCAAGGCGCGCCTTGCGTTTGACGCTGACCCGGACACCTTTCGCGCGAGCTACGCGACACAACAGGCAGCTTATGTGCAGCGTATTCACGCCGCGCGTGAACGGCTGCCGCAACTTGCGTTCGACGATACGGTGCACGGGCACGTCAGCCGTGTATGTATCGATGCCGCTGTCGACGGGATGCGCGCGGATATCGTCATGCTGCGCGCAGCACGTGCGCTGGCAGCGCTGGAAGGGGCCGCGGCGATCACGGTCGAACATGTCGATCGTGTGGCGGAAGCGGTGTTGCGGCACCGCCGCGTGAATCGCGATGCGGATACGCATGCGCCACAATCGTCATCGCCGCCTGCGCAACAGGAAATGCACGAATTTCCGCAGACGTCCCAGGCGGAACGCAAAACCGGCAGCGAAGGCGATTGGGGACAACTGCCGCCGGAGGCAGCCGGTACGATGCGCGTCAAAGGCGTCATTCCGTTACCTGCAAAAAAACGCTGAGCCATCGATCAGGCGCCGCCGCTGGATCGATCAGCGGCGTTCGATGGCCACATACAGCAGGCGCTGGCACGCGGGGCTCAAAACCCGGCAGACGTATCGACTGGCCGTCGACGCTCGCGGCGAAACGGCGTGAGCCGCTCGCACGCGCGCACGTGCGCTTCAGGCGCGAAGCGTCGAAGGGCGGCGTGCTGCACTGTTTCGTTCTCGACTGTTCCGGCTCGATGATGTCGGGCCAGCAGCTTGCGCTGGCAAAGGGCCTGCTTGTCGCGATGTTCGATCAGGCGTCCACTGCGCGCGCCGAAACCGCGCTGGTGTGTTTCGGCGGTGCGCGTGCCGACGTACGGTTCGGGCCCGCGGTGCCACGCTGGTGGAACGAGCGCTGGCTACAGCCAGTGGGTGGAGGAGGAGGGACGCCACTTGCGCTCGGCGTGTCGCGGGCGGCTCACGTCCTTGAGCGCGCCGCGCGCGGCAAGCCGGGACAGCAGCGCTGGCTGTGGCTGCTATCGGATGGACGCAGCAGCGACCTGCCCGTGCGTCCGGTGTTTGCCGATCAGATCGTGTGCGTCGATTTCGAACGTGGTGCCGTGAGGCTTGGCCGTTGCGAACAGATCGCGCGCGCCTGGGATGCACTGTGCTGTACACCGGAAGATCTGATCGCATCGTGATTTCCGCTGGACGCGATCAGGTTCGGTTCACGCACGCGTCATGCTGCTCCAGATGTACACATCGTCCTGACGGTCGAACACGAACGCTTTGAGCGCGGTCTGCATCGACGGTTCCAGCACATCGAACTCGAGGCCGTGCGCGACCAGTTCCTTGTGCTTCTCGTGAGCTTGCAGATTGCGGATCACCGCGCGCGTTTCGATCAACGTTTGGATCTCGCCCGATGTGACCCAGAACGACAGACGCAGCCGCTCACCTATGCGCCCCAGCGCGCTCGTCGTCGCGAGTGACAGACCCAGCACGCTGACGCCGTCCGCGAGACCCACGCCGTCCCAGGCTTCATTCGCTTCGGTGCCGTGGCGAACGGCCAGATGCGCGCGCACGCGGATCGAGCGCCGTTCGCGCAGCCGGCGGATCGCGCCGGGTTTCGACAACACAATGTAATGAAAGGGATTGCTGCAGAGCGCTTCGACGGTACACGTAAAGCGGTAAACCGCCTGGCTCGCAATCGCGACGATGTCGAGGTTTTCGTTGAGCTCGATCGGCGCGGCCTTGCCGTTCGCGGCCGGCGGCGTGATGAACAGCACCTGGTTCGGCGCGAAGCCGATCACGCGGGCGGGATGCATCGGGCGGCCCATGCCGATCAGCGAACGCACGCCGAGCAGCGCGCCGATCGGCAAATGCATTTCGGGAAGCGACGAGGGCAGCGGGGTTTCGCTTTCAGGCTGCGCGGACGTTGCGCCCGCAACCGTCGTCTCCTTGCGGCGAGGCTTGAAATGCGCGAAGAGAAAACGGCGTTCGTCCTCGTTGGCAATCGATGCGCCGCGTTCACGCAACAGGGCGCCGTCCTGATCGACAATGGGCCACGACAGCGGTGTGGCTAAAGGAACATCACTGGGCTTAAACGCCAGTTCGGGTGCGACGACCGATTCTTCTTCTGCCAGTTCGTTTGACGCCATATACCGACCACCTCGTTTCGGGTTCTTAACGGCCGTATACGGCCCGGCAAAATAAAACTTTAATTGAAGACTTAAGAACCTCCATTATTACAGGCAATAATCGAACTGGATACCTGTTGTGCATCGGTTAATAGCACTGGATGCAACTTCTTAACCCTGGCGATACCACCTTGGCGTATAAGCCCATTCCACCCCGCCATTCACCGAAAACGCGCGTGTAAGCGATGATCCGATAATCACCATCGTCCGCATATCGACCATTTCACTGCGAAGCGCTCCAAGCGACGTGTGGCGTACCTGGCCGCCGGGTCTGCCGACGTTTCTTCCCAGCACGACCGTTGTCTCAGGCGAACGGAATTCGCGAACGATATCGAGCGCCTTGTCGAGTTGCCAGGGGCGCGCGCGCGAAACCGGATTATAGAAAGCCATCACGAGATCGGCCCCGGCGGCGTGTCTCAGGCGATTTTCAATGACATCCCACGGCTTGAGATTATCGGAAAGCGACAGCATGCAGAAATCGTGACCGAGCGGCGCCCCGGCCTGCGCGGCCGTCGCCATGGCCGCCGATACACCCGGCAGGATTTCGAGTTCGACGCTGGCCCAGCGTGCGTTGCCCGATTCGTGAAGCGCCTCCAGCACGGCGGCGGCCATTGCGAACACGCCGGGGTCGCCGGACGACACCATCACGACCGAACATCCCTGGGCGGCCAGTTCGAATGCGTGACGCGCGCGCTGCATCTCTTCGCGGTTGTCGGTGCCGTGTACGCGCTGGTCCGCGCGGAACGGGCCGGCCATCGTCACGTAGGTTTCGTAGCCGAGCACATCGGTGGCCGCGTCGAGCGCCTCGCGTGCGGCGGGCACCATCAGGCGCGCATCGCCCGGGCCGAGACCGATGACGCTTAGTCGCCCACGTGTCTGCCCGACGGAAAAGGGATCGACCGGGGCGCGCGCGATCGCCAGCGCAACCGGCGAATCGCCGGCCAGAATGTCGTGCGGCACACGCATCGCCGGGGCCAGGAGCGTGTGCGGTTTCTGTTCGTTGTTGCCGGTGGTGGGCATGGCGACAAAACGGAGCGCCACGCCGAGCGCTGCGGCTGCTTCGGTCAGCGCGAGTTCCCCTGCGCGCTCCATGGGCGCGAGCAGCGCAGCCAGCGAGAGCGCTGCGATCCCGTTTGCGCTCAACGCATCCTGCACATGCCCGACGATGTCGCCATCAAGACCACCGATCGCGGCGATGACGCTGCGTGGATGGATCAGCAACTCGTCCGCGCTGCCGTTCCATGCTTGCGGCGTGACGCGTATGGCGAGCCGTGCGTTGGATGAGCGCGGCAACTGCGCGTCGTCGAGCCAGGGCGCTTCGCCTTCGATGCGCGTACTTTCGCCCGCGAGCAGGTCCGATACGAAGCGCTTGCCCTGGGCAAGACTCGAAAGCGCGTACCCGTCGGGCGGATTCAGCACGCATGTGCCGAAACGCAGCTCGCCGCTCGTCGTGATGGCGGGCGCGATGTTCAGCGCGTCGGCGATTTCGCGGGCCATCCGGTTCACGCCGGCCAGACCGCCCAGCAACGGCACGACCGCGCTGCCGTCTTCGGCCACGGCCAGTACGGGCGGCTCCGCGCCTTTGTCCGAAAGCAGCGGTGCGAGGCAGCGAATCACGATGCCCGCTGCGCACAACGCGACGAGCGGCGTGCCGCGCGTGTACAACTCTCGCAGATGGGCGCTGAGTTCGCTGTAGGCGATGTCCGCCTCGACACGTCCTGCAAGCCCGTGAACCTGCGCGCCGGGATAGCACGCCGCTATGCGTCGCGCCGTGTCGAGTGCGCCGGCGCCGAGAATCACGATGGCGGGCGCGGTTGAATTCATCCACGCCATTTTTCACCCGGCACGACGAGCAGCGAGAAATAGGGCGACGCCATCGGATCGACTTCAGCGAGTGGCACGATCCGCTGGTTTGTCATCGTGGCGCGCTCGACGTAAAGCGCACGCTTTTCAAGGCCGAGTTCGCACAGCACGCGCCGCACCTTGTCGAAATTGCGGCCGAGTTTCATCACGACCGCGGCGTCTGCGTCGGCGAGCCGTCGTTTCAGTTCGTCTTCCGGCAGCACGCCCGACAGCACGGAAAGCGTCTGGTTGCGATAGACGAGCGGCGAGCCGAGTATCGCCGCCCCGCCCAGCATCGAACATACGCCGGGCACCACTTGCGCTTCGAAGCGGGGCGCCAGACGGTCATGCAGATACATATACGAGCCGTAGAAAAACGGATCGCCCTCGCAGATCACCGCGACATCGCGGCCCACATCGAGATGGCGAGCGATGATGTCGGCGGCGGTGTCGTAGAAGTCGGCGATCACGGTTTCATACGAAAGCGGCGGCGCGAGCGTTTCGGTCGTCACGGGGTAGACGAGCGGCAGGCGTTCCTGCGCTTCGTCCAGATGCATCTCGATGATCCCGAACGCGTTGCCCTTTTTTCCTTTGGCCACGAAGTACGCGACGACGGGCGCGTCCTTCAGCAGACGCACCGCTTTCAGTGTGATCAGCTCCGGGTCGCCAGGTCCTACACCGAGTCCAAAAAGACGTCCACGCACCGTCATTTATTCTTCCTCCGAAGCGAGGGCGTTCACGGCTGCCGCGGCCATGGCGCTACCGCCACGCCGTCCCGCGACGATCACGAACGGCACGCCGCGACTGTTCTGCGCGAGCATCGCCTTCGATTCCATCGCGCCGACGAAACCCACCGGAAAGCCGAGGATCAACGCGGGTTTTGGCGCACCGGCGTCGAGCATTTCGAGCAGATAGAAGAGCGCCGTGGGCGCGTTGCCGATCACGACGACGCTGCCTTCGATATGCGGTCGCCACAGTTCGAGTGCGGCGGCCGAGCGCGTGTTGTGCAGCGTGAGCGCCATCGGTGCCACGCCGGGATCGCCCAGCGTGCAGATGACCGGATTGTCGGCCGGCAGACGCGCGCGCGTGATGCCTTCGGCGACCATGCGCGCGTCGCATAGCACCGGTGCGCCGCGCAGCAGCGCCGCGCGTCCGGCGGCGCCCGCGCCGGCGGAAAACTGCAGATCGTCGACGACGTCGACCATGCCGCACGCGTGAATCACGCGCACGGCCAGCTTTTCGAGGTTGGCGGGAATGTGACGCAGGTCGGCCTCGGCGCGGATCGTGGCGAAAGACCTGCGATAGATTTCCCGACCGTCGCGAATGTAATCAAGCATCGAATGAACTCCGGGTCAGGCGTTCGAGCGTATCGGCCGCCTGATCGATCGTCAGATTGCGTGCGACGGGCGCGCCAAAACCAGGTGTGCCGTCGCGTCGAAAAAGGTCGTAGCGGGCGGGCGCCACGGCAAGCAGCGTCCACGGCGCGCAATGCGCCGCCGCGCAGGAGCGCGGGCAACCGCTGAAATGAACATCGACACCGACCGGCAGGCGGGCCGCGAGAAGAAGGGCGTCGGCCTTGGTGTCGGCCATGCCTTTCACGCAGCCTTGCGAACCGGTGCAGGCGATGACATGTGCCAGCGGATTGGCGGCATCCGTGACGAGTCCAATCGACTCAAGTCGCTTTAACACTTGCGATGCTTTGTCGTCGGGAACGTCCGGAATGATGATGCCTTGCCACGGCGTCATGCGAAGCGTTGTGCTGCCGGCATCGATGGCAAGCCGGGCGAGCGCCTGCAGCGTTTTAAAGTCGAGACGGCCGAGCACCGGTTGAGCGCCCACGTAAGAGAGATTCGCACCGTCTTGCGAATGCGATCCGAGTCTGAGTGACACCTGAGCCGGCAAGCGACGCCAGGTGTCAACGTGAAAATCATTCGCAAGAGTGAAATCGACTCGCGCCTGCACCTGCTCCATGAAGGCCGCGATGCCGTGCGCGGCCAGCACATCGCGCATGCGCGAGTCGTCAGGCGCGGCGAGATCCAGAAACGTATGCAGCAACGCGGCGACGAGCGCGGGAACCTGATGAGGCAAGACAGTACCGGACGCCGTATGCCGGGATGTATGCAAGACAGGCGGACACCCCGCAAGCCCAAAGGCAAACCGCACGTCCTTGCGATCCCGCACTGCAGCAAGCCAGATATCGTGCGGATGGTCGAGCATGGCAAGACGTTCGCCACCGTCGAGCATCAACGCGAATTTGGGCGAAAGCGCCGTGAATCGCGGATCGGTTTGCAGAAGCGAAAGTATCTGCGCAGCAAGCGACGTAATGTCGAAGAGCGCGTGCGGATCGCGCCCTGCAAGCGGGCTCACCATCAGATTGCGAAGATCGTCGCGCGCGACCGGGTTCGTTTCGTGAGCGTCGCGTGGCGCTTGTGGTCCTGATCCTGCGTCGAGCAGCCGGCCTGTTAGCGCGTTTTCCTCGCCGGTGCGTACGCCGCGTAGTTGCAGGTTCGCGCGGTTCGTCACTTCGATTACGCCGGACGTGTGCCGCTTTGCAGCATCCGCGATAGCGAGCGCCTGATCCGCGCGCAGTTCACCGCACGGCAGCCTGATTCTGCACAGACCGCCGTCGCGTGCCTGCACGATGCGCCACAGCCCCGGGCAAGCCGAAGGGCGCAGCGATGCAGTGGAAGCGAAGGCAGACGTAACGTGGTTCAAGAGATCACCGGGTTGTGCGTCGCGCGACGGCCCGAGCGCCTCGTCATGGAGGAGATGCTGCGGCATCGGTACACCCCGCCCGACGTTGGCTGGCACGAACAGGTCTCACCGGCAGGTCTCCTGGCTCGCAGGTCGTGGTCCGCGCCGGCCTTCCCGGTCGAACCAGTGGCACAGGTGAGGCGCGGACTCGCTGCATACAGTTGCGGGGGCAGCCACAGTCGATCTGTGTTCCCTCTTAGGTCCCGAGGGACACCGGCGAGGCTGTATTATGCCTTTTTTCGAATAGCGCAAGTACGCTGCGGCGTTGCCTGGCATGCCGCGATCTCGACTTGCATGGGACCAGAGTAAGGCACTAAAGCGCCAACTCTGGTCGACCGCAACAAGTTGCATGGGACCAGAGTAAGGCACTAAAGCGCCAACTCTGGTCGACCGCAACAAGTTGCATGGGACCAGAGTAAGGCGCTAAAGC
>NZ_CAJQZB010000031.1:0-82447 GCF_907164545.1 Paraburkholderia gardini | reverse complement strand
GTCGACCGGAGTTCGCGCTTTAGCGCGTTACTCCGGTCCCATGCAAGTCGCTTGCGGTCGACCGGAGTTCGCGCTTTAGCTGTCGATCAGAGTTAGCGCTTTAGCTGTCGACCGGAGTTGACGCTTTAGCGTCTTACTCCGGTCCCATGCAAAGCACTTACTCTGATCCCATGCAAAGCTCTTACTCCGGTCCCATGCAAGGCACCTGCTCCGGCCCCATGCAAAATGGCTGCTGCGTGATCGAAGCTCAGGCCGCGGCGGCGGCCTTGCCGAACACCATCTCATCCTGACGACGACGCAGCGCGACGATCTGCGACGTGGCATCAACCGCGCAGTTGCGATACGTGAGCAACTCGCCGCGACGGACCGGCTGCGTGACGCGGCCGTTCTCGATCAGCCCGCACGGCACCGCGTCCTGCGCGCGCGCATCGCCCACCGACATCGCCCACGCGCGATACGTGTATTCACCGATCGCATCGAGCCGCTCGCCCGGCTGCAGATCCTTCTTCGCGACCGCGCAGACCTCGACGACCGGCACCGGTAGCGGCTCCATGTCGGCGCGGCCGTAGAGCACGACGCGCGCGCACGTCAGCGGCACTTCGAGGCTCGTCAGGTGATACGGGCGATAGAACGTGTAGTACGGCCCCTCGCCGAGACGCAGGTCTTCCATGCGCTCGCGCAGCCGCGGATGCGCCATCTCGGCGACGACGAACACACCCGGCGCCACACCCTTGCCGATCGTGTAATCGACCACGCCCTTGCGCGAAAGAATGCCGCCGTCTTCCACCGGGCACAGCACCTTGTGCAGCTGGTCGAGCGTCGCGGACGGCCCGTGCATGCCCGGCACGTCCGGCGTGAGTCCGGTCGCGTTGCCGATCGCGGCCATCTCGACGGCCGTCTTCGAGCCGTCGACGAATTCCACGAGCATGCGCGGGTTCATGTTGCGGCGACGCGCCTCTTCCATGTAGGCGTCCGGCGTCGCTTCGATGTTGAGCGGATTGTTCTTGCCCTTGCCGGCCGCGACGATCGGATAGCCAAGCGCGCTCACGAACTGGATCAGCTCGATGGTCGAGCTGGGTTCGTCGCCGGCGCCCAGCGAATACACGACGCCAAGCCGCTCCGCCTCGCGACGCAGATACGCGCCGATCGTCACGTCCGCCTCGACGTTCATCATCACCAGATGCTTGCCGTGCTCCATCGCGACGAGACCGATCTGCGCGCCAACCGCGGGCTTGCCGGTCGCGTCGATGACGACGTCGATCTGCTCGCTCGTGCACACCGCATTCACGTCCTGGGTGATCGCGATGTGGCCGGCTTCGATCGCCTGCGTCAACGCGCTTTGCGTATCGACGACGCGATAGCCCTCGTCGGCGCCGTTCGCGACCTTCACCGCCGCGCACGCCGCCTCGGTACGCAACTCGGCGATCGCGCCGATTTCGAGGCCGTGCATCTGCCGGACCTGGGTCACGATATCCGTGCCCATCTCGCCGCTGCCGATCAGACCGATACGGATTGGGCGGCCAGACGCGGCGCGCTTTTCGAGGTCGGCGGCGAGGCCGCTGGGGGTGATGTTGTGCATGAGCATGTCTCCACAAATGCTGCGCGCGAAACGCGCGGGAAGTGTTCGAGGACTTTCGTCTGTTACAGCCACGACAGAACTTATGTATTTCAGAATAGCAGTATGTTCATAAAAAGACCAAGAGCAGACTGGAGGAAAACGGAGTTTTTTGGGGTGGGACTTACCCTGGACCCGACGTAGAGGGACCAGGATGAAATGGGGGCGTGAGGGCACAGGGATGTGCCTGATGGGACAGCCGGCTGATGCCGATGGATGCGGGACGCGAGCGCCTCGCCGGCGGTTCATCCGCGCGGATGGGTGCGCTGGGCGGGCGTGTGCGCAGGTGCGCCGCGCGGGAATGGGAAGCTGATGGGGATGCGCCGCGTCAAGCGTGTCTGGAGGCGCGCTCCGCGCTATTTCCGCGCTGTGGAGCGGCAAGAAAGATGCGACCGGCCGGTTCGGGAAACGCAGGACCGTTCAACTGCGACGACCCTCCCGCATCCCAAGGCGCGAAAACGGTCCGGCGGGGCTCGACCCCAAGGCGTCGGCTCCAGAAGCCGGCCAGCCGGCAGCATGGCCAGGCGCCTGCACGGCCTTCAGATGCGAATCAGACGATTCCGCCCGGGCCTGCGAGCTTGAGTACGTCTTTTGCGGTGTACTCGTCGGTGATGAGCACCGTGGGTTTCAGCAGCTTCAGGGCGCCGGCCAGTGCCTGCACCTTGTTCGCGCCGCCCGCTGCCAGCACGCGCACCGGCACTTTCTTGATGATGTCGAGCGGCACCGACATCACGCGTTCGTTGATCGGATGGTCGACAAGCTCGCCGTTCGCGTCGAAAAAGTTGAACAGCAGGTCACCGACCGCGCCCGCCTTGATGACCGACGCGCGATCCGCATTGCTGATGAACTTCGACAGGTGCGCCGTCGCGTCCGGACCCGTCCCCGCCGCGCCAAGCACGACTGCATCCAGCGATTTCGCGAGCTCGAAGATATCGCCGAGCCCGCAGCGCTCGATCAGGGTTTCGCGCGTGGCCGCGCTGTCGACGACAAGCGGCGCGGTCATCAGGTAGCAGTCCGCCTGATACAGCGAAGCAAAGCGCCACGCGAATTCGGCCGGATTGAACTTGCGCGCCTTCATGATGCCGCCGAGCAGCGACACCACCGAGACGTCTTCGACCGTGCACTCGTTCATGAACGCGAGCGAACTGACGAGCGTGCGCCCCCAGCCCACGCCAATACGCATGTTGGGCCGCACGAGCGACGATACATAGGCGCCCGTCGCCGCGCTCACCGGGCCGGTCGCATCCGCGCCCCGCGACGACAGCGGCACGACGATGACCTCCTCGACCCCGAAGCGCTTTTCAAGCAGACGCTCGGCCTCGACGCATTCGGCGAGACGGTCGCCGATCGAAATCTTCACCTCGTTGCGCTCGCGCGCGGCGGCGAGCAACCGCACCACCGTCACGCGCCCGACACCGAGTTTCAGGGCGATTTCGTTCTGCGTCATCTCCTCGACAAAGTACATCCACGCCGCGCGCAGCCGCAGCCGGCGCGCGGGATTCTGCTCGTCGCTTTCGATCGCCTCAGGGGCAATACTCGCTTTCGCCAAGCTCGGCTCCTATGATGAATAAAGTCAGTCTTGCGACTGAACACTTGTGCTATCTTAACTTCAAATGTTGCAACCCAGAGACGCCCATGGAGTCGAAATCGCCCTTGCCGCAGCACCTTAGCCGCGACATCAGCCAACTGGGGCTCGCACTGAGAGACTGTGCGCGTCAGCTTCGTTATGCGGCACGCAATGTGCCCGGGCCGATCAAGAGCGACCGGCCTGCCACCGTCACCACGCGCTCGCCTGCCACGCAAACTTCCAGGGCGCCCTCGCATCTCTCGCTGGAATCCGTCGCGCAACTCGCGGATGGCCTGATCGAAACTGCCGAGTCGTTTGCCGGCCACGCCATGCCGCCGCTCCAGGATCACTGGAAATCTCCGGTTCCGCTCGATGCACTGACGGGCTATCTCAGCCAGTCGGGCAATCAGGCGAAAACGTTGCGCAAGTTTTCGACGACGTATTACGCGGCAGCCAAACGCATGATCATGCAATGCGGCGCCACCGACGTGCTCATCTTCGAACATCGCATCAGCAGCGCGTTCGAGGCCATGAACGCGTCGCGCCACGCGCCCGGTACGCAGTTGACCCAGGTTTGCGCCGATACCGCGACTTCGCGTAGCACGCTGTGCCGCGTGGGCGCGCAACTCGTCCTCTCGCTGATCGACCAGCAGCCGATCCGCAGTACGCGCTTCGATGTCCTTCCCGATGCGAGCGCGCCCTGGTGGCTCGTGACCGAGCCGAACGCATACGTATTCCTGATGCTGACGATCGCCTCGCTCGCGAAAGACCTCTGCCCCACCGGGCTCGTGACCGAACCGGACGCCGTAATCCGGTTTTTCGCCGACGTGACCGGCGCGCGCGAAGCCGCGTTCCGCCGCGCGCTGAAGGAACGCGAACCGCTCGATGCATTGAGCGACGAAATCGAACATGTCGTCACGCATCTTTGCTGAAACCTGCGTGCGCAATCCTTGCGCGCGTGCACGGGAGCCTTGATGGGCCAGCCGATCAGTAGCATTCACCCGCGGGAATCCGGCACGTGGGACCACGTGCGGAAGCTCACGCCCTGCCGCCAGTTGTTGCAGCAATGCTGCGACGAATATCGCGAGCGGCACGGCGTGCGCATCGAAATCGACGAGCGCCAGTTCACCAGCGCGTTTTTCGCGTGGCTCGACGTGATCTCGCACCACGCCGGCTACCGCCGGCGGAATGCACCCGACTACTTCCAGTTCGCCTTCGGCGTGCTGCTGCGCGACCTGCTGCGCGACAAAGCCGTTCACGTGAGCACGGAGCCCTCCCCGCACCTGCAACCCACGGCGAACGATATCGCCAGCTGGTGGCCGGCAGGCTACCTGCTCACCTGGTTCTGCATCGGCACGCTCAAACACGTGATGCGCGAAGAGTGCGCGCTGGAGGTCCAGCCGGCCGACGCGCTCTCGCACCGCGACGTGTGGCAGTCGTTTCGCGAAAACATCGTCGAGGAGCCCAGCCTCGCGATCGCATACTTCGACCGGTTCATGGGCAGCGAGCCCAACTGGCGCGAACCCGGCCAGGTGCTCAACCGACCCGGCGCTGCAAATTCCGGCGCACATACGTAATCCCCTCCCCGATTTCCAGGTTCGAGAATAAAGCCGTGCGAGTACCGGCGGCAGTCAGCCGGATGGCCAGGTGACACGTGCGTGCCCCGTGTAAACCCGGCCAGATGGCCTGGCCCGTCCGGCCGAAGCGACGCGGGGGCTCGCGTGGCGTAAAATACGCGCTTTCCTGACAATCTCGCCAACATGACGCTCGCCTCCACTCTTGAGATCATCGCCGAACTGAAGGCCGGCCGGATGGTGATTCTCGTCGACGAAGAAGACCGCGAAAACGAGGGCGATCTCGTGATCGCCGCCGAATTCGTCACACCGGAAGCGATCAATTTCATGGCCCGTTACGGCCGTGGGCTGATCTGTCTGACGTTGACGCAGGAGCGCTGCAAGCAGCTCAACCTGCCGCTCATGACATACCGCAACGGCACGCAGTACGGCACGGCGTTCACGGTCAGCATCGAGGCGGCCGAAGGCGTGACAACCGGCATTTCCGCCGCCGACCGCGCCCGCACGATCGCGGCGGCCGTCGCGCATGACGCCCGCGCCGAGCACATCGTGCAGCCCGGCCACGTGTTCCCGATCATGGCGCAGCCCGGCGGCGTACTGGTGCGCGCCGGTCACACCGAAGCCGGTTGCGATTTCACGGCGCTCGCGGGCCTCACGCCCGCCGCGGTGATCTGCGAGATCATCAAGGACGACGGCACGATGGCGCGTCTGCCCGACCTCATCGCGTTCGCGCAGGAGCACAACCTGAAGATCGGCACGATCGCCGACCTGATCCATTACCGTAGCCGCACCGAATCGATCGTCGAGCGCATCTGCGAGCGCACGATGCAAACCGCGCACGGCCCGTTCCGCGCGGTGATGTATCTCGACCAGCCTAGCGGCTCGCCGCATATCGCGCTGGTGCGCGGCACGCCCTCGCCGGATCGCGAAACCCCGGTGCGCGTTCACGAACCGCTGTCGGTACTGGATCTGCTGGAAGTGGGCGCATCCACTCACTCATGGACGCTCGACGCCGCCATGAAGGAAATCGCCGAACGCGATCTCGGCGTGGTGGTGCTGCTCAACTGTGGCGACTCGAAGGATCATCTGATCGACGTCTTCAAGGCGTTCGACGAAAAGGAACGTGCTGAGGCACTCAAGCGCCGTCCGGTCGATTTCAAGACGTACGGCATCGGCGCGCAGATCCTGCGCGAACTGGGTGTCGGCAAGATGCAGGTGCTGTCGAACCCGCGCAAGCTGGGCACGATGTCGGGTTATGGCCTCGAAGTCACGTGCTTCGTGCCCATGCCAGGCGCCATCGCGGCGTGCCCGCCTGGCGCCCCGGCCTCGCAGGACATCCAGGCCTGATATCCGGAAACTCACCGCTCACACGCGTTCATCCCAAACACTACGGACCTCAAATGGAAATCGGACAATATCAACCGAATCTCGACGGTGACGGCCTGCGCGTCGGCATCGTGCAGTCGCGCTTTAACGAACCCGTTTGCAACGGCCTCGCTGACGCCTGCATCGAAGAACTCGAACGCCTCGGCGTCACCGGTGAAGACGTGCTGCTCGTCACCGTGCCGGGCGCACTGGAAATCCCGCTCGCGCTGCAAAAGCTGGCGGAGAGCGGCCAGTTCGATGCGCTGATCGCGCTCGGCGCTGTCGTGCGCGGCGAGACGTATCACTTCGAACTCGTGTCGAACGAAAGCGGCGCCGGCATCACGCGCATCGGCCTCGACTTCGGCATTCCCGTCGCCAACGCGGTCCTCACGACCGAAACGGACGAACAGGCCGTCGCGCGCATGACCGAAAAGGGTCGCGACGCAGCGCGTGTCGCCGTCGAAATGGCAAACCTCTCGGTTGCGCTCGAACAGCTCGGCGGCGATGACGACGAAGATGAAGACGAGGAAGACGAAGAGGAACGGGCATGAAGAGCGCTCGCCGACGTTCCCGCGAACTGGCCACGCAAGGTCTCTACCAGTGGCTGCTGTCGGGCTCGCCTATCGGTGAAATCGACGCGCAGCTGCGCGGCGCGCAAGGTTACGACAAGGCCGACCACGCGCATCTGGAGGCGTTGCTGAGCGGCGTCATCCGCGACTCGGAAGCACTGTCGATCGACCTGATGCCGTGCCTCGACCGTCCGATCGACCAGCTCTCGCCGGTCGAACGCGCGGTACTGCTGGTCGCTGCGTTCGAACTGAAGAATCACGTCGATATTCCATATCGCGTGGTTATCAACGAAGCCGTCGAACTTGCCAAGACGTTCGGTGGCGCGGACGGCTACAAGTACGTCAATGGCGTGCTGGACAAGCTGTCGGTACAACTGCGCGCCGCCGAGACACAGGCCGCCCGCAAGCACTGATCCAGCGAGGCCGGAACGCGTGCAGCCCGATTCGACCCGGGCCGCGCCGGCCGGTCGCGACACTGGGAAACTGAATGTATCCGCATGAACACTCTGTCTGAACCACTGGTGCGGCTTGCCGCCCGCGTCGACGCCATCCAGCCGTTTTATGTGATGGAGCTGGCCAAAGAGGCCGCATTGCTGGAGCGCCAGGGGCGCGACATCATTCACATGGGAATCGGCGAGCCCGATTTCACCGCGCCGGAACCGGTCATCGAGGCCGCCACCAGCGCGCTGCGGCGCGGCGTCACCCAATACACGAACGCGCTCGGTCTGCCTGCGTTGCGCGAGGCGATCGCCGCGCATTACCAGCAGGTTTATGGCATTACCGTCGATCCTGCACGCATCGTGGTCACGGCGGGCGCGTCGGCGGCGTTGCTGCTCGCATGCGCGGCGCTCGTCGATCGCGATGACGAAGTGCTGATGCCCGATCCGTCTTATCCCTGCAACCGGCATTTCGTCGCCGCTGCCGAAGGTCGGGCTGTACTCGTGCCGAGCGGCCCCGCGGAGCGCTTCCAGCTAACCGCGGCCGACGTCGAACGCCTGTGGAACGATCGCACGCGCGGCGTGCTGCTCGCGTCGCCGTCGAACCCGACCGGTACATCGATCGAACCTGCCGAACTCGAACGCATCGTGAAGGCGGTCCGCAAGCGCGGCGGCTTTACGATCGTCGATGAAATCTATCAGGGCTTGAGTTACGACGCGCCGCCGGTGTCGGCGCTGTCTTTCGGCGACGACGTCATTACCGTCAACAGCTTCTCGAAGTACTTCAACATGACCGGCTGGCGGCTGGGCTGGCTTGTCGTACCGCCGGCGCTGGTCGGCCCGCTGGAAAAGCTCGCTCAGAACCTGTTTATCTGCGCGTCGGCGCTGGCGCAGCATGCCGCACTCGCCTGCTTCGAACCCGACACGATCAGGATCTACGAAGGCCGTCGCCTCGAATTCAAACGGCGCCGCGATTTCATCGCGCCCGCGCTCGAGTCGCTCGGCTTCTCGGTACCGGTGATGCCGGACGGCGCGTTCTATGTGTACGCCGACTGCACGCACGTCGCCCACCCCGCCGCGAGCGACAGCGCCGCGCTCACCCGGGCGATGCTGCACGACGCAGGCGTCGTGCTGGTCCCCGGGATGGACTTCGGATTGCACGCGCCGCACTCCTATATCCGGCTCTCCTATGCGACAGCGTATGCGAAGCTCGAAGAAGCTGTCGAGCGGCTCGGCCGGTTGTTCAATCGCTGACCCCGACGCCGGGCTGACCTCACGGGCTCCGTCGGGAAGCGCGCAGCAACGAAAAAGGGCACCTCCAGGAGGTGCCCTTTTTCTTGCCCGCCCCAGCCTGCGCTGGCGGATCTAATGCATATCAAGCGACGTATCAGGCGCCCAGTTCCGACGAAGCAACATGCTTCGTCGCGCTGGAACTTGCGTCATCCTGCATCGGCGTCTTGTCGTGCGATGCAGGCGTCGTGACCCTGGCCGTCGTCAGCGGATGCCCGCCGTCGAGCGTCACCTGTACGCGCTTCGTCGAAGCGGTTGTCGCGGCCGGAGCCAGCGTCGTCGATGCGGTAGTCGTGGTCGGTGCCTGCGGTGCGTTGACCGGCACCTTGCGGCCACGCGCCACGTCACGCAGACGGGCGCGCTCGGCCATTACCTTGGCGCCATAACCGCCGTCATCCTGCGACGTCGAGCCGACATACAGACGCAGTCCGCCCGGCAGCGAACCGCCGCGCGCCACGCAATCCTTCAGCACGAGTGCGCCGACCTTGATGTTGGTCAACGGCTCGAGCGCGGCGCTCTGGCCACCAAAGTACTCGAACTTGTCGGAATGCACCTTCGACATGACCTGCATCAAACCTTGCGCGCCGACGCCGCTTTCCGCATACGGATTGAAACCGGATTCGATGGCCATGACAGCCAGCAGCAACAGCGGATCGAGACCGACTTCGCGACCGGTGTCGAACGCGGCCTTCACGAGCTCGCTGACGGGCTCCTGAGCGACGCGATAACGGCGCGACAGATACGACGCGACCAGATCCTGCTCGCGGGTCGAGACCAGCACGCGATCGTCGCGTGCATCGGCGGAGACGCGCTGCGTCGGAATCAGGCGGGCGAGCGAGCCGACCGTCGGCAACGTACGCGGATCGAGGCCGTTCAGCGCCACGGCGCTGAGGCCAGCCGTGCCGCTGCCATCGAAGGCACCGTCATAACTGGTGTTGGCGGTCGTACCGTTGCTGCCGGTGTCGACGCTGACTGCCTGATTTGAAGACAGGCTGTCGTCGGACTGGCCGGTTGCGGGCCCAAACGACGGCAGCGGGTTGCCTTGCAGCAGACGGGCCGGACCCGCCTTCACTGCAGCGGAAATAACCGGCATCAGCTTTGCGGCGAGAGTGCCGCGCCAGGTGGGCATCAGCCACAAGGCCAGTGCCAGCACGACGGCAAAACCACCGACAATGCTGAACAGGTGATGACTCATACGTGTCCCACGTCGCAATGCACCGCGCATAACCTGCGCGAGACGCTCGTCGGGACGCCACGATAACCAGGCGTTCATTCAGATCTCCCAATTTGCATGAAGCGGCGAACGCGCCGGCAAGCCGACGTACAGCCATTCGCAGAATCAAGACGCCGCGCGCTCTGGTCGGGGCGGCAGCGGCGTCGGGAAAACGGCATACACCGTTCGGGGAGCCCATCTAAAGTTCCGGCGGCATGCTGTTTGCAGCATGCGGGCGGAGGCTCCCACACGAAAAAACCAGCGCGAAAAAGGCGCCGGCGAGGAAAACAGACAAGACCGTGAAGTACCGAGCAGGGATCGGCAAACGGCGACGCGTTGCGTCAGAAGACCGGGGGTAATGGTTAAAACGTGCAAACCCTGCAACCAATGTGGACGGATTCTAGCAGGGTTTTATAGATCGTCAACACTATGAATAGTCAAATCTATAACTAATTGTAATAATGAACGGTGTTCAGTGACCTCTAAACCGCGCAGCGAGCGCGTTTCCGGGCAGTCACAAATTTGCCCTTCAACGTGCGCTGGCCAACGCAGGTAAAATCGACAATCGATCTGGCGCGGCGATTGCCTGCCGTGTCCTCACCTTGCGGCGTGCCGCCGCCCCTGATCAGGACCCGATGAAATACAAAGACCTGCGCGACTTCGTCGGTCGCCTCGAGACGCTCGGCGAGCTTCGCCGCGTTCCGCAGCACATCTCGCCCGTTCTCGAAATGACGGAAATCTGCGATCGCGTGCTGCGCACCGGCGGTCCTGCGTTGCTGTTTGAAAGCACCCGGCAGCACGCGTTTCCTGTTCTAGGTAACCTGTTCGGCACGCCGCGGCGCGTGGCGCTCGGCATGGGCATCGATGCCGGCGCTGAAAACGGCGATAGCGCCGCGCTGGAGTCGTTGCGCGACGTCGGGCGCCTTCTGTCCGCCCTCAAGGAGCCGGAGCCGCCCAGGGGGCTGAAAGACGCCGGCAAACTGCTCTCGCTGGCCAGGGCCGTCTGGGATATGGCGCCGAAGACCGTCAGTTCACCGCCCTGCCAGGAAATCGTCTGGGAAGGCGACGACGTCGATCTCGCGAAGCTGCCGATCCAGACCTGCTGGCCCGGCGACGCCGGTCCGCTCATCACGTGGGGACTGACCGTCACACGCGGTCCGAACAAGACGCGGCAAAACCTCGGTATTTACCGGCAGCAACTGATCGGCCGCAACAAGCTGATCATGCGCTGGCTCGCGCATCGGGGCGGCGCGCTCGATTTCCGCGAGTTCGCGCTGCGGAACCCGGGCAAGCCGTATCCGGTCGCGGTCGTGCTTGGCGCCGATCCGGCCACGATTCTCGGCGCGGTGACGCCGGTGCCGGACACGCTCTCCGAATACCAGTTCGCAGGATTGCTGCGCGGCGGCCGCACGGAACTCGCGAAGTGCATCACGCCCGGCGTCGACACGCTACAGGTGCCGGCACG
This sequence comes from Paraburkholderia gardini, assembly GCF_907164545.1. Lineage (NCBI taxonomy): Bacteria > Pseudomonadati > Pseudomonadota > Betaproteobacteria > Burkholderiales > Burkholderiaceae > Paraburkholderia > Paraburkholderia gardini. The sequence goes on along the minus strand of NZ_CAJQZB010000031.1, from coordinate 71,352 downwards.
CGCCGAGATCGTGCTCGAAGGCTTTATCCACCCGCAAGCCGGCACGCCCGAAGCGGCGCCGGCCGGCGCGCCGCCGCGTCCGTCGAAGGGCGCTTCCGCCGCTTACGAGCATGCACTCGAAGGTCCGTACGGCGATCACACCGGCTACTACAACGAACAGGAATGGTTCCCGGTGTTTACCGTCGAGCGCATCACGATGCGTCGCGACGCCATCTACCATTCGACCTATACCGGCAAGCCGCCTGACGAGCCCGCTGTGCTCGGCGTCGCGCTCAACGAAGTGTTCGTGCCGCTCCTGCAGAAGCAGTTCACCGAGATCACCGACTTCTATCTGCCGCCCGAAGGATGCAGCTACCGGATGGCCATCGTCCAGATGAAGAAGAGCTACCCGGGACATGCCAAACGGGTGATGTTCGGCGTGTGGAGCTTCCTGCGACAGTTCATGTATACGAAGTTCATCGTCGTGGTGGATGAAGACGTGAACATCCGCGACTGGAAAGAAGTGATCTGGGCGATCACCACGCGCATCGACCCTTCGCGCGATACGGTGCTCGTCGATCGCACACCGATCGACTATCTGGATTTCGCGTCGCCGGTTGCGGGGCTCGGTTCGAAGATGGGACTCGATGCGACCAATAAATGGCCCGGCGAAACCGACCGGGAATGGGGCCGCCCCATCGCGATGGACGACGCGGTCAAGAAGCGCATCGATGCGATGTGGCAGGAACTCGGCCTCTGAAGCCGGCGCGGCACAACAGACAAGAAGCGGTCTCTAACGGCGGACACGGTACTTCGCCTACGGTCGCTGGAAGACGTGGGACAGGAACAATACGGGGAAAGGGCAGGGATGCACGCGTTATCAATGTTGTCGGACGGGTTTTTTCTGTCTCTTTCGCTGTGCCTCGATATCGGTCTCGTCAACGTCGCGATTATTTCGCTGACGTTGTCGCACGGATTCAAACCCGGCTTCTGGCTCGGGCTCGGCTCGTGTTTCGGCGATCTGATCTATGCAGCGCTTGCGCTCGCCGGCATGGCGGCGTTGCTTCAGTTCGAATCGGTGCGATGGATCGTGTGGATCGGCGGTGCGGCCATCCTGCTGTTCCTCACGTGGAAGATGGCGCGCGAAGCGCTCTTCCCTGCTTCAGCGCCGCCGGTCGAAGGCGAGTCCGATGCGAACGCACCGCATCTCAGCGCGTGGCGCGGGTTCATGCGCGGCACGTTGCTCGCAATCTCGTCGCCGTCGGCGATCCTGTGGTTTGCGGCGGTGGGCGGTGCGCTGATCGCCAGGGCCGGTGCGACGACCGTGACCACCGCGCCGGTTTTTCTCGGCGGCTTTTTCCTCGGCGGGTTGTGCTGGAACGTGTTTATCTGCGGGCTCGCGAGCCACGGACGCAAACGCGCAGGCTCGGGTTTGCTGCGCGCATGTCATGTGCTGTCGGCACTGCTCTTCGCGTACTTCTCGTACAGCGTGATCGTGAACGGATATCGCGATCTGATCGTGCACACCAGCAGCATGGCGGCCGGTTAGCAACGGAAAAAGCGAGCCGTGGGCTCGCCTTTTCTGAACAGGGCACGAGGCCGGTTAACCGAGAAACTGGCCGAGCCGTTCGAGATCGACGTTGCCGCCGCTGATCACGACGCCTACGCGCCTGCCCTTCACGGGCACGATGCCATTGAGCACCGCCGCTGCGGCAAGACACCCGGTCGGTTCGACCACGATCTTCATCCGCTGCGCGAAAAAGCGCATCGCGTCGACAAGCTGCGCGTCGCTGACCGTCACGATCTGTTGCACGAGGCGCTGAATCACTTCGAACGTATAGACGCCGAGTTGCTGCGTGGCGGCGCCATCGGCGATCGTCTTCGGCACATCGATGCGCACGCGTTCACCACGTGCGAGCGATTGCTGGCCATCGTTGCCCGCCTCCGGCTCGACGCCGGTGATCTGGCATTGCGGGCTCAATGCCGCGGCGGAAAGCGCGCTGCCCGACAGCAGACCGCCGCCGCCCAGACACACGAACAGCATGTCGAGCGGGCCTGTTTCCTCGATCAGTTCCTTGACGGCCGTGCCCTGCCCGGCCATCACGTGCGGATGATCGTACGGTGGAATCAACGTCATGCCGCGCTCTTCGGCGAGCCGGCGGCCGATCGCTTCACGATCTTCCTTGTACCGGTCGTAGACGATCACTTCGCCGCCATATCCTCTGGTGGCCGCGACCTTCGCGGCAGGCGCGTCGTGCGGCATGATGATCGTTGCGTGAATGCCAGCCAGACGCGCGGACAACGCAATCGCCTGTGCGTGATTGCCCGACGAGAACGTCAGGACGCCAGCTTTGCGCTGTTCTGCATCGAAGTGCGAAATCGCGTTGTACGCGCCACGAAACTTGAACGCGCCCATGCGCTGCAGGTTTTCGCATTTGAAGAAGATCGACGCACCTGTGCGCTCGTTCGCGGTAGTCGACGTGAGAACAGGTGTGCGGTGCGCGATGCCTTCGATACGCGCGGCGGCGTCGACGACATCGTCATAGGTTGGAACAGGAAGCGCTTGCATCGGCGGAAGGACGCGGGGCGTGGTTGGTTGCACAGGCGCCCATTGTCCCAGCTTCGATCGTGTTTTGGAACGCGAAGCGCGTGTCGCTATATCGACCGGCCGATGCGCATATGAAAACGGCGCAACGCGGCGTTCAAGCCGGCGTTGCGCCGTTCACGAAACCTCACCGTAGAGCCGCGCTCACATCATATCGCGTGGGGCGGCACGTGTGCGGTATCAGTAACGCGGGCCGTAGTAACCACGGCGGTAATAGCCGTGATGATAGTAAGGCCGGCCGTATCCATAATATCCACCGACGACAACCGGCGGCGGCGCATAGACCACGGGCGGCGGCGCATACACAACCGGCGGGGGCGAATAGTACACGGGCGGCGGCGCGGAGTAGACCGGATAGGCTGGAATGCCGATACCGACACCGATTGACACGTGTGCTTCAGCAGCAGTCACAAGCCCCGCGCCAAGCGCGGTAGCAACGATAAACGGGACGATCTTTTTCACTTCTATTTCTCCTGGCGCCCCCGCCCCTATGGCGTGGTCGCATGACGGGCTCAGCCCTTACAGTTCAATGTATCGAAAAAGGCTTCGCAGCGTCGGGGGTATTTGTTGCAAATTGCAATGACGGATGCAAACGCGCAGAGCGCCTGCGTGCCTCACGTCATACATATGTCCGCTTCCCTTTCGAAAATCAAGGGTTTGCGGCACGTCGATCATGACCGGCGACATTTTTACCGGTCGCGTTGCAAGCTTACCGGTCACATCGGTAATGTTTAATTACAAATTCGCTGCAGCTGCCGCACGATTCCGTTGCCTTCGCGCATCGATTTTCGTTCGCGCGGTGGCCGCGCGATGGCCGTAAACGCAAAGTGCCCGGCAGAAACGCCGGGCACCGGTTCGAAGTCAGCGTGTCGTCAACCGACCTTCACATACGTAAATTCCCGTGAGACGCTGGGTGGTACATAAGCGCCGCTAATCTGTACGCGTGGTGTCAGCCGCTTCTTTTGATCCCACCAGCGGCGCCGCTGTGAGTGTGTCAGAAACCGCAAGTGCTTTCGGTAAGAAAAAATACTCATCGTGTACCTCCCGAAAATCTGGCTGCGCTACAGAAGAAACAACAACGGGGACTGCCGGAAAATCTGATGTACGGATTCATTGTGAGCAGTTTTCGGACCCGACGGCAATCCCCTGTCAGATACATACGACGGCCTGTCATATTCGCCACGTACTGATCTGAAGAATGCCCGGCGCGCATGAAACCGGTTCACGTCCTTTGCTGGCAAGGTGCCGACGCGAGCCGGCGTCGTGATGAATGCGATACTCGCCGTTCCGTCATTGTTCTGTCCGGAGCTGAAAATCATGTCTCTGCCCCCATTGCCGCGTCTGGGCTTCGTCGGTGCGGGCCGGCTCGCGCACTGTCTCGCGCACGGCTTCTCGCGCGCCGGCTATCCGGTCACCGCAATCGCAAGCCGCTCGCGCGATTCCGCGCAGACGCTTGCAGGTCAGATCGGGCATTGCGCCGCGTACGACCACCCGCAGCAGGTTGTCGACGCAGCCGATATCGTCTTTTTAGCCGTCCCTGATGACAGTATCGGTACGACAGCCCACACAGTGCGCTTCGATTCCGCTGCGCAGGGCTGCTCCGGTGCATGGGCGCTCGTGCATTGCAGCGGCGCTTCGCCCGTCGATCTGCTGGCGCCGGCACGCGATCAGGGCGCTTTGATCGGTGGCTTTCATCCACTGTACCTGTTCGGCGGAAACCTCGCAGATATCGAGCGCATCGCCGGATGTTCCGTCTCGATCGAAGCCGACGGCGCGCTGAAGGACGCGCTCGTCGCACTGGCGGGCGCGCTGCGCTGCCATCCGCTCTCGATTCCACCGGGCGGCCGCATGCTGTATCACGCGGCCGCGCACTACGCGGCGAGCTTCGCGTTGTGCGGCCTCGCGGAGTGCGTCGAACTGTGGCGCACGCTCGGTTTCAACGAAGACGACGCGTTGCGCGCCGTGCTGCCGATGCTCGCCGGCACGATCCAGACCGCCGGCGACAAGGGCTTGCCGGGTGCGCTGGCCGGACCGGTTTCGCGTGGCGATACCAGCGTCGTCGAAAAGCAGCTTGCGCTACTCGAAGGACTCGGCGGCGACCACGCTGCGCTCTACGCGCTGATGACGCGCCGCGCGGTCGCGCTGGCGCGCCGCCGGCCGGTACCACCAGCCGCGATCGACGCAATCGATACCGTCGTGGAAAACTCGCTTGCCCGTTCGCTCGACCGGCTGACCGGCCAGGGATCGCAGGCGGCCCGTAAGCCGTGATAATGTGACGACCGGCGCGAATGCAGCGGGATCAGGGTGCGCGTCCATGCGCACCATCTGCACGCACTGGTTCGAATACAACAGTTGCCTGATGAAGCCGGCTCGCCACGTGCGGCCGCTACGAATAACTAAAGAAGGAAAGGACACGAGATGGTCGGCGATATCGCCCGTTTTCTGCTCAATACCGTTTTCACCCTGTTCGGCGCGGCGCTGCTGTTGCGTGCCTGGCTGCAGGTTGTCCGCATGCCGCCGTACAACCCGGTGTCGAACGCCGTGTTGCAGGTCACGAACTGGATCGTGCTGCCGTTGAGGCGGATCATTCCCAGCACCCGCAGCATCGACTGGGCCAGCCTCATCGCGGCCCTCATCGCGGCGGTGATCTATGTGGTCGCGATGGTGTGGCTCGCGGGCGTCGATCCGCTCGGCCTGATGCCGACGCTCCTGATCGTCGCGCTGCTGACGATGATCAAGTGGGCGCTCAACCTGATCATCTGGCTGACGATCCTGATGGCGTTGCTGTCGTGGCTCAATCCGCGTTCGCCGGCCATGCCGATCCTGTATCAGCTGACTGCGCCGTTTCTGAATCCGCTGCGCCGGTTCGTGCCGCAACTGGGTGGGATCGATCTCTCGCCGATCCTGCTGTTCGTGATCGTGCAGGTGCTGTTGATGGTGGTAACGCGTGCGGCTGTTTCGCTGACGCTGTTTGGGATCTGATTGCGAAGTCTCCCACGATCTTGATAGCTGACGGTTCCGGTGCCAACCGTCAATAGTCGTTACGACATGCACCTGCCGCCGCGCGACTCGATAGCGGGTTCGTGCGCGGCCTGCCGTTCTTCATCATCGGGAATCGCGCCACGCGCCAGTCCAGATCGACATTCGACCGGGTGATCGCCAGCGATCCCCCTCGCCCGGTCTCGGCACAGTCTTTACCGCAAGTTCAATCGCCGGCCACGGATGCTGGATGACATGACGACGGTAACACTTGCCAGGACCACCGCCAGGCAGACACCGGGTTCGGGTTCTGCGTCCTACGCTGGTTGCACTGCTCGGCGTTGTCTGGGTGGCGCATCGATCTCCATCGACATTGCTCCGCACAGAGAAATACGCCGAAATGCTATATGATGTTCATCATGAAGAGGCAGCCAGTCAATCGGAAAACCGTCAGCCGTAAGGAAATCACGCACGAACGCATCGTCGAGGTTGCCGCGCGCGCGATTCGGCGCAGCGGTTACGACGGCACGGGAGTGGCCGACATCATGAAGGAGGCCGGTCTGACGCATGGCGGCTTCTATGCGCACTTTCCATCGCGCGAGGTGCTGCTTGCCGAAGCGGCTGACCGCGCCGGCGCTGAAGCCGTGGCCCTGTCGGAGCAGATCGCCGCCTCCGTGTCGCCAGAGCAGGCGTTGCCGTCAATGGTGCGCGCCTATCTGTCGAAGGAGCATTGTGAAAATATTGAGACTGGCTGCCCAGTCTCCGCTCTTGGCTCGGAAATGCCGCGCCAGGCGCCGGCGGTGCGGCGCGCAGCCACCCGCCGCATCAAGGAGATGATCGATGTCGTGGCGCGTCAGTTGCCCGATTGGGGCCAGCCGGGCGCGCACGAACAGGCACTTGTGATGGTGGCCACCATGGTTGGCACCATGGTGCTGGCGCGTGCCGTTGACGACTCCAGGCTGTCGGAAAATTTTCTCGAAGCAACATTGAAACAACTCGCGCCCACTGATGCATGAATCCCGTCGGCCCGGTGCTGGTTTTCGCTGGATCAAAAATATGATGACAATCATATTTTAAAAAAATGAATGCCCGACCAGTCACGTAAAGACATCCCTCAATATCGGAAGGACATCATGGAAACCAGAATAGCGCTCGTCACGGGCGCCTCGTCAGGAATCGGCGAAGCCACGGCAAGGCGGCTTGCGAAGGCCGGATACAAGGTCTATGGCACCAGTCGGCGTGGTGCACAAGCCGGCCAGCAGACGTTCGAAATGCTGTCACTTGACGTGACTGACGAGGAATCGGTTGAAGCCGCCGTCAAGGAAGTTCTGCGCCTGCACGGCCACATCGACCTGCTGGTGAACAACGCTGGCTTCGGCGTCGCCCCTGCCGCTGCGGAAGAGAGTTCGATTGACCAGGCCCGCGCAATCTTCGATACGAACTTCTTCGGGATTATCCGTATGACGCGTGCCGTGTTACCCCATATGCGGCAACAAGGTCGCGGCCGCATCATCAACATCGGCTCTGCGCTGGGTTTCCTGCCCATGCCCTATATGGCGCTGTATTCCGCCACCAGGCATGCGGTCGCAGGCTATTCGGAGTCGCTCGACCATGAGTTGCGCACGATGGGCATCCGGGTATCGGTCATTGAGCCTGCCTATATCAAGACGCCTTTCGACGCGAACTTCATGGCGCCCGACAGCCCCCTCGACGAGTACCGCGAGGTGCGCTCGGCCGTGGATAAGCGAGTGAAGGAGGTGGTCGAGGGCGCTGACGGTCCTGAGGTTGTGGCCGAAACCGTGCTGCAGGCCGCCCTCGCGGCTCGCCCGAAACTCCGCTATTCAGCCGGTGGACTCGCCGGCCGTCTGCGATTGCTACGCAGATTTGCGCCCGCGGGCCTGGTAGACGCCGGTATTCGCAAAGATCTGCGGCTCGCAACGTAGACGGCGTTACTGCCCCCTGTTCAAACGGCAGAGCACAAGGACGTGCTGGCATGTTCGTCGAGGTCGACACATGCCGTGTTGCCACCGGTCTGCACTTCTACATCCGTGCTACCGCCTGAGAAACAACCTGACGCAACGAGAAACTGACAAGGAACCGTGATGAAGGCATTCGTCGTCGATCGATATGGACGCAAGAATGGCGTACGAGCTGGCGATATGCCGGTCCCGGAGCCGCGCGAGGATGACGTATTGATCCAGATTCACGCCGCTGGCGTGAACCCTCTCGATTCCAAAATCAGAGACGGAGAGTTCAAGCTCATTCTGCCTTACCGTTTGCCCCTGATTCTGGGCAACGATGTTGCCGGGGTCGTTGTCCGCGTCGGATCACGCGTGCGGCGCTTCAAGCCGGGCGATGAGGTCTATGCCCGGCCGCACAAAGACCGGATCGGTACTTTCGCGGAATTCATCGCGATCAAGGAAGACGGCGTGGCGCTCAAGCCCAACGCACTCACGATGGAAGAAGCAGCTTCGATCCCGTTGGTGGGCCTGACCGCCTGGCAGGCGCTGATCGAAAAAGGGCAGTTGAAGAAAGGACAAAAAGTGCTCATACACGCCGGCTCCGGCGGCGTTGGCACCTTTGCCATTCAGCTGGCGAAGCACGTGGGTGCGACCGTCGCGACGACAGCGAGCGCGGGGAATGCGGAATTGGTGAAGCAACTCGGTGCGGATATCGTCATCGATTACAGGAAAGATGACTTTACCGGCGTACTGAAAGACTGCGATGTGGTGCTGGATACGCAAGGCGGCAATACCCTCGAGAGGTCGCTGCGAGTGCTCAGGCCGGGTGGCAAACTCATCGGGATCGCCGGTCCGCCCGATCCCGAATTCGCGAAAGAGATGGGTGCCTCCTGGTTCCTGAAAACGGTGATGCGCTTTCTGAGCTATCGCATCAGAAAAGCGGCGAAACGTCATGACGTCAGCTATTCATTTGTTTTCATGCGCGCGGATGGAGACCAGTTAAGCCAGATCGCCACGCTCATCGACGCAGCTGCGATAAAGCCCGTGATCGATCGGGTTTTCCCGTTCGAGTCAACCAGCGAGGCTCTGGCTTACGTGGAAACAGGACGCGCAAAGGGTAAGGTTGTCATCAAGATCCGATAGAAGAGCCACTCATGTGACTTCAGAATGTTAAGCATATGCCGTAAACAACGGGGAAACATTTAAGTAAAGTGCGCCGTCCCCGGCGCTTTCCCAAAGATTAGAGTGCAAGGCGTCGTATATCTGCTAGATCAACCGCTCAAGACGTTGAAGCTGAGCACCGCCCTTGAAGGGAAGTATTTTTTGCGGCCCGTCCACAGTTCAACGATGACGAGCACTCGCATAGGCGCACCTGAGCCGACAGTAGTCCGTTTTTTTTCAGACGCAGACCGCGCAATCGTGTTCTGTTTCTGTCCGATAGACAATACGACAGACGGTGCTGTTGGCGTTGCCTGGAGACGCGCCAACCAATGTGTCGAACCTGATTCTCGTGTCGAGGAAGTTGGACGCTTCGTCTGGTCGAACAACGCGTTCGAAACATCGATTGGTGAAATGTCCATGTTCCTGCGTGGCTCCGCTACGCTGACGGAAGATTGCTATCAAGATATCGGTCGCCTCAAAGCAGCGGTTGATGCGAAAGGCATGGTTGTGTTTTCATCTGAGCCGGGTGGTGAGCGCGCTGGACGCGCCTTGGCGGCTTACATGCTGGGCTTGGCGTATCACCGTGTTCTGGAAGAAGCGATCAACGATCTCGCAGAAACATGCCGAAACGGCTCGCTCGAAATTCGCGCAGAACCGATGCATGCTGAGATTTCCCGTTTTTTGGCCAGCTACTACTTCGAAGCGCCGGCTCGCGTCGCAACCACTGAAGTTGGCCCGCTGTACGTGGCGATTCGCGATCGACTGCTTCTCGGGCCACTTTGCCGGGAATTAGTTGATCAACTAAGCCGAATCGCCGAGATTAGCCGGATGCAGCGTACGGCAGCGGAATCTGCCTTTGAAACGAAGCTACAAAAGCGGCTTGCAATCTTCGGTGTATTGATTGGATTGCTTGGGCTAGCTCAACTGACCCAAACCACGCCATCTCAAGTTCAGTCGTTCGCCGTCGGATGGAAGTCATTCTTCACTGGCAGCCCAGTACCATCGGGTTCACCGGCAACGCCGACTTCAGAAGCGAAAGAGCCCGGCGGACATACGAAACTTGAGCAAACCAGATCAAGGCGGTCGCGCCACGACGCATATGAACAGGCGGATCCTCACTGATAAGAACGGCTCAAGGATTGGCCACAGACGGTCACTGAACGCGTGCAATAAGCTTCGCGTATCTACTACACGACGCCTACGCTCGCGAATCCAGCAAGAATTTTCGAAGTGCATACACTTTTCACCCCACCCGCCAGAATCCCCGTTTGCATGAATCGCGCGAAACCGCGTAAAATAGCGCGCTCTGCGGGCGTCGTATAATGGCCATTACCTCAGCTTCCCAAGCTGAAGACGTGGGTTCGATTCCCATCGCCCGCTCCACATTCAGCTGATCTCCAGCGGAAATCCAGCACGAGAGCCGCCTCATCGAAGGCGGCTTTTTCGTCAGGGCGACGGCAAACGCACCACCGTCGATATTCCCGCTGACGTATCACGGCGCGGCCAATGCGGCCATCGCACCCGGCGCCTTCACCCTTGCAGTCATCGACGATGATCCACGACCCGAACGAAACCCGTCCGCCCGCCTCCGAGGCCACCGACGATCTCTCCAGCGAAACCGCAGCCAGCGAAGCCGGCAGCGCACACTCGCCCGATGCGCTGCATCTACGTCGCATCCGCAGCTTCGTCACCCGTGCGGGGCGCGTTTCGACGGGCCAGCGTCGCGCGATGGACGAGCTCGGTCCGCGCTTCGTCGTGCCGTTTTCCGGCGAACAGCCCGACTGGAACATCGTGTTCGGTCGCGAGGCGCCGCGCGTGCTGGAGATCGGGTTCGGCATGGGCGCGACGACCGCGGAGATCGCCGCGCATCGCGCCGGCGACGACTTCCTCGGCGTCGAAGTGCATGAGCCTGGCGTCGGTGCGCTGCTGAAGCTGATGGGCGAACAGTCGCTGTCGAATATCCGCATCATCCAGCACGATGCGGTGGAAGTGCTCGAACAGATGATCGCGCCGGAAAGCCTCGACGGCGTGCACATCTTCTTCCCCGATCCGTGGCACAAGGCGCGCCATCACAAGCGCCGTCTGATCCAGCCGAAGTTCGTCGCGCTGCTCGTGTCGAGGCTCAAGCCGGGCGCCTACCTGCACTGCGCCACCGACTGGCAGAACTACGCCGAACAGATGCTGGAAGTGCTCGGCGCCGAACCCGCGCTTGAAAACACCGCGGAAGGCTACGCGCCGCGTCCGGACTATCGTCCGGTGACGAAATTCGAGCGTCGCGGTTTGCGGCTCGGGCACGGTGTGTGGGATCTCGTCTTTCGCCGGCGCTCAGGCGGTTGAACGCAGCCGGATTTCGCCGGACATGAAAATGAACAAGGACCGCTCCACACCAGGCGGTCCTTTTTCATTCAACGTGCGCTATGGAAGTGCGCAATCTCAATCGGCCCAGCTCAACCCGCCGCTATAACCGATCAGCAAAATCAGCAGACCAAAGCCGATCCGGTACCACGCGAATACCGTGAAATCGTGCGCCGCGATGTAACGCAACAGCCAGCGCACGCACACAAACGCGCTGATGAACGCGGCGATCAGGCCGACTGCAAAAAGGCCGAGCGCATCGGCGGTCAGCGTGTGCCAGCTTTTGACCATCTCGTAGAGCGTCGCGCCGAAGATGATCGGAATCGCGAGGAAAAACGAGAACTCGGTGGCAACGCGCCGGTCGAGACCGAACAGCATCCCGCCGATGATCGTCGAGCCCGAGCGCGACATGCCCGGCACCAGCGCGAAGCACTGCGCGACGCCGACCTTGAGCGCATCGAACGGTGTGAGATCGTCGACCGAATGCACGCGCGGCGCGGTGCCCCGGTCACGCTGACGCGCCTCGGCCCACAGGATCACGAGACCGCCGGTCACGAGCGCCAGTGCGACCGGCACCGGCGAGAACAGCGCTGCCTTGATCGCTTTTTCGAACAGCAGACCGAGCACGACCGCGGGAATCGTCGCGACGATCACGTTCAATGTGAAGCGCCGCGCGAGGGGCTGCGATGGCAGGCCGCTCACGACGCTGCCGATCTTGCGACGGTACTCCCAGCACACCGCGAAAATCGCGCCGAGCTGGATCACGACGTCGAACGTCTTCGCGTCTGGGGGATTGAAGTTGAGCAGACTTCCCGCAACGATCAGATGCCCGGTGCTCGACACCGGCAAAAACTCCGTCAAGCCTTCGACGACGCCAAGAACCAGCGCCTTGCAGATCAATATCCAGTCCATCCGGGGCCCTTTTTCTGAAGGTGTTCTGATTGGGCCAGCCAGCGTCGCGCGGCCCCGCCGGCCGCGCATCCGTCATTTTTCGACGATCTGCACGCGTATGCCGTTTGTAAGGATAGTGATTGTACCGGGTTCGTAATTCACACCGGCAAATTGCAACTGTTCGGGCTTGAAGGTGTAGATCGGATAGTTGGTCAGCAACTGCGTCGCGAGCAGCGCGGCGGCGGCGTTGATCTGCTGCGTGTAGGCCTGCGCGTCGCCGCTGACCGTGACGTTGTCGACCGTCGGCTGCTTCAGCACTACCGCGCGCATCGTCGCGTCGTACGCAAGCTCACTCGATAGCGTGAATACACCGTTCACCGGTTGCGGCATGAACGGGCTCACCAGCCGCGCATCGAGCTTCACGGACACACGGTTCGTGTCCGGCAGAAAGCCAACGACAGGATTCGTCAACGCGACATCGAACACCTGCGAGACCGTCCGCTGATACGGAAACTTGCGTTGTACCGCTTCCTGCACCTGCTGCGGCGAGAACGTGTAGTGGTCCGGAATGAAGGGAAACGTCGATGCGGCACACGCGGCCAGCGAAACGCTGACGCCAGCCGCGGCGCACGCGGCGAGCAGGAACCGGCGCCTCGCTGGCGCGGCGGCTTGAGTCATGCGAAACCTCCTGTTGAAACCATGTCGAACGTGCAACGGATCGGGATGAATGCCGTCTGGGTCAGCACGCCTTGCTGCGCTCACGATAACGATTGATGTGGCCGCGAAGGCTGCGTATCGGCTTCGAGCGTCGTGAGCCACGCGAGCGCTTCAGTGCGCGACGTGCCGCACATGTCCGTTTGCGGTTGTAGCCCGGAGCAGCATGCGGGCCGCTCCGGCGCTCCGAAAATCGCACAGCGCAGATCGTCGCCGAGCTGCACGCACCGCACGCCAGCGGGTTTGCCGTTCGGCATGCCGGGAATCGGGCTCGAAATCGAAGGCGCGATGCAGCACGCGCCGCAATCAGGGCGGCACGCGTGGTCCGGCACGGCAAACGGAGAAACCTGCAAGGAAGCAACCATCACGACGAAAATTCCTGGAACACCAACCTTCTAACAGAGGCGAGCATGCGCCCGACCCGCATTGTGCCATCGCCGCGCGTGCGACCTTTTTACACAATGTTCATCGCGAGCGCTCACGTACACTCGTCGGGTTCGAAACGCCACGCCCACAAGGCGCCCGCGCTGTCCGACGCGCCTCGATTCGTGAATGCCGATGGCGCGCGGTTCGTTCAGCGCCGCGCCATCACACCATTTCCATGACCGCCGCCGACACCGACACGCTCTTTCGCCCCGACCTCCTCGCGAAGTACAACGCAAACGGCCCACGGTATACGTCCTATCCAACGGCACTTCAGTTCCGCGACGATTTCAGCCTGGCCGATTACACACGCGCCGCAGCCGATCCTGGCGCGGCAGGCACCGACCTTTCGCTGTATTTCCACATTCCGTTTTGCGACACCGTCTGCTTCTATTGCGGCTGCAACAAGGTCGTGACGAAGAACCGTGCGCATGCGCGTCCCTATCTCGACCGGTTGAAACGTGAGGTCGCGTTGCAGGCGGCGTTGTTCGATACGAAGCGTGTCGTGTCGCAACTGCATTGGGGCGGCGGCACACCGACGTTTCTCTCGCACGACGAAATGGCCGAACTGATGGCGGCCACGCGCGAACACTTCCAGCTCGCGCCCGACGCGCACGGTGAATATTCGATCGAGGTCGACCCGCGCGAGGCTTCGCCGGAAACGGTCGCGCACCTGCGCTCGATGGGCTTCAACCGTTTGAGTCTCGGCGTGCAGGACTTCGATCTGCGTGTGCAGCAGGCCATCAACCGCATCCAGCCCCTCGAAATGACCAGCAGCGTGATGCACGCGGCGCGCGCGCACGGTTTCCATTCGATCGGGGTCGATCTGATCTACGGGTTGCCGCATCAAACCGTCGACAGCTTCAGCAACACGCTCGACACCATGCTCGCGCTCGCGCCCGACCGGCTATCGGTGTTCGGCTACGCGCACATGCCGCAACGCTTCAAGATGCAACGCCAGATGGACCCGGCAACGCTGCCCTCGCCGGAAGTGCGGCTCGCGATCCTGCGTCGCGTGGTCGAGCGTCTGACCGGTGCGGGATACGTGTACATCGGCATGGATCACTTCGCGCTGCCCTCCGATGAACTCGCACGCGCGCAGGCGCAGCGCACGCTGCATCGCAATTTCCAGGGCTACAGCACGCGGGCGGAATGCGATCTGATCGGCTTCGGCGCATCGTCGATCGGCAAGGTCGGCGATGTGTACGCGCAGAACGAAAAAGAACTGCCCGCATGGGCCGAAGCGATCGATGCGGATCGCCTCGCGATCACGCGAGGCGTGCGTCTGACGCACGACGACCGCCTGCGTCGCGATGTCATCACGCAATTGATGTGCAATCTCGAACTGCGTTTCGACGAATTCGACGCGACGTACGGCATCGGTTTCACCGAGACGTTCGCGCCGGAACTCGCCCACCTGCAATCGTTCGCGGACGACGGGCTCGTGTCGATCGGCGCGCGACGTCTGGATGTGCTGCCCGCGGGCCGGATGCTGGTGCGCAATATCGCAATGGTGTTCGACCGCTATCTCGGCCAGCAGACGCTGGAGCGGTTTTCGCGCACGCTTTGAGGGCCGTCGCGGCCGTGGCGGGCCGCCCGGCAACTTGCCCGGAGACGCGTTTTCAGCCATAATCCGCGTTTCCCGCAGCGCTGGGTTACTTCCGCGCGAGGAAATATCAAGGCAACATCGACGTATTACCCATAAGCACCCACAAGCCCAGGTGGTGAAACAGGTAGACGCAGGGGACTCAAAATCCCCCGCCGCAAGGCGTGCCGGTTCGAGTCCGGCCCTGGGCACCAGAACATCGCTTCATTCAGTAAAAAAAGCAGTAGCAAAAACCCGCGCCCATCATGACGATGCCGCGGGTTTTGTTTTTTACGCCTGAAAGTTCCGCCCGGCGTCACTGCTCAGCCCACGCGTGCATCGCCCGCCGCGCCCGCGTCCCACCGGCCGAAAAGCCCCGCCAGCCAGTCCACGAACACGCGCACCCGCGGCGACAGCTGCCGGTGATGCGGATACATCGCCGATACCGGCATCGTCGGCAGTGGACAGTTTTTCAGCACTTCGCGCACCGTGCCGTTCGCGATGGCCTGCATCGCGTGATATCGCGGCACCTGCACGAGCCCCATTCCCGCGACACAGCACGAGAAGTACGCATCCGCGTTCGATACCGAAATGCGCCCCTTCATCTCGATCTCGCGCCGCACGCCGTCGATCACAAATTCGAACGGCCACGCACGCCCCGTCGCGGCCAGCGTGTAATTCACCGCCCAGTGGTCTTTCAGGTCCTCAAGTGTTCGCGGTTCGCCGTGACGGTCGAGATAAGCGCTGCTCGCGCACGTCACCTGCGCCATGTCGGCAAGCCGGCGCGCCACCATCGTCGAATCCTTCGGCGTGCCGGCCCGCAGCACGCAGTCGAAGCCCTCGCGCACCATGTCGACGGTGCGATCGCCAAAGCCGATATCCAGATCCAGCTCCGGGTACCGTTCGCAGAACGCAGCCAGCTCGGGCAGCACGATCTCGTGAGCGAGCGTGGCCTGCATGTCGACCCGCAGCTTGCCCTTCGGCTTCAGCGAAGCCTCCGTGAATACCGACTCCGTCTCCTCCAGATCGGCCAGTAGCCGCACGCAGCGCCGGTAGTAGGCGTCGCCGTCGAGCGTCGCGCTGACACTGCGCGTCGTGCGCTGAAGCAGACGCACGCCAAGCCGCGCTTCGAGCTGCTTGATCGCGTGCGTGACAGTGGCGCGCGGCAGGTTCAGCGCATCGGCCGCAGCCGTGAAGCTGCCCAGCTCGACGATCCGCGTGAATACCTGCATCGAATGAAAGCGGTCCATACGATTGTTGATCCAGATTGCACAGTTATGGCAATCCTACCGTATTTATCCAATTCGATAGCGCGTGCAGAATGCATTCACAGCATCACTGAACCCCTTTCGAACCCATTCAAGGAGCAGCATCATGAGCAAGATCGCACTTGTTACCGGAGCATCCCGCGGCATCGGCGCCAGCATCGCGAAACGTCTGGCGCACGACGGCATGACCGTCGTCGTGAATTACTCGAATCGCGTCGAGGAAGCTGACGCAGTCGTTGCGGAAATCGCCGCGGCGGGCGGCAAGGCGTTCGCCATGAAGGCGGATGTGTCGAGCGCGAAGTCGGTGCGCGAGATGTTCGACGCGGTCGAAACGCAACTCGGCAAGATCGACGTTCTCGTGAACAACGCCGGCATCATGCCCGCTGTGAAACCGCTCGCCGAACACGACGACGACACGTTCGACCGCGTTTTCGCGATCAACCTGAAGGGCAGCTTCAACACGATGCGCGAGGCCGCAACGCGCCTGAACGACGGCGGCCGGATCGTCAACTTTTCGACCAGCGTCATCGGTCTCGCCTTTCCGGGCTACGCGGTCTATGCGGCCACGAAGTCCGCAATTGAAACGATGACGAACATCCTCGCCAAGGAAATGCGCGGTCGCAGCATCACCGTCAACGCGGTCGCGCCGGGACCGACGGCCACGGACCTATTCCTCACGGGCAAGTCGCAGGAAACGATCGACAAACTTGCCAAGGCCGCGCCGCTCGAACGCCTCGGCACGCCGGATGACATCGCTGCCGCCGTCGCCTTTCTCGTCGGTCCGGATGGCGCGTGGATCAACGGCCAGACGCTGCGCGCCAACGGCGGAATCGTCTGAAGCGAAAGCATGCGCGAACGGCGAGCGCACCACGTCTCGTGCGTCCGCCTGCGAATGCGCCGGCACGCCGATCGACAAATCTGCGGCGCAGCCGCACGCCCCACTCATACGCAAGAGAAGGAGCAGAAACATGAAACAGGTCATTCTCGTCACCGGCGCGTCGACCGGGATCGGCAACCTTACGGTTCGCGCGCTCGCCGTGCACGGTCATACGGTGTACGCCAGCATGCGCGACGTCGCCGGCCGCAACGCCAGCCGTGTGCGCGAACTTCGCGATTATGCGTTTGCCGGCGGCTTCGATATCCGTGCTTTAGAACTCGATGTGCTGTCGCAGGAATCGGCCGATAGTGCTGTCGCTGAAATCATGAAGGCCAGCGGCCGGCTCGACGTGATCGTGCATAACGCCGGTCACCTCGTGATCGGCCCGACCGAAGCGTTCTCGCCGGAAGAGATCGTCCGCGTGTTCGATACCAACGTGCTCGGCGCGCAACGCGTCAACCGTGCCGCGCTGCCGCATCTTCGGGCACAGCAGTCGGGTTTGCTGGTGTGGGTAAGCAGCACGACGACGCGCGGCGGCTACCCTCCGTTCATGGGCCCGTATGCCGCCGCGAAGGCCGCGATGGATTCGTTTGCCGTGACGATGTCGTATGAACTCGCGCGCTTCGGCGTGGAGACGTCGATCGTCGTGCCCGGCGCGTTCACGAGCGGCACCGCGCACTTTCCGAATGCCGGCAAACCGGCCGACACGGCAACCGCCGCCCAATACGCCCGCTACGACGGCCTGCTCGACCAGGTGGGCGCGCGACTCTCGGCGTTGTCGCCGGCAGATGCAGACCCCGTTGCGGTCGCAGAAGAAATTGCGCGCGTCGTCGACCTGCCGGCTGGCGCGCGGCCCGCGCGCACCGTGATCGACTTTATCGATGATGGCGCCGCCGATGTCATCGCGCCTGGTGAATCAAAGCGTATCGAATTCGCGGGCCGCATCGGCATCGCCGATCTGCTGACGCCGAGCGTGCGGACGTGAGCATCGCTGCTGCTGAACGCGACGTCACGGTCGAAGCGCTATCGCGCTTTCTTGCTGAACGGCTGTCCGGTCCAGCGTGGCAATGGCCGCGTTGAACCCGCGAGCCGTGACGTCATCGCACGATGGCACGCTTACGCGTTGCCGGCCCGTGCGAGCTTAGCCGCGGAGCGCCGCTTCGTGATATAACCCGCCCACATCAGGATCAGCCACACGGGCACGAGCAGCACTGAAACGGCGAGCCCGGGCGTCATGACGAGAATCACGAGGATCATCGCCATGAACGCGAGACAGATCCAGTTGCTGACCGGATACCAGAGCGACTTGAAGACGAGCGTTTCGCCTGCCTGCACCATCGCCCTGCGCGACTTCAGATGGGTCAGGCTGATCAGCGACCAGTTGATCACGAGTGCAGCGACGACGAGCGCCATCAGCACGCCGAGCGCCTCTGCCGGAATCAGATAGTTGATGATCACGCACGCGAACGTCGCGAGCGCGGAGAGCCCGATCGCCATATAGGGCACGCCGCGGCGGTCGACCTTCAGCAGCGCGCGCGGCGCGTTGCCCTGCTCCGCGAGGCCGTACAGCATGCGGCTGTTCGCATACACGCCGCTGTTGTACACCGACAGCGCCGCCGTCAGCACGACGATGTTGAGGATGTTCGCCGTCAGACCCGCGCCGATCTGCGAGAAGATCATCACGAACGGGCTGCCGCCGGACGCCACCTGGTTCCACGGATACAACGAAAGCAGCACCGCAAGCGAGCAGATGTAGAAAATCAGGATCCGGTAGATCACCTGATTCACGGCTTTGGGAATGCTCTTTTGCGGGTTGTCAGCTTCCGCGGCGGTGATACCGATCAACTCCAGCCCGCCGAACGAAAACATGATGACCGCGAGCATCATGAAGAGCCCATGAAAGCCATGCGGGAAAAAGCCGCCGTCGCGCCACAGGTTCGTGACCGACGCCTGCGGACCGCCATGACCGCTCACGAGCAGATAGCCGCCGAACAGGATCATACCGATCACCGCCACGACCTTGACGATCGCGAACCAGAACTCGGTCTCGCCGTACGCCTTCACGTTCGCCAGATTGATCGCGTTGATGACGACAAAGCACACGAGCGCCGAAACCCACGACGGCACACCGGGCCACCAGTAATGCACGTACGTGCCGACAGCCGTGAGCTCGGCCATGCTGACGAGCACATACAGCACCCAGTAATTCCAGCCTGACAGGAAGCCCGGAAAGTCGCCCCAGTATTTGCAGGCGAAGTGGCTGAACGATCCGGCGACCGGTTCCTGCGCGACCATTTCGCCGAGTTGGCGCATGATGAAAAACGCGATGATGCCGCCGATCGCGTAACCGAGAATCATCGACGGACCCGCCGCCTTCAATACGCTCGCCGAGCCGAGAAAGAGGCCGGTGCCGATCGCGCCGCCCAGCGCGATCAGCTGGATATGACGATTCTTCAGGCCGCGTTTCAGGCCGTCGTGATGCTGTGGATTCTTCAAAGTGTTGCGCCTTGCTGTCAGGAAACCGGATGCCGGGGCACTTCGCTACGCGGGCCTGGCTAAACCCGTGATTTTAACTCGCCCGCGTCTCACGTCTCGCTGGTGGCGCGAGCCGGCGCGTGCCTTCGCCGCGATTGAGCGTGTGGTTGAAGACGTCGCTTGCGCAGCCCCACTTCCGGTGGACAAGTAACGTGAGCCCGGCCTGAACGGCCCGCCGGGTAAAATGCACGCGATGCGACGGGCTGCAGTCCGTCACCCGGTGCACACGGATGCGCCCACTCACCCGTTCACTGCGCGCGACACCACCGCCACTCCGTCTTTCTGCTCCCCGATGAATCTTGAACGCGTGCTGTTTTCCCAGGGTTTCGGCTCACGACGCCAGTGCCGCGCACTCGTCACTGGCGGTCATGTATCGATCGACGGCGTGGTCTGCGCCGACGCAGATGCCGACTTCCCCACCGACACGCTGACGTTCGTCATCGACGAAATCGCGTGGCGTTATCACGAGCATGCGTACATCCTGCTGAACAAGCCCGCGGGTTATGAATGCTCGCGCGATCCGCAGCATCATCCGAGCGTGTTCAACCTGCTGCCGCCGCAGTTCGCGATGCGTGGCGTGCAATGCGTCGGACGCCTCGATCAGGACACGACGGGTCTGCTGCTGCTCTCCGACGACGGCCAGTTCGTTCACGCGCTCACGTCGCCCAAACGCAAGGTGCCGAAGGTTTATCTGGCCACCACCCGTCACCCGCTCGACGACGCGCAACTCGACGCATTGCGAGTCGGCGTGCTCCTGCATGGCGAGTCCGCGCCGGTCGCCGCGGTCGCAGCCAGCGCGCGCGACGGACACGCGCTCGAACTCACCGTGCTGGAAGGCAAATATCACCAGGTGAAGCGGATGGTCGCGGCGGCGGGCAACCGCGTGGAGGCGCTGCATCGGGAGCGCATCGGCGGCCTCGCGCTTCCCGCGGCGCTCGCCGAAGGTGAATGGCAATGGCTCGACGAAGCCAGTCTCGCCGCGCTTCGGGCGGGGTAAACACCGAAGGCCGCGACTTGAGGACTGCCGTCGCCGGACATCTGCGTTACCCATCTCACACTGCCGCGCAAAAAGGTATCCGTTGCGCTGCGCCGCAGCATGCCCTTCGTTACGTCCCGCCCTATACTCAATTAAACAACGATTAAAAAGTATTCAAGGAGGGGCGCCATGATCATCCACGATGGTTATGAAATTTCAACAATGACGATTGCGTTCGTGTGTTTCGGGATCGTTCTCATCGCCGGTGCGCTGGCGATGATGCGTCTGCGACACCGCTATCCTCCGAGCCTCATCGGTGCGCTGGTCGGCGCACTCCTGTGCTTCGTGCTGCTGGAAGCGCTACCCGCGATTACGTGAGTCGGGATCGCATCACGTAGGTGATGAGCGACGCCGCATCGCTTCGCGCCGAAGCGATGCGCGGTGATGTGCGCAGTGTGCGTGATGAAGAGCAGTGCCTTCTATTCGATGTACGAAGTTGGCTGCAACCACCTCGTGGCGCGTTATGCGCCCACGTTCGCCCGCAGAAAATCCTGCACCGCCGGATAGCGCAAACGCATCCGCAATTCGCGCTTCATCCTCGTGTTCAAAAGACGTCGCGATTCGCGCATGAACGACAGCAGCATCGGCTCGAGCTGAGTCTCGGCTTCCTCACGCGTGACGCGCGGAGGACGCGGCAAACCATACGCATCGGCAACCGTGTCGAACCAGGCCGCCATTTTCAGCGTCGAATCGTCCGAGGCGTGGACGACGCGCCCCGGTCTGCCATGCGTCGACATCCGTACGAGGATCGCCGCGAGATCGTCGGCGTGAATGTGACTCGTGTACACATCGTCGGCGTCGGTCAGTGCGGGCGTGCCCTTCTCCAGCCGCGCAAGCGGCAGCCTGTTGCCCGCATAAATGCCCGGAATCCGCGCGACCGTGGCGCTCACCGTCCCGCGCGCTGTCGCCCGGCGCAACTGCTGCTCCGCCGACACCCGGCGCTTCGCGCGGTCGCTGGCAGGCTGCACGCTACGTGTCTCGTCGATCAGCGCGCCCCCGCAGTCGCCATAGACACCCGTCGTGCTCGCGTAGACGACGCGCAGCGGCGCGGCTGACCGGGCGAGCCGGGCACCCCGCTCGGGTACAATATTGGCTGTTTCGCGATCCATCCATGCGAGGCGCGAACGCCGCATCCGCGCGACTGGCGTGAACGCGGTGCGCGCCGGCTGCATGCGGCGCGAAGTGAGCGCGGCGAGCAGCGCACGTGTACGGCGATCGTCGTCGCCGGTCTTCTGCGGCGGGGCAAGATGCAGCACCACGGGCGCGAGGCCCGCAAGGCGCTTCAGGCTGCGACGCACGTCCAGGTCGCCGACCAGCGGCGAGGTGCCAGCCGCGCGCAGTTCGGCGCGGCGCGCTTCGTGGCTCGTCAGGGCAAAGACGTGGGCGCGCGGATGCAGCAGTTCGACGCAGCGCATGCCGACATCGCCGCAACCGACGATCAGCAGGCGCGGCCGGCGCAAGGTTCGTGTCGCTTTCATGGTGGACGCATTGTAGCCGTCAGGCACGGCAGGCACCGATTCCCGACTTTTCGTTTTCGATCGATATATGGCATTTAACGTAACGCTCCGGCAAAGCGGCCGGCAGTTTCAGGTAGAACCCGACGAACCCGTGCTGATCGCGGCCCTGCGCCAGGGCGTGGGCCTGCCTTATGGCTGCAAGAACGGCGCATGTGGCTCGTGCAAGGGCACGGTCCTCGCCGGCGAAGTCGAGCAGCGTCCGCATTCGTCGTCGGCGCTGTCGAACGATGAAAAGACCCGTGGCATGGCACTGCTGTGCTGCGCGACCGCGTGCTCGGATCTCGAAGTCGATATCCGCGAAGTGGCGGGTGTCGGCGACGTGCAGGTCAAGAAGCTGCCGTGCCGCGTCAACGCGGTCGAGCGCAAGGCCGACGACGTCGTCGTGCTGAAGCTTCAGCTGCCGGCCAACGAACGCCTGCAGTATCTCGCCGGCCAGTACCTCGAATTCATCCTGAAGGACGGCAAGCGCCGCAGCTATTCGATGGCGAGTGCGCCGCATGCCGAAGGCCCGATCGAGCTGCACATCCGTCACATGCCCGGTGGCGTCTTCACGGATCACGTGTTCAACACGCTGAAGGAGCGCGACATCCTGCGCTTCGAGGCGCCGCTCGGCACGTTCTTCCTGCGCGAGGATTCGGACAAGCCGATTGTGCTGCTCGCATCGGGCACGGGCTTCGCGCCGCTCAAGGCAATCGTCGAACACGCGATTTTCAAGAACATCGACCGGCCGATGACACTGTACTGGGGTGCGCGCCGCAAGAAGGATCTGTATCTGCTCGAACAGGCGGAGCAATGGGCGAAGGACGTGCCGAACTTCCGCTTCGTGCCGGTGCTCTCCGAGCCCGACGCGAACGATGCATGGACGGGTCGAACAGGCTTCGTTCACCGTGCGGTGATCGAAGATCTGCCGGATCTGTCGGGTTATCAGGTGTACGCGTGTGGCGCGCCGGTGATGGTCGAATCGGCGCAGCGCGATTTCACCGCGCACCACAAGCTGCCGGAAGATGAGTTTTATGCGGATTCGTTCACTAGCGCCGCGGATCTCGCCAATCCGGTTTGATCCGCTGGCAGGCCGCCGATACGGTCATGGCATCAGTCGCGCGGACAAAAAATCGCTCGTCCGCGCGATTGGCGGTTTACACCGCCCGCCTCGTTGTCGTATTCTTTCGCGCATGAACCGCATCCAGTCCGAACTTCGACGTCGCCGCTCGCCGCTCCCTTAGGGGCGCCGCTGGCTTCGTCACGGATTCGCGCCTTTACAGGGCGCACGCTGTTCGAATCATGAAAGCCACGGACCTCCGTGGCTTTTTTGTTTTTCCGGTCCCTTCTTCAACCCCCTGCTTCGGATGGAGCCCCGCCGTCATGAAATTCACTGAGTATCCGATCGAGTCGCTGATGTACATCACCAACCGGCCCGAAATCGTTTTCACGCACGGCAAGGGTTCGTGGATCTACGACAACGAAGGCAAGCGTTACCTCGATTTCATCCAGGGCTGGGCGGTCAACAGTCTCGGTCACTGCAACGAGGGCATGATCGAGGCGCTCGAAAAGCAGGCGCGCACGCTGATCAATCCGTCGCCGGCGTTCTACAACGAGCCGATGGCGAAGCTCGCGGGCCTGCTCACGCAGCACAGCTGCTTCGACAAGGTCTTCTTCGCGAACAGCGGCGCCGAAGCGAACGAAGGCGCGATCAAGCTCGCGCGCAAGTGGGGCAGGAAACACAAGGACGGCGCGTACGAAATCATCACGTTCGACCACAGCTTCCACGGCCGCACGCTCGCGACGATGTCCGCGAGCGGCAAGCCGGGCTGGGACACGATCTACGCGCCGCAGGTGCCGGGTTTTCCGAAGGCCGATCTGAACGACATCGCTTCGGTGGAGAGGCTGATCACGAAGAAGACCGTCGCCGTGATGCTCGAGCCAGTCCAGGGCGAAGGCGGCGTGATTCCGGCCACGCGTGAATTCATGCAGCAACTGCGCGCGCTCACGAAGCAGCACAACCTGCTCCTGATCGTCGATGAAGTACAGAGCGGCTGCGGCCGTGCCGGGACGCTCTTCGCGTACGAGCTGTCGGGCATCGAGCCGGACGTGATGACGCTCGGCAAGGGCATCGGCGGCGGCGTGCCGCTCGCGGCGCTCCTCGCGAAAGCCGACGTGCAGGTGTTCGAGGCCGGCGATCAGGGTGGCACGTACAACGGCAACCCGCTGATGACGGCCGTCGGTTATTCGGTGATCTCGCAACTGACGGCGCCGGGCTTTCTCGAAGGCGTGCGGGCACGTGGCGAGTATCTGCGCGCGCAGCTGCTGGCGCTGTCGGAAGAGCGCGGCTTTCTCGGCGAACGCGGCGAAGGCCTGCTGCGCGCGCTGCTGCTCGGCAAGGACGTCGGCAACCAGATCGTCGAGAAGGCGCGTCAGATGCAGCCCGACGGCCTGCTGCTGAACGCGGCACGCCCGAACCTGCTGCGCTTCATGCCGGCGCTCAACGTCACGAACGAAGAGATCGACCAGATGATGTCGATGCTGCGTTCGATTCTCGACTCGCTGTGAGCGTCGACACGCGCCGTCACATGACATCACACACCATGCCGTCGACCCGCTGCTTCGATGCAGCCGATACCGATGCCGTCGTCACGCTGTGGCAGGACGCGTTCCCTGAGTATCGGGACGTGACCCGGCTGCACCGCAATCCTCATCTGTCGATCGCGAACAAGCTCACGATGCAGCCGGAGCTATTCTTCGTCGCGGAAATGGACGGGCGTATCGTCGGCACGATCATGGCCGGCTACGACGGACATCGCGGATGGCTCTACTCGCTCGCCGTCGATACGTCGCTGCGACGGCGCGGCATCGGCAAGCAACTCGTCGTGCACGCGGAACACGCGCTGACCGCGCTCGGCTGTCCGAAGGTGAACCTGCAGGTGCTATCTGCAAAAGCCGGGGTGCGCGGCTTCTACGAAGCGCTGGGCTATCGGGCGGACGAAGTGGTCAGTCTCGGCAAGCGTCTGGGTGAAACCGCGGAAACGGCGGTGAACCATACCGCCGCGTAATAAAAAAGCCGCATGCGTTCATCTCACGCATGCGGCTTCTTCAGCTTCACATCAAATGACGCAGCCGGCTTACTCGCCGAGATAAGCTGCGCGCACCTTCGGATCGTCCAGCATCTGCTTCGCGTCACCCGACATCGTGACGAGACCGGAGTCCATCACGTAGCCGCGGTTCGCGGCCTGCAACGCCAGACGTGCGTTCTGCTCGACCAGCATCACCGTGATGCCTTCCTTCGAGATTTCGCGCACCACTTCGAAGATCTTCTCGACCATGATCGGCGACAGACCCATCGAAGGTTCGTCCAGCAACAGCAGCTTCGGCTTGCTGATGATCGCGCGTGCCATCGCCAGCATCTGCTGCTCGCCGCCCGAGAGCGTGCCCGCATACTGCGTCGCGCGTTCCTTCAGGCGCGGGAAGAAGCCGAACATGCGCTCGACGTCCTTCTTGATGCCTTCGGTGTCGTCGCGCAGATACGCGCCCATCTGCATGTTCTCGATAATCGACATGCGCGCGAAGATGCCACGGCCTTCCGGCACCATTGCCAGACCGCGCTTGAGCAATTCGTGCGCCGGCAGCCCCTTGATCGACTGGCCCATGTACTCGATGTCGCCGGACGAATACGACTTCAGGCCCGTGATCGCCTTCATCGTCGTCGTCTTGCCCGCGCCGTTCGCGCCGATCAGCGTGACCAGTTCGCCCTGCGCGATTTCGAGATCGATGCCCTTGACCGCCTGGATGCCGCCGTAATTGACCTGCAGGCCCTTGATTTTCAACATTGCCGTAGCCATCAGTGGACCCCCGCGCCCAGGTAAGCCTCGATCACTTTCGGATCCTTCTGCACGTCGTGCGGCAGACCCTCAGCAATCACCTTGCCGTAATCGAGCACTGTCATGCGGTTGCACAGGCCCATCACCAGCTTCACATCGTGTTCGATCAGCAGAATCGTCTTGCCGTCCGCGCGGATCTTGTCGAGCAGCCTCGTCAGCTCGACCTTTTCCGTCGCGTTCATGCCGGCGGCCGGTTCGTCCAGCGCGAGCAGCTTCGGATCCGTTGCCAGCGCGCGGGCGATTTCCAGACGCCGCTGGTGACCGTACGACAGGTTGCGCGACGTGTAGTCCGCGTACTGCAACACGCCGACGTATTCCAGCAGTTCCAGCGCGCGCTCCTTGATCTCGCGCTCTTCCTTGCGCTCGGCGGGCGTTTGCAGCACCGCGCCGATCAGGCCGTGCTTCGTGCGCACGTGCCGGCCGACCATCACGTTTTCCAGCGCGGTCATGCCGCCGAACAGACGGATGTTCTGGAACGTACGTGCAATGCCCGCCTTCGCAACCTGATACACGGCGGTCGGCGTGTAGTTCGTGCCGTCGAGCTTGAAGTCGCCCGAATCCGGCGTGTACAGACCCGTGATCACGTTGAAGAACGTCGTCTTGCCGGCGCCATTCGGGCCGATCAGGCCGTAGATCGTGCCTTCCTCGATCTGCAGACCGACGTCGGAGAGGGCCTGCAGGCCGCCAAAGCGCTTGTTCACGCCCTGGACGGACAAACGGATTTTTTTATCGCTCATATGATTTCTCCGGCAGGGCCTCAGGCGCGCACCGGCTTCTTGCCGTTACGCTTCGCCAGTTTCGCAATCTTGTCCTCATGTTTCGGCGACGGCCACAGGCCTTCCGAGCGGTACAGCATGATGAGCACCATCGCGAGACCGTACAGCAACTGACGGATCACTTCCGTGTCGACGATTTCGTGACCGAAGATCCAGTTCTGCAGCGGACCCATCGTCGAGCGCAGGAATTCCGGGAACACGGCGAGCAGCACCGCGCCGAGAATCACGCCGGGAATGTGGCCCATACCGCCCAGCACCACGCACGCCAGCACCACCACCGATTCCCAGAACGTGAACGATTCCGGCGACACGAAGCCCTGGAACGAGCCGAACATCGCGCCCGACAGGCCGCCGAACGACGCACCCATCGCGAATGCCAGCAGCTTCACGTTACGGGTGTTGATGCCCATTGCCTTGGCAGCGATTTCGTCTTCGCGGATCGCGGCCCATGCGCGGCCGATGCGCGAGTGCTGCAGACGCGTACACACCCAGATCACCAGCAGCGAACACAGCACGAACAGGTAGTAATACATGTACACGCTCGGGAACGAAAACCCGAGGAACGTGTGGGTCTGCGCGAGACTGAAGCCGGCGACGTTGACCGGATCGATGCCGGTAATCCCCTTCGGACCGTTGGTGATATTCACCGGACGGTCGAGGTTGTTCATGAAAATCCGCACGATTTCCCCGAAGCCCAACGTCACGATCGCGAGATAGTCGCCTCGCAGACGCAGCGTCGGGGCACCGAGCAGAATCCCGAAGATCGCCGCCAGCGCCATTGCCACCGGCGCAATAATCCAGATCGGGGTATGCAGGCCGTTCGGGAACAGATGCGCGATCCATGCGAACTGGGAGGTCAGGTGCGGCGAGCTCAGCAGCGCCGCGGTGTACGCGCCGATCGCGTAGAACGCGATGTAGCCCAGGTCGAGCAGGCCGGCAAAGCCGACCACCACGTTAAGGCCAAGCGCCAGCATCACGTACAGCATCGCGAAGTCGAGCACGCGGACCCAGTAGTTGCCGCCTGCCGCGCCGATGACCATCGGCGCCGCGATCACGAAGATCGCGGTGATGATGCCGACGGTCAGCGTCTTCGTCAGATTCTTCTCGGGAATGAGCGTCGTGGACGGCTCGATCGGTTGAATTGAGGTCATGTTCTTCTACTCCTTATGCTCGATCCGCGACACGTTCGCCCAGGAGGCCCGACGGACGGAACACCAGCACGATGATCAGCACAATGAATGCGAACACGTCCTGGTAGTTACTGCCGAACACACCACCGGTCAGGTTGCCGATGTAGCCCGCGCCGAGCTGTTCGATCAGCCCGAGCAGCACGCCGCCGACCATCGCGCCACCGAGATTCCCGATACCGCCCAGCACCGCCGCGGTAAAGGCCTTGAGACCCGGGATGAAGCCCATGTAGAAGTGCGCGTTGCCGTATTCCGACGCGATCATCACGCCGGCGAGCGCAGCAAGCGCCGAGCCGATCATGAACGTCGCCGAGATCACGAAGTTCGGATTCACGCCCATCAGCGACGCATTGCCGGGATTCTCGGCAATGGCCCGCATCGCGCGGCCGAGCTTCGTCTTGTGCACGAGCAGCAGCAGGGCCGCCATCACGACGAACGCCACCACGATGATCACGATTTCAGTCACCGATATCACGGCGCCCGGCGTCGTGTCCGTGGCCCTGATCACATTGATCGGATCGGTCGGCAGCAGTTGCGGGAACGGCAGCGGATTGCGCGACCAGATCATCATTGCGAGCGTCTCCAGCAGGATCGATACGCCGATCGCGGTGATGAGCGGTGCAAGACGAGGCGCTTTGCGCAACGGCCGGTACGCGACCCGCTCGATCGCATAGCCGACGACCGCGCAGACAACCGCGGCGATGACCAGCGCGATACAAAGCGTGGCCACGTTGCCGAGGCCAGGAAAGTGGTTCTGCAGCACGCCTATGGCTGAGAGCGCAACCATCGCGCCCACCATCAACACATCGCCGTGGGCGAAGTTGATGATGCCCAGAATGCCGTAAACCATCGTATAGCCCAGTGCGATGATGGCGTAGACGCTGCCAAGCACCAGTCCGTTGAGGATCTGCTGGATGAAGATATCCATTTAATGCTCCTTAGCCCGTGCGACTGGATTCGCGCTCGTCATCCGGCGGGTAGACCGGGATGAATCACGGAATCGCAACGGCACTGCGGGTACTGATAAAAGACCGGTAAGGGTTACCCGCTCCGGATTCGCGTGGCTGCTGTGTTGCAGCAGCCGGCTTGTCCGATGCGGATGCAAAAACGGCACCGTCAGGTGGTTCGGTGCCGTCAGGCCAGACTGTTCCGTCATCACATCTTTACGACGTCGAGAACCGCTTTCTTGCCGTCCTTGAAGTCGTACAGCGTAATGGCGCCTTCTTTCAAATCACCCTTGTCGTCGAATGCGATGTGGCCGGTTACACCGTTGTAGTCGGTGGAGGGCATCGCAGCCAGCACTTTGGGCGCATCGATCGAATTGGCGCGCTTCATTGCATCGACGATCACGTACACAGCGTCATACGTGAACGGTGCGTAAATCTGCACCGGCGTGTGGAAACGGTCGTCGTACTTCTTCTCGAAGTCCGCTCCCTTGTCCATTTTCGAAAGCGCCAGTCCCGCTTCCGAACAGACCAGGTTCTGCACGGCGGTTCCCGCCAGCTCCCCTACCTTGTCGGTACACACACCATCGCCGCCAAGGATTTTTGCCCTGATTCCGAGCGCTGCCGCCTGCTTCGTGAACGGCCCGCCCGTTGCGTCCATGCCGCCGTACATAATGACGTCCGGCTGAACACTCTTGATCTTCGTGAGAATGGCCCGGAAATCCGTGGCCTTGTCGGTCGTCGCCTCACGCGCCACGACCTTTGCACCGCTCGCCTCGACCGTCTTCGCGAACTCGTCGGCGAGACCCTTGCCGTAGGCCGTCGCGTCGTCCACCACGGCGACGCGCTTCGCGTGCAGCGCGCCGGTCGCGTAGTTGGCGAGCGCCGGACCCTGCTGGGCGTCGGTCGCGACGACGCGATACGTCGTCTTGAAACCCTGCTGCGTATACGACGGATTCGTCGAGGACGGCGAAATCTGCACGATCCCCGCATCGCTATAGATCTTCGACGCCGGAATCGAGACACCCGAATTCAGGTGACCCACCACGCCGACCACATGGTCATCGACCAGTTTCTGCGCGACCTGCGTGCCCGTTTTGGGGTCGGCAGCGTCGTCCTGCGCGTCGAGTTCGAGCTGGATACGATGCCCGTCGATGGTCAGACCCTGTGCGTCGATCTCTTCGACGGCGAGGCGTGCTCCGTTCTCATTGTCCTTGCCGAGGTGCGCAATACCCCCCGTCAACGGCGCGGCATGGCCGATCCGGACGACAGTCGCGCTGGCCGGCGCAGCCGCTGCCGGAGCAGCCGATGCACCATTGCTCGCCTCGCCATCATTTTTCCTGCTGCACGCGGCCAGCATCGCAACCGCGGCCGCGATGGTCACGGCGTGAGCAAACTTGACTCGCATTAAACAGGTCTCCTGCGCCTTGCAAAATCTGATGTCCCGAGGCCCTCTGGCCTTGAGAACGCGCGCATTGTAACTCCAATTATGCGATAGGCAATATTGTTGAACCGGCAGGGTTTTCCTGCATTGCAACCGCATTTTTGGATCAATTGTGGTGAATTGGCGCAACCTGGTTGCGATCGCCACGCGTGCATCAGTTGCACCAGCATCGATGCCCCGGGCACCAAGTGTTGCAGCAATCTTTTTTGACGCCTGATGGCAGCGCCGTTCCGTTGATTTTGTGATTCACCTGTAAGGCAATTTCCGATGCCCATTTTTAGTGCAAATAATCTGACGTTTTATTGCGTATTACACAATAAAAGGGGTCCAATCACTAAAAGCGGCTAAAAAATTTATCGAAAATTATGTGGAAATTTACGTGCGATGGCATTGGAATGACTCCTTTCACATGATGTGGCACTTATTTTCGGCAACGACAGGTTATCGGCAGGCGAAAAAAAACGCGCCCTTGCGGGCGCGTTGCGTTTCGTGTGCGTGCTGCCTTGTGAAATTCGGGTTCAGGCGGGCAAACCCAACCCGCGAGGCAATGGAAACGCGATGTTTTCCTCGATGCCCTCGAGCGCACGCACGTTGCGCACACCCAGTTCGTGCAGACGCGCGATAACGGCCTGCGCCAGCGCTTCAGGCGCCGAAGCGCCCGCGGTCACGCCAATGCGGCGTTTGCCTTCGATCCACTTCGGATCGATCTGCGTTGGCGAATCGACCATATAGGAAGGGATGCCGCGCTTTTCGGCTACTTCGCGCAGCCGGTTCGAGTTCGAACTGTTCGGGCTGCCGACCACGATCACCACGTCGCATTGCGGCGCCATGAACTTGACCGCGTCCTGACGGTTCTGCGTCGCGTAGCAGATGTCCTGCTTCTTCGGCTCGCGGATAGCGGGGTACTTCGCCTTCAGCGCCGCGATGATTTCGGCCGCGTCGTCGACCGACAGCGTGGTCTGCGTGACGAACGCAATGCGCTCAGGGTCCGGCAGCGCGAGCGCCTGCACGTCTTCGATGTCCTCGATCAAATGCATGCCTTCGCCGGCCTGCCCCATCGTGCCCTCGACTTCCGGATGGCCCTTGTGGCCGATCATCACGATGTCGAATCCATCGGCGCGCATCTTCGCGACTTCAATATGCACTTTGGTGACGAGCGGGCAGGTTGCGTCGTACACGCGCAGGCCACGCGATTCGGCTTCCGTGCGCACCGCCTTCGAGACGCCGTGCGCGCTGAAGATCACCGTGTTGCCGGCCGGCACTTCCTCGAGCTGCTCGATGAATATTGCGCCCTTCTTGCGAAGATCCTCAACGACATAGGCGTTGTGGACAATTTCGTGGCGCACGTAGATCGGCGAGCCGTGCAACTTGATGGCGCGCTCGACGATCTCGATCGCGCGATCGACACCTGCGCAAAACCCGCGCGGCTGCGCCAGCAGGATTTCGGCTTCGGCCAGAGTCGTATCCGTGATGCTCATGTTTACAGGATTCCGATAATTTTCACTTCGAACGCCAGCGGCTGGCCGGCGAGCGGGTGATTGAAATCGAACAGGGCGGACGTTTCGCCAACTTCCTTCAGCACGCCCGCGTAGCGTCCGCCGCCAGGTGCATTGAATTCGACGAGATCGCCGGGAGAAAAATCCTCGCCGATCATGCTGTTTTCGCGCAGGGTGGCGAGCGACACGCGCTGGATCAGCTCCGGATTGCGCGGCCCGAAGGCCTGGCCAGCCGCTAGCTGAAAGGTCGAATGGTGGCCGACCTTCAATCCCAGCAGAATATCTTCCAGTGGCGGCGCCAGCTGACCGGCGCCCAGCAGCAGCGTGGCGGGCTTTTCGGTAAAGGTATTGATGATATCGGCGCCATCGGCGAGCGAAAGCCGGTAGTGAAGCGTGACGTGCGAACCCGGCTTCACTTCGAAAATGTCGATGATGCTCATGCAGTACTCGTTCGGTCGACGCGCTGCGCGTGCGCCCTGGGCGCAATACGCGCGGTGGCAACGGAAGTGCCGTGCGCAAAGGCCCTATTGTAAGCCACATATCCAGTCGCGGTCGCGCGCTTCCCCGCACGCTGCTGCCCTGGCCGTACCGACGACCTCTCATGAAGGACGACATCATGCATGACACCGATTTGCTCGCGCTGCCCGACGACATCACGATCCAGGCTCCACGCGGTGCGCCGCCTGCGTCCGTGCGCTGTCGCGACTGGCCGTCGCACGATATGCCCCGGGAACGTCTTCTCGAAGCGGGTCCCGGCGCGCTATCCGATACGGAACTGATTGTGCTCATGCTCGGCTCGGGGCTACCTGGCCACAACGTTTTCGACGTGGCGCGGGCGCTCCTCGCCCGCTTCGGTTCGTTACGCGCCATGCTCGACGCCACGCCCGCCGACTTCGACGGACTGCGCGGCATCGGCCCGGCGCGCACCGCGCAACTACTCGCCATCGTCGAAATGGCGCGCCGCGGGCTGGCGGAAAAGATGCGCGAACGGCCGCTGATCGATTCGCCCGGAGCGGTCGAGGACTACCTGCGCCTGCTGATCGGCGCGCGCCCGTACGAGGTGTTCGTCTGTCTGTTCATGGATGCACGACACCGGTTGATCCGCTCCGAGGAAAGTTCGCGCGGCACGCTCACGCGCATGGCGGTCTATCCACGGGAAATTGTGCGGCAGGCGCTCACTTTGAATGCAGCGAGCCTGATCGTGGCGCATAATCACCCGTCTGGCGCAGTCAAACCAAGCGCCAGCGACCGGCGCCTTACACGGGTGCTACGCGACACGCTGACTCTCGTCGACGTCCAACTGATCGACCATCTCGTGATCGGTGCGCACGAAACGTTCTCGTTCGCCCGCGCCGGGTGGACCTGAAGGCCAGTTTGCAACGTGTTCAGGGTGTCGCAAACCGGTGTTATGCCGAGCCGCCAACCGCAAATAACGTTTGATTTATCGGGTTTTTTCCTGCTAGAATCACGGTTTGCCTGTTTCCAACCCTGTTCCGAAGCCACCAAGGCCTTCAGGGAAATATCGAACGATCTCAAGCATCGCTCTTCTTTCCTGGATACTTTCACGGCGTTCGAACTCAGAATTAGCGTATTAGGAGTGCTCTCATGGCACGCGTATGCCAAGTAACTGGGAAAGCGCCGATGAGCGGCAACAACGTTTCCCACGCGAACAACAAGACCAAGCGTCGTTTTCTCCCGAATCTGCAAAACCGTCGTTTCTGGGTCGAAAGCGAAAACCGTTGGGTGCGTCTGCGCGTCTCGAACGCCGGTCTGCGCCTGATTGACAAGAACGGTATCGACACCGTGCTCGCAGATCTGCGCGCACGCGGCGAAGCCTAAGGAGTAGATCATGGCAAAAGGCGCACGCGACAAGATCAAGCTGGAATCGACCGCTGGTACGGGTCATTTCTACACCACCACGAAGAACAAGCGCAACATGCCGGAAAAGATGGCGATCATGAAGTTCGATCCCGTCGTCCGCAAGCACGTTGAGTACAAGGAAACCAAGATCAAGTAATCCTGGTTTTCGTTGTTCGACGAAAGTTTGACGACAAAAAGCCCCGCATCCGTGCGGGGCTTTTTGTTTTTCCGCCCCGGTTCCACCCCGCCTGGTTCCACATTAGCCATCCGGCCAGGTTTCCCTCCTGCCATCAGCGCGGTATCCTCTACCGCCTGAACGACGTACACGTAGTGCGTCCAGTTGATAGAAGCCAGAGACAGGAAACACGGAGAAGCAGGAACATGAATTTCGATGTAGCGATTGTCGGCAGCGGGTTGGCCGGTTTGAGCGTCGCGCTGAATCTGGCGCAGACGCGGCGCGTTGCGGTTATCGCCAAACGTTCGATGACCGAGGGCGCCAGCGACTGGGCGCAAGGCGGCATCGCCGCAGTGCTCGATTCCGCGGACAGCATCGAGAATCACGTCCGTGACACCCTGATCGCCGGCGGCGGTCTATGCGACGAAGCGGCCACCCGCCATATCGTTGAACACGGACGGGCTGCCATCGAGTGGCTGATAGCCCAGGGCGTGCCATTCACCCGGGACGATGCAGCAGAACTGGGCTTTCACCTGACACGCGAAGGCGGCCACAGCCATCGCCGCATTATTCACGCTGCCGACGCCACCGGCCACGCGGTGGTCACTACGCTGAGCGAGCGCGTGCGTCACCACCCGAATATCACGCTGCTCGAAGACCACTGCGCGATCGACCTGATCACATCGGACCGGCTCGGCCTGCCCGGGCGGCGCTGCCATGGTCTCTATGCCCTGGATATCACCACCGGCCGCACTGTGACCATCGAGGCGCCCCATACGGTCCTCGCAACGGGCGGCGCAGGCAAGGTCTACCTGTATACGACGAACCCCGACACGGCTACAGGAGACGGCACGGCGATGGCCTGGCGCGCGGGATGTCGCGTGTCGAACATGGAATTCATCCAGTTCCATCCCACGTGTCTGTTCCACCCGTACGCGAAATCGTTTCTGATATCCGAAGCCGTGCGCGGCGAAGGCGGTGTCCTGAGGCTGCCCGATGGCACGCGCTTCATGCCGAATCACGACTCGCGGGCCGAACTCGCGCCACGCGACATCGTCGCACGTGCAATCGACTTCGAAATCAAGAAGCGCGGCATCGATTGCGTCTATCTCGACATCAGCCATCAACCCGCCGCTTTTCTGCACGAACACTTCCCGACCATCCTCGCGCGGTGCCTCGAATTCGGCATCGACATCACGAAAGAGCCCATTCCGGTTGTGCCGGCTGCGCATTACACGTGCGGCGGCGTCGTTACGGACCTGGCGGGGCGCACCGATCTGGCCGGCCTGTACGCGGTCGGCGAGACGTCCTGCACCGGTCTGCACGGCGCGAACCGGCTCGCCAGCAACTCATTGCTGGAATGCCTCGTCGTGGGAAGGTCCACGGCCGCTGCGATCGAAGAGGAAGGATTCGGCGCGGCCGTCCATGCGCCACTGCCTGACTGGGACGAGAGCCGCGTCTCCGATCCGGACGAGGAAGTTGTCGTCGCGCACAACTGGGACGAGTTGCGCCGGCTCATGTGGAACTACGTCGGCATTGTCCGCACCGACAAACGGCTCGCGCGCGCGAAGCATCGGCTCGCCCTCTTGCGTGACGAAATCCACGAGTACTACGCCAACTTCAAGGTCAGTCGCGATCTGCTCGAATTGCGCAATCTGGTCGACGTGGCTTCGCTGATTGTCGAAAGCGCCCGCTCGCGTCGCGAAAGCCGCGGGCTGCATTTCAGCCGCGACTGGCCCGCGGCACTGCCGAAGGCGCTTCCCACCGTGCTCTCATCGGAGCGCGTGTCCAATCGCACGATCTGAGATGCAAAAAAACCCGCGGCGATGCGGGTTTTCTACTACCAGGTGAACCGCGCCCAGTCAGAGCAATCGCATCGAGTAGTCCGTCGCGCGTACGTCCTTTGTAAGCGAGCCGATCGAAATGCGATCGACACCCGTTTCCGCGATCGTCCGTACCGTGTCGAAATTCACGCCGCCCGACACTTCGAGCACCGCTCTTCCCGCAGTGATGCGAACGGCGTCGCGCATTGCGTCGAACGTGAAGTTGTCGAGCAGGATCGACTGCGCGCGATGCGCGAGCGCGGCTTCGAGCTGCGCAAGTGTCTCGACCTCGATCTGGATCGACACGTCCGCATTGAGCGCCAGCGCCGCGTCCATCGCCGCGCCAACGCCGCCAGCGGCTGCAATATGGTTTTCCTTGATGAGAATGCCGTCGTACAACGCGATCCGCTGATTGACGCCGCCGCCAACGCGCACCGCGTATTTCTGCGCAAGCCGCAGACCGGGCAGCGTCTTGCGTGTGTCCAGGATACGCGCCTGCGTATGCGCGATCGCGTCGACGTAACGCCGCGTCACGGTAGCCACGCCCGATAGCAGTTGCAGGAAGTTCATCGCGTTGCGCTCGGCGGTCAGCAGTGCGCGCGCCGGGCCGCGCAGCTCGCACACTGTCGTGTCGGCAGTCATGCGCTCGCCCTCGCGGTAACGCCACTTCACGTCGATACGCGGATCGACGCAACGCATTACCTCGTCGAACCACGACACGCCGCACAACACGGCATCTTCCCGCACGATGATGCGCGCATCGCGCAGATCGTCCGCCGGCACGAGTCGGCCGGTGAGGTCGCCGCTGCCGATATCTTCAGCAAGCGCGTCCGCTACGTTGCGCGCGATCGCGGCGTCGAAAGCGCCGCCGTATTGCGCGCGGATTTCCGCGTAGAGCGGCGAAACTGCTTCCGCGCGGACAAATTCAGACGCTCCCATCATGCTGCCCCCACGTTCTGGAACAACGTCGTATCCCGTGCGAGATCGCCGCTCGCCTGCACGCGTTTCCTGTGTTGCGCGGCAAACGCCAGCATCCGGTCGATCGGCAGACGCGCGCGCTCGCCAATCGCGCGATCGACGGTAATTTCATTGTGCCCGCGTTCCAGCACGTCGGCGAGATTGGCGAGACCGTTCATCGCCATCCATGGGCAGTGCGCGCAACTCTTGCACGTGGCACTGTTGCCGGCCGTCGGTGCTTCGATGAACGTCTTGCCCGGCGCGGCCAGACGCATCTTGTGCAGAATCCCGAGATCGGTTGCCACGATGAAGTGCGTTGCGTCGAGACGCTGGGCGGCGTCGATCAACTGCGTCGTCGAGCCGACGACATCGGCCTGCGCGACCACGCCTTCCGGCGATTCCGGATGTACCAGCACCCTGGCGCCGGGATATTCCGCGCGCAGCAGATCGAGTTCGATGCCTTTGAATTCGTCGTGAACGAGACAGGAGCCCTGCCACAGCAGCATGTCCGCGCCGGTCTTCTTCTGAATGTAGCCGCCGAGGTGACGGTCCGGCGCCCAGATGATCTTTTCGCCGCGCGCATGAAGATCGGCGACGATCTCGAGCCCGATCGACGATGTCACCATCCAGTCCGCACGCGCCTTCACGGCCGCGCTGGTGTTGGCGTAGACGACCACGGTGCGATCCGGATGCGCATCGCAGAACGCGGAAAACTCATCGACTGGGCAGCCAAGGTCCAGCGAACAGGTCGCGTCGAGATCCGGCATCAGAATGCGCTTGTCCGGACTCAGAATTTTTGCCGTCTCGCCCATGAAACGCACACCGGCAACGACAAGCGTCCGGGCGTCATGATCGCGGCCGAAACGCGCCATCTCCAGCGAATCGGCAACACAGCCGCCGGTCTCGTCGGCCAGTTCCTGCAACTCGGCG
The DNA here is from genome assembly GCF_907164545.1 of Paraburkholderia gardini. Classification (NCBI taxonomy): domain Bacteria; kingdom Pseudomonadati; phylum Pseudomonadota; class Betaproteobacteria; order Burkholderiales; family Burkholderiaceae; genus Paraburkholderia; species Paraburkholderia gardini. Next base: position 34,002 of record NZ_CAJQZB010000031.1, on the reverse strand, counting down.
TCGACATAATAATGCGCGACGAGCACCGCCTTTTCGCGCGCAAGCAGCGCACGTATACGCGTTTTCAACGCCACCTTCTCCTGCGCCGACGGCACGTCGGGCACCTTCGCCCACGCCTGACCCACGCCGCACGTCAAACCCTGTGTCTGCGGCCGGTCGTATTCGACGCTCCTGATCGCCTGATTCATGATCTCCTCTGCCCTGCTGATCTGCCATCGCGCACTTCGCGCACGTTTCGCCAGCCCAAAAAGCAAAACCCCGCCAACGCGGGGTTTTGTGACGTTCCGAAATTTTAAAGTATTTCGGGATCAGCCGGGATCAGGCATAACGACGAAGTCGCAGCGCAAATTCCTGCAGCGCCTTGATACCGCTTTGTTCGGCACGATGGCACCAGTCCTGCAATTGCACCAGAAGCTGTTCGCGCGATGCGTTGGAGCGCTCCCACATCGCTGCCAGCTCGCTACGCAGTTCGATGTACGTGCGCAACTTCTGGCTGTTAGCGAAAAGCTGCGGAAGTTGACGCTTCTGCGGTTCGTCGAGACCGTCTTCTTCCTTGTGAACCCACTTGCGTGCGCCACGCATCAGTTGATACTTCTCACGCGCGCCACCTTCTTTCAGGTGGGCCAGTTCCTGGCGATACGCGCGCTTGAGCGCCTTGCCGTAACGCGCCATCACTTCGTAGCGGTTCGCGAGCACGGCTTGCAGCGTGTCCTGATCGAGCACCAGCTTGCCCGACGTGAGGCGCGGCGTCGGCGCGATCTTCTTCACCTTGGCCAGCCTGAACGCGGACATGATGCGGATGTACATCCAGCCGATGTCGAACTCATACCACTTGTTCGACAGCTTTGCCGACGTGGCATACGTGTGATGATTGTTGTGCAGTTCCTCGCCGCCGATCAGGATGCCCCACGGGAAGATGTTCGTGCTCGCATCCGCCGAGTTGAAGTTGCGGTAACCCCACCAGTGTGCGAGGCCGTTCACGACGCCGGCCGCCCAGAACGGAATCCAGATCATCTGCACGGCCCACACGCTCAGGCCGACGATGCCGAACAGCGCGACGTTAATGACCATCATCACGCTGATGCCGAGAATCGGATACTTCGTGTAGACGTTGCGTTCGAGCCAGTCGTTCGGCGTGCCGTGGCTGAACTTGCGCAGCGTTTCCTCGTTTTTCGCTTCAGTGCGATACAGTTCCGCGCCTTCGAGCAGCACCTTCCAGATGCCCCGTGTTTGCGGGCTGTGCGGATCTTCTTCGGTCTCGCACTTCGCGTGGTGCTTGCGGTGAATCGCAGCCCACTGCGCCGTCAGCATGCCCGTGGTCATCCACAGCCAGAAACGGAAAAAGTGGCTGGCGACAGGGTGCAAATCAAGCGCGCGGTGCGCCTGGCAGCGATGGAGATAGACCGTCACGCCGATGATGGTGACGTGCGTCACCGCGAGCGTATAAAGCACGAGTTGCCACCACGAGAGACGAAGCAGGCCGTGGGCAAGAAAGTCGAGCAGGGAGTTCAGCAAGTCAGTTTACCTGTGTGACGTGCGACATCTGCCGAGAAGACGGATGTCAAGAAAGTGAAAGCATGCATCAAGATTCGACGGCATTTTACTAGAACCGTTCCAAGTGTATGTAACAAATGAGGATTTTTTTGTAGCATCGCAAAAAATATGCGATCTGGAAGCCCTAAATCCGGGCAAATCGTGCTGCGAATTGGGGGTGGCAACACCGTCCCGCCAAGTCAGGCGCCGTTGTCGGCTTTGCCGGTGGTTTGACCGGTCAGAGTTACTGCCTGCGACAGAATGTCGCCGCCACCGACGATCCGCACTTCGCGTTGCGCGAACGGAATGGAAATACCGTTGGCCGCGAACAGCCGCCAGATATTCAGGTTGATCGCCGAGCGCACGCCTGAAGTGCCCTGTGCGGCGTTCTCGATCCAGAAACCGAGCTCAAGGTTGACGCCATCGGTGCCGAAGCTGACGAGATACGGCGTCGGCGCTGGCTCCTGCAGCACACGGGGCACATCTTTCGCGGCTTCGACGAGCAACGTCATCGCCTGATCGAGATCGGAGGTGTAGGCGATCTGCACCGCCGCCTTCGCGTAACCGCGCGTCAGATACGACGACTGGTTCTGCACGACGTCGGTGATGAGCTTCTCGTTCGGGATCAGCGTTTCGATGCCGTCGAGTCCGCGCACAACCGTATAGCGCGTGCGGATCTGCGTCACCATGCCCTGCAGGCCGGTCACGTTGATCGTGTCGCCGATGCGCAGCGACCGGTCGATCAGGATGATGAAGCCCGACACGTAGTTGCTCGCGATCTTCTGCAGGCCAAACCCCAGCCCGACACCAAGCGCGCCGCCAAACACGCCGAGCACGGTCACATCGATGCCCACCAGCGACAGGCTGATCAGGATCGCGGCCAGCATCAGCAGCGCACGTCCGACGCGTGCGAGCACGACCTTCAGGTTCGCATCGAGCGTGGTCGAGCGCGTCAGGCGGTCTTCGAACGCTGAGCCAAGCCACATCGCGACGATCATCGTGACGCAGACCCACAGGAGGCCCGTCGACAGCGACAGCAGCGTCATATGCGCGCTCGCGACCCGGAATCTGACGCTTCCCATCCACGCGAGCACGGCGTCCTGGATGCCCATCACCGTCAGCACCATGCCGATCCAGACGACCACCGAGATAACCTTCTCGAAGAGGAACAGCAGGCCGTGCGCCTCGCCATCGGTGCTGAAGACGCGGCGCGCGAAATAGAACGCGATGTAGATCAGGCCGATACCGAAGAGCGGCACGAGCGCGAGATCGAGCAGCGCCGTATGCATGAAATGCGCGGTGATCGTGCTCGCGAGCCACACGAACACGCCGCCGACGAGCGGAAAGAACGCCTTGTTGAGGCTTTCCGCGCCGAAGCGCAGCTTCTCGTAGCGCGTCTGGCGCCGCAGGTCGAGCGTGCGGCGCAACAGGCGCGCGACGATCCATGCGACAGCCAGCGTGGCAACCAGGATCGCCGCCTGCCACAGGATCACCGGCTGACCGAAGTCGCGCGCGATGTCGCCCAGCATGTGAGAAAAAAGACGTTCTTCCATGATTGTCCATGCCCTTCCAGCGCCCGGCCGCGCGTACCGCGGCGGCGGGCGCTTTTGGGGTTACCCGGCGGCGTCTGCCGTACCGGTCGCTTCGGTCGCTTCGGTCGCTTCGGTCCCGGCAGGTGCAGCAGCCGCCACGGGCGTCCTGCGCTCCATCACGGCCGCAAAGAAACCGTCTGTCGCGTGAAGATGCGGCCACAGCGACAGGTAGTCGCCCATCGCCAGGTCGATGCGCTGCTCGGCGAGCACCTCGCCGGCCGGAATCAGCACGAAATCCGGATGAGCGGCGAGGAACTGCTTCACGACCGCTTCATTCTCGGCGTCGAGAATGCTGCAGGTCGCATACACCAGCCGGCCGCCCTTCTTCACGAGACGCGCCGCGCTCGCCAGGATCGACAGCTGTTTCGGCGCCAGTTCGGCGACCGATTCCGGCGACTGGCGCCACTTCAGATCCGGATTGCGACGCAGCGTGCCGAGGCCGCTGCACGGCGCATCCACCAGCACACGGTCGATCTTGCCCGCGAGGCGCTTGATCTTCGCGTCGTGTTCGCTGTCGATCAGCACCGGGTTCACGTTCGACAGACCGCTGCGCGCAAGGCGCGGCTTCAGCTTCGCGAGACGCCGCTCGGAAATATCGAATGCATAGAGACGGCCCGTCGAGCGCATCGCGGCGCCGAGTGCGAGCGTCTTGCCGCCCGCGCCCGCGCAGAAATCGACGATCATCTCGCCGCGTTTCGGCGCGACCAGCGAGCACAGCAGCTGGCTGCCTTCGTCCTGCACTTCGACCCAGCCGTTCTGGAACGCGTCGAGTTTCGTGAGCGGCGGCTTGCCGACCACGCGTACGCCGAACGGCGCGAACGGCGTCCCACCGGCTTCGATGCCGGCCGTGCCGAGCGCTTCGAGCAGGTCGTCGCGGCTCGCCTTGATCGGGTTGGCGCGCAGGTCGAGCGGCGCCGGGTAATTCAGCGCCGCGGCGAGTTGCGCCAGCTCCGCCGGCTCGAACCGGCTCGACAGCGCCTGGTAGAGCCAGTCGGGGAGATTCAGCCGGATGCGCAGCGGCAGGCTTTCCGGATCGATCTTCGAGACGTGTTCGAGCCAGGTCGATTCGGCTTCCGAGACAAACGGCCTGATCGCCGAGCGCCCCGCCGTCTGCATCAGCCCGAGCAGCGCGAGACGCCGCGCCGGGCTGCCGGTGCCGCTTTCCGCCAGATGCGCGAACTCCATCCGGCGACGCAGCACCGCGAACACCGCTTCGGCGATCACACCGCGCTCGCTGTGGCCGAGCTTCGGATGCGCGCGGAAAAAGCGGCTCGTGGCTGCGTCCGCGGGACCCGCGAACTTCAGAACGTCCGCAAGCAGTGTCTCAGTTTGTCCAATCAGAAAACCATGCAGCCTCATACGCCCTCCCCGGCGGTTTGACCGGCGAAGAGCCATTGGGGCTCTTCCGGCGGCGTAAGCGTGACGCGCAGGCCGTCGAGCGCAAGACGCCCTTCGACGAACCAGCGCACGGCACGCGGATAAATGACATGTTCGGTGACAAGCACGCGCGCGGCCAGCGCCGCGGCGTTGTCGCCGGCCAGCACGGGCACCGCCGACTGGATGACGATCGGCCCATGATCCAGTTGCGACGTGACAAAATGCACGGACGCGCCGTGCAGCCGGACGCCCGCGTCGAGCGCCTGCTGATGCGTTTTCAGGCCGGCGAAGCTCGGCAGCAGCGACGGATGCACGTTGAGCATCCGGCCGGCGTAACGGTCGACGAAACCCGGCGTGAGCACGCGCATGAAGCCGGCAAGCGCCAGCAGATCGGGCGAGAAGCGGTCGATTTCAGCGGCGAGCGCGGCGTCGAACGCCTCGCGGTCTGGAAACTGGCGGTAGTCGACGACCACCGTGGCAATGCCTTGCGACGCCGCGAAAGCAAGACCCGCGGCGCCTGGACGGCTGGCAATCACGGCGGCGACCTCGGCCGGCCATTGTTCGCGCGAACACGCGCGAACAATGGCTTCCATGTTGCTTCCCCGTCCGGAAATCAGGATGACGAGTTTTTTCATCCGCGGATTTTAACATTCAGGGGCCCCGCAAACCGGGCCGCGCCGCCGTGCTGACGCCTGAGCGTTTATAATCGTTTGTTTTGCGGCATCTGGCCCACTCTACTCAAACTCGCCACACCCGCTATCGTGAGAGTCTTCCGCGGTCTTCCCAATGCTGAAAGCCGTGCGCCGTGCGCACTGACCATCGGCAACTTCGACGGTGTCCACCGCGGCCATCAGGCTTTGCTCGCGCACGTCCGCGCGGCCGCCGATGCACGCGGCCTGCCCGTCTGCGTGATGACCTTCGAGCCCCACCCGCGCGAATTCTTCAACCCGGCCGCAGCCCCTCCGCGCATCGCGATGCTGCGTGACAAGCTCGAGGCGCTTCGCATGAACGGCGTCGATCGCGTCGTCGTCGAGCATTTCAACCAGACGTTTGCCAGCCAGTCGCCGGATGCGTTCGTCGAGCGGATCATCGTGAACGGCCTGCACGCGCGCTGGGTCATGATCGGCGACGACTTCCGCTACGGCGCGAAGCGCGCGGGCGACTTCAATTCGCTGAAGGCGGCGGGCGGGCAGCACGGCTTCGAAGTCGAGCAGATGGCGACTGTCGCCGATCCCTCCGGCGCGCGGATTTCCAGCTCCGGCGTGCGCGCGGCGCTGGTCGCGGGCGACCTCGATTCGGCGCGTGCCGCGCTCGGCCGCGATTACCTGATCAGCGGGCACGTCGTGCACGGCATGAAGCTCGGCCGCGACCTCGGCTTTCCCACCCTGAATCTGCCGATCGCGCACAGGCGGCCGGCACTCGCGGGCATCTTCGTCGTGCGCGTGCATGGCGTCGAGGCGGAACCGCTGCCGGGCGTCGCGAGCCTCGGCCTGCGTCCGACCGTCGACGATTCCGGGCGCGTGCTGCTCGAAGTGCACCTGCTCGACTGGCATGGCGACGCGTATGGCAAACTCGTGCGCGTCGAATTCCTGAAGAAACTGCGCGACGAGGAGAAATACGTCGACCTCGAAACGCTGACCGCTGCGATCTCGCGCGACGTCGCCAATGCGCGCGCGTGGTTTGCGGCCGTCGGCGCGCGTGTGCCGGGCAGCCGCTCGACCGGCTTCGCCACCTCGGCCACCGACCGAATTAGATAACCGCCGCGGTACGTGTCTGGCCGCAAGCCGCACGTGCCCTCGCCGCGCGCACCGGACAGCGCCAGTCGCCCACGCGACCAGCCTGCCTGACGCGCACCATGCCCCGCGTACTCCGCGACACACAGCATTCACCGCGACCTGATCATGAGCAACAAGAAAGCCGATTCGAAACCGCAGTCCCGCTACCCGGTCAACCTGCTCGACACGCCGTTCCCGATGCGCGGCGACCTGCCCAAACGCGAACCGCAATGGGTGAAGGAATGGCAGGAGCGCAAGATCTACGAAAAGATCCGCGCCGCCAGCCGTGGCCGCAAGAAGTTCATCCTGCACGACGGCCCGCCGTATGCGAACGGCGACATCCACCTCGGCCACGCGGTGAACAAGATCCTGAAGGACATGATCGTCAAGGCGCGCAATCTCGCGGGCTTCGACGCGGTCTACGTGCCGGGCTGGGACTGCCACGGCATGCCGATCGAAATCCAGATCGAAAAGCAGTTCGGCAAGTCGCTTCCCGCCATCGAAGTGATGCAGAAGGCGCGCGCCTACGCGAGCGAGCAGATCGAAAAGCAGAAGGTCGGGTTCCGCCGTCTCGGTGTGCTGGGCGACTGGGACAACCCGTACAAAACCATGAACTTCGCGAATGAAGCCGGCGAAATCCGCGCTCTCGCGAAGATCATCGAAAAAGGCTACGTGTTCCGCGGCCTGAAGCCGGTGAACTGGTGCTTCGACTGCGGTTCGGCGCTCGCCGAGGCGGAAGTCGAATACAAGGACAAGACCGATCCGACGATCGACGTGCTGTTCAGCTTCGCCGAGCCGGAAAAGACCGCGCAGGCGTTCGGCCTCGCGGCGCTGCCGCGCAGCGAGGGCGGCATCGTCATCTGGACGACGACGCCGTGGACGATCCCCGCCAACCAGGCGCTGAACGTCCATCCAGAGATCACGTACGCGCTCGTCGATACGCCGCGCGGCTTGCTGATTCTGGCTGAGGAGCGCGTCGAGGCGTGCCTGAAGCAGTACGGTCTGGAAGGTCACGTGATCGCGACGGCACCTGGCGCGAACCTCGCGAACGTGCGCTTTCATCATCCGCTGGCGTCCGCGCATCCGGACTATCGCCGCACATCGCCGGTCTATCCCGGCGACTACGTGACGACCGAAACGGGTACGGGCATCGTGCACTCGTCGCCGGCGTACGGCGTGGAAGACTTCGTGTCGTGCAAGGCGCATGGCATGGCGGACTCCGACATCATCGGCCCGGTCATGGGCGATGGCCGCTATATCGAATCGCTTGCGCTCTTCGGCGGGCTGTCGATCTGGGCGGCGAATCCGAAAATCGTCGAGGCGCTCGAAGCCGCCGGCTCACTCCTGCGCACCGAAAAATACACGCACAGCTACATGCATTGCTGGCGCCACAAGACGCCCATCATCTACCGCGCGACTTCGCAGTGGTTCGCCGGCATGGACGTCAAACCGAACGACACGAACAGGACGCTGCGCGAAACCGCGCTCGAAGGCATCGAAAACACGGCGTTCTATCCGTCGTGGGGCAAGCAGCGCCTCTTCAGCATGATCGCGAACCGCCCTGACTGGACGCTGTCGCGTCAACGTCAGTGGGGCGTGCCGATGGCGTTCTTCGTGCACAAGGAAACGGGCGAACTGCATCCGCGCACGCTGGAACTGCTCGAAGAAGTCGCGAAGCGCGTCGAGCAGGGCGGCATCGAAACGTGGCAGTCGCTCGATCCGCGCGAACTGCTCGGCGACGACGCCAACATGTACGAAAAGAACCGCGACACGCTCGACGTCTGGTTCGATTCCGGCACGACGCACTGGCACGTGCTGCGCGGCTCGCACAAGGATGAACTGCAGTTCCCGGCGGACCTGTACCTCGAAGGGTCGGACCAGCATCGCGGCTGGTTCCACTCGTCGCTGCTCACCGCTTCGATGCTCGATGGCCGCCCGCCGTACAACGCGCTGCTGACACACGGCTTCACCGTCGACGGCGAAGGCCGCAAGATGAGCAAGTCGCTCGGCAACGGTATCGACCCGCATGAAGTGGCGAACCGCCTCGGCGCGGAAATCATCCGCCTGTGGATCGCCTCGACCGACTATTCGGGCGAACTCGCTATCTCCGAGGAAATCCTGAAGCGCGTGACGGAAGGCTACCGGCGCATCCGCAACACGCTGCGCTTCCTGCTCGCGAACCTGTCGGACTTCGACTTCGCGAAGGACGCGCGTCCGGTCGGCGACTGGCTCGAAATCGACCGCTATGCGGTCGCGCTGTCGGCCGGTCTGCAGGCGGACATCCTCGCGCACTATGAGAAGTACGAGTTCCATCCGGTCGTCGCAAAGCTGCAGACGTTCTGCTCGGAAGACCTCGGCGGTTTCTATCTCGACGTGCTGAAGGATCGCCTGTACACCACGGCGGCCGGTTCGGTCGCGCGCCGCTCCGCCCAGACCGCGCTGTATCACATCGCACACGGCCTGCTGCGTCTGATGGCGCCGTTCCTGTCGTTCACCGCCGAAGAAGCATGGAAAATCTTCCAGCCGTCGGGCGAAACGATTTTCACGGAAACGTATCACGCGTGGCCGGACGTGCCGCAATCCGCCGCGCTCGTCGACAAGTGGACGCTGCTGCGCGAGGTGCGCGGCAACGTGACGAAGGCGCTGGAAGAAGCGCGCGTCGCGAATATGATCGGTTCGTCGTTGCAGGCGGAAGTCGAAATCCGCGCGAGCGGCGCGCGTTACGACGCGCTGACGAGTCTCGGCGACGACCTCAAGTTCGTGCTGATCACCTCGGCGGCCACGGTCGTGAAGGTCGAAACCGCCGAAGAAGAAGGCGTCGAAGTCATCGCCTCGAAATATCTGAAGTGCGAACGCTGCTGGCACTATCGCGCGGACGTCGGCACGCACGCCGACCACCCGTCGCTGTGCGGCCGCTGCTTCAGCAACCTCTTCGGCAGCGGTGAAGCAAGGAGCGCGGCATAATGGCCAGAACGGTGTCGAAACCTGCCGGCGGATCGCTGGCGCCGTGGCTGGGCGTCGCGCTGATCGTCATCCTGTTCGACCAGTTGTCGAAGATCGCGATTGCGAAGGTGTTCGCGTACGGCCAGTCGGTCGCGCTGACACCGTTCTTCAACCTCGTGCTCGTCTATAACCGCGGCGCGGCGTTCAGCTTTCTCGCAGCGGCGGGCGGCTGGCAGCGCTGGGCGTTCACGGCGCTCGGCGTCATCGCGGCGCTGGTGATCTGCTATCTGCTCAAGCGCCACGGCAGCCAGCGGATGTTCTGCACGGCGCTGTCGCTGATTCTGGGTGGCGCGCTCGGTAACGTGATCGACCGGCTGGCCTACGGCCACGTGATCGACTTCCTCGATTTTCACGTGCGCACGTGGCACTGGCCGGCGTTCAACATCGCCGACAGCGCGATCACGATCGGTGCCGTGCTGCTCGTGTTCGACGAACTGCGGCGCGTGCGCGGCGCGCGCTGATCCGGCGCGCTTTTTACGCCTGATTTTGCGGGCTTGATCGTCAGTACCCAGGCCGGCGGCCGGCACCCGAGAGCGCGCCGGCCGTCATGCTTTGTCGGAGGCTCGCGTTGGCAACCGCTGAACTCGCTGGAAAACATCTCGTCCTCGGCATGTCGGGCGGCATCGCCTGTTACAAGATCGCTGAACTCACGCGCCTGCTGACCAGGGCGGGCGCGACCGTACAGGTCGCGATGACCGAAGCGGCGACGCAGTTCATCACGCCTGTCACGATGCAGGCGCTGTCGGGCCGGCCCGTCTATACGAGCCAGTGGGACGCGCGCATCGACAACAACATGCCGCACATCGATCTGTCGCGCGAAGCGGACGCGATCGTGATCGCGCCGGCATCGACGGATTTCCTCGCGAAGCTCGCCCACGGCATGGCCGACGACCTGCTGTCCACGCTATGCGTGGCGCGCGACTGTCCGCTTCTCGTCGTACCGGCAATGAACCGCCAGATGTGGCTGAATCCGGCGACGCAACGCAACGTCGCGCAACTGCGCGCCGACGGCGTCGAAGTGCTCGGGCCGGACTCGGGCGCGCAGGCATGTGGCGAAACGGGCGATGGACGCATGCTCGAACCCGAAGCCACGTACGAAGCCATCGCATCGTTTTTCACGCCGAAAATTCTCGCGGGTCGCCGCGTGCTGCTGACGGCCGGCCCGACGTTCGAACCGCTCGACCCGGTGCGCGGCATCACGAACCGTTCGAGCGGCAAGATGGCCTTCGCGCTCGCACGCGCCGCGCAGCAGGCGGGCGCGGACGTCCATCTCGTCGCCGGTCCGGTTTCGCTGGAAACGCCGTGGGGCGTGTACCGCGAAGATGTGCAGACCGCGCAGCAGATGCACGACGCCGTGATGCGCGCCGTGGTCAATTACGACATCTTCATCGGCGTCGCGGCCGTGGCCGACTGGCGCATCGATCACGTCGCGGAACACAAGATCAAGAAGAACGCGGACAGGTCTTTGCCGACGTTCACGTTCGTCGAAAATCCGGACATTCTGGCATCGGTGGCGAAGCTGCCGCATCCGCCCTTTTGCGTCGGCTTCGCGGCGGAGAGCGACAATCTCGACGTACACGGCGAAGAAAAGCGCGTGCGCAAGAACGTGCCGTTGCTGATCGGCAATCTCGGCCCGCAGACCTTCGGCCTCGACGACAACGAAGTCGTGCTCTTCGAAGCCAAAGGCGCGACGAAGCTGCCGCGCGCCGACAAAAAGACGCTCGCGCGCGCACTGGTCGCCGAAATCGCGAAGCGTCTGCCGGACACGCGCCCCATCTCCTGACTTGACGTGACGCGGCGCGCGCTACATTCATCCTGACCCGGAGCGGAACCATGACACTACTTTCCGTGCTCGATCAAACCCCGGTCATCGACGGGCATTCGGTCGCGGACGCCGTGGCCGCCACCGTCGAACTCGCGCAACTCGCCGACGATCTCGGCTACACGCGCTACTGGTGCGCGGAGCATCACGGTCTGCGCGGCGTGTCGAACCCGTGCCCGGAAGTCATGCTCGCGCGACTCGGCAGCGTGACGAAGCGCATCCGGCTCGGTTCCGGCGGCGTCATGCTGCCGTACTACAGCCCGTTCAAGCTCGCCGAGCAGTTCATGATGCTCGAGGCGCTCTTTCCGGACCGGATCGATCTGGGCGTCGGACGCGCGCCGGGCGGCGACATGCGCACCGCGCAGGCCGTCGCCGCGGGCACGTACAACCGCGGCGACATTTTTCCGCAGCAGGTCGCCGATCTCGTCGGGCTGATGAACGGCACGCTGCCGCCCGAACACGTCGCGCACGGCGTGCTGCTGCAACCGGCCGTCGAAACCCGTCCGCAGCTCTGGGTGCTCGGCTCGAGCGACTTCGGCGGCATGCTTGCCGCGCAGCTTGGCCTGCGTTTCTCGTTCGCGCATTTCATCAACGCGCACTTCGGCCATCAGGTCGCGCAGACGTATCGCGAGCGTTTCACGGCGGGCAACGAAGCAGAGCCGTATCTTGCGGCCGCCGTCTTCGTGATCTGTGCGGATACGGAACAGGAAGCCGCCGACCTCGAAAAAGCCGTCGACCTGCGGCGCGTGCAGATGGCGTACGGTCTGAACGCACCGATTCCGTCGACCGAACAGGGCGTCGCGCAGGAATACGGCGAGCGCGAACAACTGGTGATCGACCGTGAGAAGCCGCGCAGCATCGTCGGCACACCCGAAAGCGTCACGGCAAGAATGCTCGCCATTCAGGAGCAGTTCCAGGCCGACGAACTGATCGTCCTGACGGTGGCCGGCAGTTACCGTGCGCGGCTTCGCTCTTACGAACTTCTCGCCGAAGCGTTCCAGCTGGCACGCTGAGGTTTTTCTCAATTCACAACGAACCTGCATGAAACTCGACCTGAAGATTCTCGACGCGCGCATGCGCGACCAGTTGCCCGCCTACGCGACAACCGGCAGCGCGGGCCTCGACCTGCGCGCCTGCCTCGATGAACCGTTGACGCTGAAACCCGGCGAAACCGCGCTGGTGCCGACAGGTCTCGCGATTCACGTCGGCGATCCAGGTTACGCGGCGCTGATCCTGCCGCGCTCGGGCCTCGGTCACAAGCATGGCATCGTGCTCGGCAACCTGGTCGGCCTGATCGATTCGGATTACCAGGGGCAACTGATGATTTCGACGTGGAATCGCGGCCAGACAGCGTTCATGCTGAATCCAATGGAGCGCCTCGCGCAGCTCGTGATCGTGCCGGTCGTGCAGGCCGAATTCAACATCGTCGACGACTTCGAGGAAAGCACGCGCGGCGCCGGCGGTTTTGGCAGCACGGGCAAGCATTAAACGCTTTCGTTTTTCAAAAGCAAAAAGCAGAACGGCGCGGGGTTTAACCCGCGCCGTTCTGCCTTGACGTACAGCTTAAGCGAAAGCTTTACTCGACTTCGATCGCTTCCGGATTCGGATTGCGCGGCGCCGGCTGCTCGTCGAAGGTCAACTGCACCTTGTCTTCAGCATCGACGTCGACCGTCACGCGGCCGCCGCTCATCAGCTTGCCGAACAGCAACTCGTCTGCCAGCGCACGACGGATCGTGTCCTGGATCAGACGCTGCATCGGACGCGCGCCCATCAGCGGATCGAAACCGTGCTTCGCAAGGTGCGCGCGCAGCGCGTCGGTGAAGAGCGCGTCGACCTTCTTCTCGTGCAACTGGTCTTCGAGCTGCATCAGGAACTTGTCGACCACGCGCATGATGATTTCCTCATCGAGCGAGCGGAAGCTGATCGTCGCGTCCAGACGGTTACGGAACTCCGGCGTGAACATGCGCTTGATGTCGACCATTTCGTCGCCGGTTTCGCGGCGCGTCGTGAAGCCGATCGTCGACTTGTTCATCGACTCAGCGCCCGCATTCGTCGTCATGATGATGATGACGTTACGGAAATCCGCCTTGCGGCCGTTGTTGTCCGTCAGCGTGCCGTGGTCCATCACCTGCAGCAGCACGTTGTAGATGTCCGGATGCGCCTTCTCGATTTCGTCGAGCAGCAGCACGCAATGCGGCTTCTTCGTGACAGCTTCGGTCAGCAGACCGCCCTGGTCGAACCCGACGTATCCCGGCGGCGCGCCGATCAGACGGCTCACCGCGTGACGCTCCATATACTCCGACATGTCGAAGCGGATCAGCTCGATGCCGAGCGTGAACGCGAGCTGCCGCGCCACTTCGGTCTTGCCGACGCCCGTCGGGCCGGAGAACAGGAACGCGCCGATCGGCTTGTCGAGTTTGCCAAGGCCAGCCCGCGCCATCTTGATCGCGGCCGACAGCGCATCGATCGCCGGGTCTTGCCCGAACACGACGCTCTTCAGATCGCGGTCCAGCGTTTGCAGCTTGCTGCGATCGTCCTGCGACACACTTTGCGGCGGCACGCGCGCGATCTTCGAGATGATTTCCTCGATCTCGCCCTTGCCGATCGTCTTCTTCTGCTTCGACTTCGGCAGGATGCGTTGCGCTGCGCCCGCTTCGTCGATCACGTCGATCGCCTTGTCCGGCAGATGACGATCCGTGATGAAGCGTGCCGACAGTTCAGCGGCCGCGTTCAGTGCGCCCGACGAATACTTCACGCCGTGGTGCTCCTCGAAACGCGACTTGAGGCCACGCAGGATCGCCACCGTCTGCTCGACGGTCGGCTCGGTCACGTCGATCTTCTGGAAACGACGCGACAGCGCCGCGTCTTTTTCGAAGATGCCGCGATATTCGGTGAACGTCGTCGCGCCGATGCACTTGAGCGTGCCCGACGAGAGCGCCGGCTTCAGCAGGTTCGACGCGTCCAGCGTGCCGCCCGATGCAGCGCCTGCGCCGATCAGCGTATGGATTTCGTCGATGAAGAGAATCGCGTGCGGACGTTCCTTCAATTCCTTCAGGACCGTCTTCAGACGCTGCTCGAAATCGCCGCGATACTTGGTGCCCGCGAGCAACGCGCCCATGTCGAGCGAATACACCTGCGCATCCGCAAGAATATCGGGCACTTCGCCGCGCGTGATGCGCCAGGCGAGACCTTCGGCGATCGCCGTCTTGCCGACGCCGGCCTCGCCGACCAGCAGCGGATTGTTCTTGCGACGACGGCATAGCACCTGCACCACACGCTCGACTTCCAGCTCGCGCCCGATCAGCGGATCGATGCGGCCGTCTTTCGCCATCTGGTTCAGGTTCTGCGTGAACTGGGCAAGCGGGGTTTCCTTCTGCGCGGCGGCTTCGTCGGACTCGGCGCTGGCGTCGCTCGCTTTCGCGGCGTCGGTGCTGCTCGTCTTCGCGATGCCGTGCGAGATGAAGTTCACCACGTCCAGACGCGTCACGCCCTGCTGCTGCAGGTAGTAGACCGCGTGCGAATCCTTCTCGCCGAAAATCGCGACGAGAACGTTCGCGCCGGTGACTTCCTTCTTGCCGTTCGATGTCGACTGAACATGCATGATCGCGCGCTGGATGACGCGCTGGAAGCCGAGTGTCGGCTGCGTATCGACGTCGTCCGTGCCTGGCACGGTCGGCGTGTTGTCATGAATGAAGTTGCGCAGGTTCTGGCGCAGATCTTCGATGTTGGCTGCACACGCGCGCAACACTTCTGCTGCCGTCGGATTGTCCAACAGGGCCAGTAAAAGATGTTCGACCGTTATGAACTCGTGCCGCGCCTGGCGTGCTTCCATGAACGCCATGTGCAGGCTGACTTCCAGTTCCTGGGCAATCATGCTTCCTCCATCACACACTGCAGCGGATGCCCGGCCTGCCGTGCGTGGGTAACGACTTGCTCGACTTTGGTCGACGCGATGTCCCGCGTGTAGACCCCACAAACCCCCCGACCTTCGCGATGCACCTTCAACATCACCTGTGTTGCGGTCTCACGATCTTTACTGAAATACTCCTGCACGATCATCACGACGAATTCCATCGGCGTGAAGTCGTCATTCAACAGCACCACCTTGTACATGGCCGGCGGTTTCAGCTTCTGTTCCTGCCGCTCCAGTACGGTGCCATCCTGCTTGTCCGGGATAATCGCCATACATCCAATTCTAAACAACCCGGGCAGGCCCGCAATCCTGCCAAAACCCGACCGGCTGGTCGGCGATCGGTTCGCCACCGCCTGACCGTACAGCCTTGTCACGCGTGAGTTCTGCACCGAGCCGATTGCGGATCCGGCTCACGGGATTGACGTAAAACTCATCCCGAAAAACTGCAGTCGAAACGAGTATCGCACAACCCGTCTGATCAGGCTGGAGACGACAGCGATGCCCGTCTGGTCTGAACCTCATGTGAGTCGATTATGCGTCTTTTCAAGATGCGCCGCTTGTGCCACCGCACATAAGAGAAGAAGGAAAAACCCTGGAAATTGGGTCTTTACAACGCGCCCACGGCTGTCTCAAAATTTTCTTGACAGTCGGATTAAGAGCCTCAACAATCAAGCTGGCACTTTTTTCCACCCAGCCGGAATAACGGAAAAATGCCGTGGTGAGCTTGTAACGAGGAGCGGCAGCAACTGCGGTCGTTAAGCTTTTCGAGGGGCTCGTGGTAGGGACATGAGTTACAGGGGAAGTTGGCATGGCAACTGGTACGGTCAAATGGTTCAATGACGCGAAAGGTTTCGGATTCATTACGCCCGACGAAGGCGGTGAGGATCTGTTTGCACACTTTTCGGCTATCCAGATGAACGGTTTCAAAACGCTCAAGGAAGGCCAGAAAGTAAGCTTCGAGGTCGTGCAAGGCCCCAAAGGCAAACAGGCATCGAACATCCAGGCTGCCGCCTGATTCCGTTCGATACCCGAACCCTGAAAACCCGGCTTCGTGCCGGGTTTTTTCATTTCGGGCCGCTGTATTGACCGTCTGTCGCCGGAATCCCGAGGTCGCGCTCAGATCACCCTGAGCGTGCCCATCATGCCGAGGTCTTCGTGTTCGAGGATGTGGCAATGGAACATCCGCTCGCCCGCCATCTTCTGAACCGTGGCGATGCGCACGGTCTCGCCGGGCTGGACGTTCACCGTATCGCGCCACGCGAGCAACGGCTCCGGCGTGACCACCCCGCCGCGCTCCCGCCCGACGACCTGAAACTGCGTGCCATGCAGATGGAACGGATGATCCATGTCAGTGCGGTTCTCGACCGCCCATTCCTCGACTGCGTCGCGCCGGCTCGTCAGCGTGATCCGCTTTGGATCAAACGAAGTGCCGTTGATCATGAACCGCATTCCCGCCGGCATGCCGTGGACCGATGCGCCAGAATGGTGCATTGCGGTCATGTCCATCGCTTCTGAAAAGACCACCGACTTCCGCGCGACGGGTGCAGGCAGCGGCACGATGGTCCGCAACGTGGCGGGTATCGCGCGCAACGCGGCGCCAGCCTCGCCGATCGGTTGCGGCTGGAACGCGACGTCGGCGAGCACGTGCGCCGGGTCCGGCGGCAGGCTGCCCTCCGGCATCGCCATCTTGCGACGGTCGTAGACGTCGGCGGTAAGTGTTGCCTGCGACGGCACGCTGCCGGCGCGCACGATCACTTCAGCCCGCTCGCCGGGCGCGAGCAGCAGTTCGGTCAGACCTTCGCGCGGCGTTTCCAGCAAACCGCCGTCCGTGCCGACCTGAACAAAACGCTGCCCGGCTCCGAGCGAAAATCTCAGATAGCGGGCACTGCACGCATTCCACAGACGCCAGCGCTCATCTTCCTTAACATTGATGCGCGGACGGCGTGCGCCATTCACCAGCACGAACTGCCCTTCGCGACCGTTCATCCAGTCCATCATGTCGTTGGCGGGAATCGAACCGTCGGCGGCCAGTTTCAGGTCGGAGAAAAACAGGTGGCGCTCGGGGAAGCCGGCCAGCGGATCGTCGGCGGCGCGAACGATGACCGGCCCGGCGAGGCCGCGAAACACCTGTTCCGCCGACATCATGTGCGGATGCGGGTGGTACCAGTACGTGCCGGCGCTGCCGGCCGGCAATGTGAAGCGGTAGACGCGTGTGGCGCCGGGCGCGACCACGTTCCCGGGATTGCCGTCCTGATCGGGCGGCACGGGCATGCCGTGCCAGTGAATCGTCGACGGTTGCGGCAGGCGGTTGATGAAGCGGATTTCGACGGTATCGCCTTCGCGGACGTCGATCAGCGGACCGGTGACCGGGCCCTGCGTGCTGTCCGCGCCCGCTCCGTTGTATTGCCAGAAGGTCGTCGGCCGGCTCTCGAGTAATGGATGTTGCGCGGGCTCGGCAACGAGTGTCGCGCGGAACAGGCCGGGTTCCCGGCTTTCGTTGCGAAGTACGCGCAATGCCGGCAAGGGCGCGCCTGAAGGGAGCGCATCGGCAGGCGCGAGCGCGGCAGCGGCGGATTCTGGCTGCGCCGCGACCGGTTTTGCGGGATGCATGCCGGGCATGTCCGGCATGTCGTCCATCCCCTCCATGCCGTGCATCGAATGGCCAGCGTGCTGCGCGAGGACGCCGCGCGCTAATAGCGACGCGACGGCGGCGCTCAGCGTGCGGGCGAGAAATTGCCTGCGAATCATGATGGTTCCTTGTTGCGAGCGAACGGGGCGTACAGACGTACGATGCGTTCGCGCCTGATCGGGTGATGACCCTCGGGCATGGACACGGCCGGTCGGGTCATCATCTGGGTGAGCGGCATGCGTCACACATCGGCGATGTGCGCGCACTGCCCGGCGTGATCAGACTATCGGCGGACGCAGCAGCGGCGCGTGCGCGACGCTGTCACGCGAGGGCTCGGAGACCGGCAGCGGTAGCGACCCACCCGATGCCCGCGTTTCGAAATGGAACGCGGTGAAAAACGCCCCGCAATGCACGCCGCACGCGGTCGTGCAGCAGATCGAATGATCGTGGTGGCACAGCGAGCCGGCCCCGACCACGTCGGGGCAAGAAGATGGCGCTCGCGAAACCTGATGTGATGCGTGCACCATCCCGCCGGTGCTCACCGGCTGTCCGGAATGCGCGGACGCGCCCTGCGTGAAGAACAGCGCAAGCGATAACGCGACAAGGATGCGCCACATCGAGATCATTGCAGAACGAGAGAACAGGAATCGCGGGGAACGGGAAACATGCGAGAGATGATATCGCAGGCTTCGGCGCGGTCGTTCGATACGCGTGCAGTCATCGCCCCTCGACAGGGGATTGGAGATAAATTCACGGCCCCTCCCCACGGAATTACGCTCATCGAATCCCGGATTCCATTACATCGAGCGGACATAGACAAACAAAACCCCGGTCACAAATATTGCGCACCGGGGTTCGCCGGATTTCTCCGGATGACGCTGGACCTGCTTACATATTCTCGATCAGCACCTGACCAAAGCCCGAGCACGACACCTGCGTCGCGCCTTCCATCAGACGCGCGAAGTCGTACGTCACGCGCTTTTGCAGAATCGACTTTTCCATCGCGGAGATGATCACGTCCGCCGCCTCGGTCCAGCCGAGGTGCCGCAGCATCATTTCAGCCGACAGGATTTCCGAACCCGGGTTCACGTAATCCTTGCCGGCATACTTCGGCGCAGTGCCATGCGTCGCTTCGAACATCGCGACCGAATCCGACATGTTCGCGCCCGGCGCGATACCGATACCGCCGACCTGCGCAGCCAGCGCGTCCGATACATAGTCGCCGTTCAGGTTCAGCGTGGCGATCACGTCGTATTCAGCCGGGCGCAGCAGGATCTGCTGCAGGAACGCATCCGCGATGACGTCCTTCACGACGACGTCGCCGCCCGTCTTCGTGTTCTTCACTTTCATCCACGGGCCGCCATCGATCAGCTCCGCGCCGAATTCCTTCTGCGCGAGCGCGTAGCCGTAGTCACGGAATGCGCCTTCCGTGAACTTCATGATGTTGCCCTTGTGAACCAGCGTGACCGAGCGACGATCGTTGTCGATCGCATACTGGATCGCCTTGCGCACCAGACGTTCCGTGCCTTCGCGCGACACCGGCTTTACACCGATACCGGACGTATCCGGGAAGCGGATCTTCTTCACGCCCATTTCTTCGCGCAGGAACTTGATGACCTTCTTCGCTTCCGCCGATTCCGCAGGCCATTCGATACCGGCGTAAATGTCCTCCGAGTTCTCGCGGAAGATCACCATATTGGTCTTCTCCGGCTCACGCACGGGCGAAGGCACGCCCTTGAAGTACTGCACCGGACGCAGGCACACGTACAGGTCGAGCTCCTGGCGCAACGCGACGTTCAGCGAACGGATGCCGCCGCCAACCGGCGTCGTCAACGGTCCCTTGATCGACACCACGTATTCCTTCAGCACTTCGAGCGTTTCTTCCGGCAGCCACACGTCCGGGCCGTACACCCTCGTCGCCTTTTCGCCCGCGTAGATTTCCATCCAGTGGATCTTCCTCTTGCCCGCATACGCTTTCTCGAGCGCGGCGTCGACGACCTTGATCATCACCGGCGTGATGTCGAGGCCCGTACCATCGCCTTCGATGTAAGGAATGATCGGATTGTCGGACACGTTGAGCGAGTAATCCGCGTTGACGGTGATCTTGTCACCGCCCGTCGGGACCTTGATGTGTTGATACGGCATGATCGGACTCCGTGATAGCTGTGCTGGTAGAAGCAGCGATATGGAAGCTGATGGGGGACTGTGAAACCGGACGCTCCTCGATACGCGCAATGCCGGACGCCCGCGAGCGGTCAGGCCGCTATTCTAGCCCACGCTACCGTGCATGCACGGGCAAGGACCAGGCGGGAAAAATCACAAAAACCGGGCAACGCGAACGGATGAGTGCAGCACTCTTCTCTTATGTCTTATATAAGACATAAGACGTGCCGTTCCGTATTATGCATTAATATCCCGCCATCTGCTACACAGCGTAACGCCTGTGTGCGCTGCCCGCACCGCACTACGCGGCGCGGCTCGCGCGCGTTTCATTGAAGGCGCGGCAGGTCCACCGGAATTTATTGCATGCGTCTTATCGCGCTCAACAAGCCGTTCGGCACAATCTGCCAGTTCTCGCCGCACGAAACGCGCGCGTCACTCGCGGACTGGGTCAAGACGCCTGGCGTCTATCCCGCGGGCCGTCTCGACTCGGACAGCGAAGGCCTGCTGCTGCTCACCGACGATGGCGCGCTGCAGGCGCGCATCGCCGAGCCGCGCCACAAACTCATCAAACGTTACTGGGCACAGGTAGAAGGCGCTCCTTCAGCCGACGATCTGGCGAAGCTCGCGCGCGGCGTCGATCTCGGCGATTACGTGACGCGTCCGTGTCGCGCGGAGTTTGTCGAGCCGCCTGGATCGCTCTGGCCGCGCACGCCACCGATCCGCTTTCGCGCGGCCATTCCCACTACGTGGATCGAACTCTCGATTACGGAAGGCAAGAACCGCCAGGTTCGACGTATGACAGCAGCGGCTGGATTTCCCACGCTGCGGCTCGTGCGGGTTGGGGTCGGCGCACTCGATATTTTTGCGCTGGGGCTCGCGCCTGGCGAGCATATCGATGTGTCATCGCAAGCGCCATGGAATGGCATCGTGTGATTCGCGGCCTGTTCGCAACGCGCGCACGTCAAGCGCGTTTTCGAGCTAAGCCGTTGTACTGCCGGTCATTTCTCTTCCCGATGCGAAGCGCGGCAACCATCGTTGTTCGCGCATTCGCAGTCACGCAAGAACTTTCGCGAAAATTCGCGTCAACCGCCTCGTAACCTCACACGTTATTCGACGCAGATGCCGTCCGAAGCTATCCGGCATTCAGCCTTAAGACCTTTGTGCACGCCACTCTCGCGGTGAACACAGCAGGTCCGGACGCTGACAGACGTCATCGCAAATTTGTTCGATGCGACTGTCAACCGAAAGGTGGATGGCACGTTTACCGATCTGACTCAAGAACCGGGTCATTGGTTAATTAACTGCAACTCATGCTGAGGATTTACAAAATGAACAAACTGATCGCCGCTCTGGTCGCTGGTCTCTTCGCAACGGCAGCATTCGCACAGGCTTCGGCACCGGAAGCATCGGCTCCGGCAGCTGCTACGTCGGCAAAGAAGGCCACGAAGACAACGAAGAAGTCGACGCACAAGAAGTCGCACAAGAAGGCGGCAGCTGCTGCTGCAGCTTCGGGCGCTTCGGAATAAGTTTGTTGTAAAAAACGCAGTCAAGAACCAGCAGTACTGCCGTTCTTACGGCGTTGAAAGGCAGAAGGCCGCAAGGCACTCTGCCTTTTTCTTTTTTGACGCGCTCGCGTAACATGCGCGGGTTAATTTCCAGCCAGGAGTCCCGCCGTGCGAATCACCTTGCGCTCACTCGTCACGCGTTTCGCGTTCGCGATCGTCTTGCCCGTCGCGGCTCTTTCGTTCATCGCCACCGGTTCGAATAATGCATACGCGCAGCAGATGCCGCCAGGCGCGAAGCAGCCCGGAGACTTTCCGCGCGTGAAGCTCACCGCCGGCATGTTCGTGATCGACGCCGCCGTCGCCGCGAACGATGCGGACCGCGAACAGGGCCTCATGTATCGCACGAAGCTCGCGCCGAACGACGGCATGATTTTCGTCTTCAACGAAAACGCCGTGCACTGCTTCTGGATGAAAAACACGTTGATTCCGCTTTCGGTCGCATTCATCCGCGCCGACGGCACGATCACCGACATCGACGAAATGCAGGCCGAAACCACCAACAATCACTGCCCGAAGAACAACGGCGTGTATGTGCTCGAAATGAGCAAGGGCTGGTTCACGGAGAAAGGCATCAAGCCGGGCATGAAGATCCAGGGTCTGCCCACACCGCAATAAAGCAGAGCGGTCTTCGACAGACCGTGCACGCGCATCGGCCAGGGCTGGCGACACCCCGCGGGGTCGCCGGCCCTGCTGCTTTGCGCGCCGCGGTTGTCGTCCGAAACCGGCAGATGCCGCATGAACGCGCTGCTTGCGCCCCGGCGCCGGCCACGCCCGGGCACCGCTTGCGGCCCCTGCTGCCCTATCTGGCAAGATTCCTGCAAAAGCCTGACGGTAGCGCTATGCTTATGGTCTTTACACCGCAGCACCGCGGTCGTCCGGCCGGCGCAAGCCGAAGCCCGACGCCTCCCACCGGCGCGCCTTTCCAAGGAGATTCACGTGCCCAGAAAGACTCCCATTGAACGCTACCGGAACATTGGCATCAGCGCTCACATCGATGCCGGCAAGACCACCACCACGGAACGCATCCTGTTCTACACCGGCGTGACCCACAAGATCGGCGAGGTTCACGACGGTGCGGCGACGATGGACTGGATGGAACAGGAGCAGGAGCGCGGCATCACGATCACGTCGGCCGCGACCACGGCGTTCTGGAAAGGCATGGCCGGCAACTATCCGGAACACCGGATCAACATCATCGACACCCCGGGGCACGTCGACTTCACGATCGAAGTCGAGCGCTCGATGCGCGTGCTCGACGGCGCGTGCATGGTGTACGACTCGGTCGGCGGTGTGCAGCCGCAGTCCGAAACCGTGTGGCGCCAGGCGAACAAGTACAAGGTGCCGCGCATTGCGTTCGTCAACAAGATGGACCGCGTCGGCGCCGATTTCTTCCGCGTGCAGCGGCAGATCGGCGATCGCCTGAAAGGCGTCGCGGTGCCGATCCAGATTCCGGTTGGCGCAGAAGATCATTTCCAGGGCGTGGTCGACCTCGTCAAGATGAAAGCGATCTTCTGGGACGAAGAGAACCAGGGCATCAAGTTCGAGTACCGCGATATCCCGCCGGAACTCGCGGATACCGCGAAGGAATGGCACGACAAGATGGTCGAGGCCGCCGCCGAAGCGAACGAGGAACTGCTCGACAAGTACCTGCATGGCGGCACGTTGACCGAAGAGGAAATCAAACACGGTATTCGCGTGCGCTGCATTGCCAACGAAATCGTGCCGATGCTGTGCGGCAGCGCGTTCAAGAACAAGGGCGTGCAGGCCATGCTCGACGCGGTGATCGACTACCTGCCCTCGCCGGTCGATGTGCCCGCCATCACCGGCCACGACGAATACGACAAGGAAATCGAGCGCCACCCTACTGACACCGATCCGTTCTCGGCACTCGCGTTCAAGATCATGACCGACCCGTTCGTCGGCCAGCTGATTTTCTTCCGCGTCTATTCGGGCGTGGTGAATTCGGGCGACACCGTCTACAACGCGGTCAAGGAGAAGAAAGAGCGCCTTGGCCGGATCCTGCAGATGCATGCGAACGAGCGCAAGGAAATCAAGGAGGTCTACGCGGGCGACATCGCCGCGGCAGTCGGCCTGAAGGAAGCGACCACCGGCGACACGCTGTGCGATCCGAACAACGTGATCATTCTCGAACGGATGATCTTCCCGGAACCGGTGATCTCGCAGGCCGTCGAGCCGAAGACCAAGGTCGACCAGGAAAAGATGGGCATCGCGCTCAACCGTCTCGCGCAGGAAGACCCGTCGTTCCGCGTGCAGACGGATGAAGAATCCGGCCAGACGATCATCTCCGGCATGGGCGAGCTTCACCTGGAAATTCTCGTCGACCGGATGAAGCGCGAGTTCGGCGTGGAAGCGACAGTCGGCAAACCGCAGGTGGCATACCGTGAAACGGTGCGCATCAAGGTCGAGGACGTCGAGGGCAAGTTCGTCAAGCAGTCGGGCGGGCGCGGCCAGTACGGCCACGCGGTGATCACGCTGGAGCCGGCACCGCAGGGCAAGGGATACGAGTTCGTCGATGCGATCAAGGGCGGTGTGATTCCGCGCGAATTCATCCCGGCGGTCGACAAGGGCATCATCGAAACGCTGAAGGCCGGCGTGCTGGCGGGCTACCCGGTGGTCGACGTGAAGGTCACGCTCACATTCGGTTCGTACCACGACGTCGACTCGAACGAAAACGCGTTCCGCATGGCCGGTTCGATCGCATTCAAGGAAGCGATGCGCAAGGCGAAGCCGGTGCTGCTCGAACCGATGATGGCGGTCGAAGTGGAAACGCCCGAGGACTTCATGGGTAACGTGATGGGCGATCTGTCGAGCCGTCGCGGCATGGTACAAGGGATGGAAGACATCGCCGGCGGCGGCGGCAAGCTGGTGCGCGCCGAAGTGCCGCTCGCGGAAATGTTCGGCTACTCAACGTCGCTGCGTTCGGCGACCCAGGGCCGCGCGACGTACACGATGGAGTTCAAGCACTACGCCGAGACGCCGAACAACGTCGCCGAAGCCGTGATCAACGCGAAGCACAAGTAAGCCGGCGGTTGCAACACGTTTTGTGCTGCGATTGCAGAAGGTGCTCGAAGCCCGTCCCGCAAGGACGGGCTTTTTTACATCACGACGTCGTGTGGTGCGAGCGGTTCAATTCACTTCCCAGACATCGCGCCCGTTAAGCGGCTGCGCCGGGCGTTGGTTCCCGTGGTAGAAGCGCGCCATTGCGTCGAATTGCTGCTGGGTGATCGCGACGGGCTCCTTGAACTCTATCCACGTCACGCCTTCCGAGCAGGGCGGCGTGGTCAGGGAACCGCTGTAGGTGTAGTAGCCGGGGTTCGCCGGCAGCAGATCGAGCGGGTTGATCATGACACCATTCGCCTTGAATTCAGCGCCCTTCTCGTGGGGGATTCGATCCAGCAAGGCCTGAATGACCGGATTCGGCTGCTCGCCGATCCTGAACTGGACAGCGAGCACGAGAAGCCTGTCGTCGTCGGAATGATGAACGAAGTGCGCGTCCATCACGCTTACCTTGCCGGCGAAGCGTTCTTCACCCGGCGCATGGAAATGAAACTGCACAAGCTGGTAAGGACGGTCGCCGAGCGAGATGCTATCCGTGCCCGGTGCCGCGTTGAACTGCACGGCGTGCCCGGTATTGGTGACATCGATGGGAAGGGGCCGGTAGTTGATTTTCAGCCTGGGCATATCGGCGGGCGCTTTCCTTGCACCTTCGATGTTGATCGGCGATTCGGCGCGGCCACTTTCGCACAGGCGAAAGTCCTTGCTGATTTCGCCCCAGTGATCGGGGCCGTGTTCACCGCTGTACGTCCAGTCGTGGCCCGGGTCGGCCGAAGCGTTGAGCGTGGCGAAGGCCATGAGCAGGAACGCACCACCCGACAGTCGTTTGACCTTGTTCATTGTGTTACCCCATGAAGTTGGAAGGGCATAAGCCTGGACAGGGATACGCCGCAGAACTATCGGAAAAGTCGCAATAGCGGAAAAGTGGGTCATGAAACGCGAGCGAGTGTGTTGTGCGGGCGAGTTCGAACGTGGAAGTACGCACACCGGCAAGCCACACACACGTTTTTGAACGTGCAAGAATGTGGAACAGCGCCGTCGCGCGAGGCCAGTGAGGAGAGACACGCCATGAGCCAGGATCACGACCATCCGCATCACCACGACACCCCGCCGTCAAAGCCAGTGGACTGGCGCGAGCACGGTGTGAAGGTCATCAAGGGCGACCAGCTGGACAGCAACACGGCGCAGACGCCCGGCATGAACCGCGCCGCCGCGATCAACGCGGCGCGCGTCGGCGCGCAGAAAATCTGGGCGGGTACCGTCACGATTCATCCGAACGCGAGGACGGGCGCCCATCATCACGGCGCGCTCGAAAGCGTGATCTACGTGGTGCGCGGCCAGGCACGCATGCGTTGGGGCGAACACCTCGAATTCACCGCCGAAGCCGGCCCGGGCGACTTCATCTTCGTCCCGCCTTATGTGCCGCATCAGGAAATCAACGCGAGCACCGACGATCCGCTCGAATGCGTGCTCGTGCGCAGCGATAACGAAGCAGTCGTCGTGAATCTGAACATCGACGCGGTCGAGGCGCCCGAAGCGGTGTACTGGGTCGATCCGATCCACAAGCATCCGCACGATCATTGAACCGGATCCCGGACTTCGACAGCAAGCGCCCTTCATGACGCCTACCGCTACTGTGTTACGCCCTCGCCTTTGCGCGCTCTACGCCGTGCTGATCGCGGCCAATCTCGGTGCGTGGGCATGGGCGCTGATCGCGTTTCGCCACTATCCGCTGCTGCTCGGCACGGCGCTGCTCGCGTACGGCTTCGGTCTGCGCCATGCGGTCGACGCCGACCACATCGCCGCCATCGACGCCGTCACGCGCAAGCTGATGCAGGAAGGCAAACGACCACTGACGGTCGGTCTCTCGTTCTCGCTCGGCCATTCGACGATCGTGATCGCGGCGACGGTCGGCATCGCGTTGACGGCGCTTTCGATGCACGATCAGTTCGAGCGTTTCAGGGCCGTGGGCGGCACGATCGGCACGGCCGTTTCGGCGGTGTTTCTGCTCGTGCTCGCGGCGGTGAATCTCGTGATCCTGCGCGACGTGTGGCGCCGCTACCGGCACGTTCAGCGCGGCGGCGAACTGCCCGCCGATGCTGCAACGCCCGCGCCCGCCGGCTTGCTGTCGCGCGCGTTGCGCCCGCTTTTCGGGCTCGTGTCGAAGAGCTGGCACATGTATCCGGTCGGCGTGCTGTTCGGTCTCGGCTTCGACACGGCCACTGAAATCGGTCTGCTCGCGATCGCCGCGGCCGAAGCGGGCAAAGGTCTGCCGATGTATTCGATTCTCGTGTTTCCCGCGCTGTTCACGGCCGGCATGACGCTCGTCGACTCCACCGACAACGTGCTCATGGTCCACGCGTACGGCTGGGCGATGGACGACCCGCGCCGCAAGCTCTACTACAACGCGAGCATCACGTTCGTGTCGGCGGTGGTCGCCATTGTGATCGGCGGTGTCGAGGCGCTTGGCCTCCTGTCGGACAGACTCGGCTTCACGGGCGGCTTGTGGGACGCGGTCGCGGCGGTCAACGAACGCTTCG
Source organism: Paraburkholderia gardini (assembly GCF_907164545.1). Classification (NCBI taxonomy): domain Bacteria; kingdom Pseudomonadati; phylum Pseudomonadota; class Betaproteobacteria; order Burkholderiales; family Burkholderiaceae; genus Paraburkholderia; species Paraburkholderia gardini. The sequence continues at coordinate 7,015 of NZ_CAJQZB010000031.1, read as the reverse complement.
GCATGCTCGGCTATGGAATCGTCGCGATGTTCATCGCGTGCTGGATCGGCTCCGTGCTGTTTCACCGCTGGCGTCGTCCCGCCGTGAGCGCGCGTTAGTCACGCGATGGAGCAAGCGCTGTGCCCGTCCTTCACGGTTCATGCCACCACGTACGCCCGTTTTGTCCGCCCGGGCGGAATTTGCGCGCTGCGTGGCGTTCCGATTCCGCGGGCAATCGCTTACACTGAACCCGCCCCGTCGTCGCGCGCCATCGCGTCCAGTCGCGCCGGATTACACCGGTAGCGCCAGAGCCCGCTCAAAATGGCGCGCGTAGCCCGATAGAACCCAACGGAACACCATTCGATGAAGAATTCCGCGGATCGCCATTCAGCCCGCCTCGCCCTCGAAGCCGCACGAAACACCGCCGGCGAACTCGGCCAGCACGCCCTCGATGAGTTCGCAGCCGGCCGCCTCACGCGCCGCGAACTGCTGCGCTACGCAGGCGTGATCGGACTTTCGCTGGCGGGCGGCGGCCTCTTCGCATCGCCGCGCGCGCACGCCCAGGGCACGCCCAGGGGCGCGAACGCGACGATCCGCGTCGCGCACCTGATGCCGGGCGGCGCTGTCGATCCGCTGACCGTGACGGACGCCGGGGGCCTCGCGCTCCTGAACCAGACCGGCGAATTCCTCATCAACGACGACGAACATTCGCAGTTGCAACCCGCGCTGGCGCTGTCGTGGCAGCCGAACGCGAAGGGCGACGTGTGGACGTTCAAGCTCCGTCAGAACGTGAAATTCCACGACGGCCAGACGTTCGGCGCAAAAGATGTGGTCGCCACGTTCGACCGGCTCGCCGATCCCGCAACCGGCTCGGCCGCGCTCTCGGTGCTGAAGGGCGTGCTGTCGAAAGGCGGCGCGAAGGTCGTCGACGAACACACCGTCACGTTCCATCTCGACGCGCCGAACGGCAACTTCCCGTATTACGTCTCGTCGGACAATTACAACGCCGTGATGCTGCCCGCGAACTACGCGGGCAACTACGAGAAAACGTTCATCGGCACGGGGGCGTTCAAGCTCGAATCGTATCAACCGAAGGTGAGCGCTTCGTTCGTGCGCAATCCCGATTACTGGGGTGAAAAGGCGCTGCCGCAACGCGTGCAGTTTTCGTTTTACGCCGACGAACAGGCGCAGATTCTCGCGCTGCAGGGCCGTCAGGCCGACGTGATGGGCACGTTCACCGTGCAGGGCGGCTCGGGCATTCTCAACAATCCCGGGTTCAAGGTGATTGGCGTGCGCTCGAGCGCGCATCGTCAGATGCACATGCGCAACGACAATCCGCTCTTCAAGGACAAGCGCGTGCGCCAGGCGCTCGCGCTGTCGCTCGATCGCGAGGTGATGGTGCGCGGGCTCTTCAAGGGCCGCGCGATGGTCGCCAACGACAACCCGTTCGCGTCCGTCTTTCCTTCGTCGGACATGAGTGTGCCGCAGCGCAAGCTCGATGTCGCGAAGGCGAAACAACTGCTCGCGCAGGCTGGCGTTCCGAACGGTTTCGACGTCACGCTCACGACCGAGAAATACATGGAGATCCCCGATCTCGCCGTCGTCATACAGAATGCGGCGAAGGCGATCGGCGTGCGGATCAACCTGAAGGTGGAAAGCCAGTCGCTGTATTACGGCGCGGGCACACCGGGCAAATCGGACTGGCTCGACTCGCCGCTCGGCATCACCGATTACGGTCACCGGGGCGTGCCGAACGTGTTCCTGAACGCACCGCTCACGAGCGGCGGCACGTGGAACGCGGCGCACTTCAGGAACCCGCAGTACGACAGGCTCGTCGCGGATTTCGTCGGCGCGCTCGACGTCGCATCGCAGAAGAAAATCGCCGGACAGATCGAAACCCTGCTGCTGGATGAGACGCCGATCATCATCCCGTACTTCTACGACCAGTTGATCGCAACGCGCCGCGAGCTCAGCGGCGTGCGTTTCACCGCGCTCGCGCAACTGTATTTCGACCGCGCGGTGCTGGCCGCTTAAGCGCCCGACGGTCGCGCGGCCAGTCCATCCGCACATCGCATCCGGCGCGAGTCCCCCAAGCCCATCAGCGAGCATTCGATGTCGACAACGGCTACTCCTCCCACATCGCGCGCGACGAGCGGCAACGCGGGCCGCGTCGCGCGCTTCGTGGCGACGCGCGTCGCGCTCTCGCTGGTGACACTGTGGCTGCTCTCCGTGCTCGTGTTCGCGGGCGGCCAGTTGCTGCCGGGCGATATCGGCCGTGCGGTGCTCGGGCCGCTCGCCGATGCGCGTGCGGTCGCCGCGCTCAATCATCAGCTCGGTGCGGACCGGCCGCTGCTCACGCAATACGTCGACTGGATCACGCATTTCGTGCGTGGCGACATGGGCACGTCGTACATTTTTCGCACGCCGGTCGCGCCGTTTATCACCACCGCGCTCGGCCTTTCCGCGAAGCTCGGCCTGCTTGCGTTCGTCGTCGTGGTGCCGCTCGGTATCGCGGGCGGCGTGTGGGCGGCCATGCACGCGGGGCGCTGGATCGATCGCACCATCAGCATCACCGGGCTTTCGGCGACGGTCGTGCCGGAATTCGTGTCGTCGATCGTGTTGATCCTGATCTTTGGTATCTGGCTGCAATGGCTGCCGATCGAGGCGTCGTACCCAGCCGGCGCCGGCGTGCTCGAACAGCTCAGGCATCTGGTCCTGCCGGTACTGCCGCTCGTATTCGTGTTCTTCGGCTACATCGCGCGGATGGCACGCGCCGGCACCGTCGAGGCGCTCGACGCCGACTACACGCGCACCGCCATTCTCAAAGGCCTGCCGCAGCACGTCGTGATCTGGCGGCACGTGCTGCGCAACGCGCTGCTGCCGACGATCACCGTGGCCGCCACGCAGCTCGGCTACATGATCGGCGGGCTCGTTGTCGTGGAGACGCTGTTTCACTATCAGGGCATCGGCTCGCTGATCTACAACGCCGCAAAAGCGAAGGACTTCCCGATGCTCGAAGCCGGCGTGCTGACCGTCGGCGTCGTGTACACGGTGGCGAATCTCGCCGCCGATGCGCTGCACGTGCTGCTCAATCCGCGTCTGCGTGTGGAGGGAGCCGAATGAACGCCGTCGTTTCGCCGGAAGCCGCGCACCACGAGGCGCAGCGTTACGACCGCCTGCTCGCGCTGCTGCGTTCGCCGACGTTCGTCGTCGGTGCGCTGATCGTGCTCGGCTGGGTGGTATGCGCGATTGCCGGGCACTGGATCGCGCCGCTCGACCCCTACGCGTCCGACCCGATCAATTCGCTCGCGCCGCCCGATCACACACACTGGTTCGGCACCGATCAGCTCGGCCGCGACGTGTTCTCGCGCGTCATCACCGGCGCGCGCGACATCCTGACGATCGCGCCGCTCGCGACGCTGCTCGGCACGCTGGCCGGGGCGGCGCTCGGTCTTGTCGTCGGTTATTTCGACGGCTGGATCGACAACGTGACCGGCCGCGCCATCGACGCCGTGCTCGCGCTGCCGCTCGTGATCGTCGCGCTGCTCGCGCTGGCGGCTGTCGGCACGTCGAACTTCACGGTGATCCTCGTGATCGGCATCACGTTCACGCCGATTACCGCGCGCACGGTGCGCGCCGCCGTACTGGCCGAGCGCCACCTCGACTACGTCGCCGCCGCGCAACTGCGCGGCGAAAACGCGCTGTACATCATGTTCGCGGAGATCCTGCCGAACGTGCTGCCGCCGATCGTCGTCGAAGCGAGCGTGCGGCTCGGCTACGCCATTTTCGCGGTGGCGACGCTGTCGTTTCTCGGCTTCGGCATCCAGCCGCCTTCGGCCGACTGGGGACTCGCGTTATCGGAGTCGTACACATTGATGGCAGGCGGCGCGTGGTGGACCGTGGTGTTCGACGCAGCGGCGATTGCGTCGCTCGTCGTCGGCGTCAATCTGATCGCGGATAGCATCGAAGGCGTGCTCGACCGATGAACGCGCCGCCGCCCTCCGCTTTCCCTGCCTTCGACGTCTCGAAGAGCGAACACACCGATGCGCTGACGATCGTCGGTCTCACGGTCAGCTACCGTTCGCGCGGACGCGATCGCGAGGTCCTGCAGGACGTATCGTTTCGCGTGAAGCGCGGCGAGGCATATGGCCTTGTCGGCGAATCCGGATGCGGCAAGTCGACGGTCGCGATGGCCGTGCTGCGCTATCTGCCGCGTAACGGCAAGGTGAAGGCCGGCCGTATCCTGATTGCCGGCCAGGACCCCAACACGCTCGATCCCGACGCGTTGCGCACGATGCGCGCGAAGTCGATCTCGATGGTGTACCAGGACCCGGCGCGCGCGCTCAATCCTTCGCTCACCGTCGCGCGTCAGGTGTCGGAAGCGTTCGAGGCCGCGGGCGCAACGCCTAAGGAAGCGCTGGAACGCACGGTCGAGATGCTGCGTCGCGTGCAGATCGCGACGCCCGCGCGCGTGATGGGCAGCTATCCGCATCAGCTGTCGGGCGGCATGCAGCAGCGCGTCGTGATCGCGATGGCGCTCGCGTCCAATCCCGCGCTGCTGATTCTCGACGAGCCGACGACCGGTCTCGACGCCACCGTCGAAGCCGAGGTGCTCGATCTCGTCGCGCGACTGCGCGCGGAGTTCGGCACGGCGGTGCTCTTCATCAGCCACAACCTCGCGGTAATCGGGCGGATGTGCGAGCGCGTCGGCGTGCTGTATGCGGGCAAGCTCGTCGAGGAAGGCGCGACACGCGATGTGTTCGCGCGACCGCGTCATCCGTACACGGTCGGGCTGCTGCGCTGCCTGCCGGTCACGGGGCGCAGCAAGGACACCGACCGGCTCGATACGATCGCCGGTCATCTGCCGCTCGCCGGCCCGGTGACGCACGGCTGCATTTACGCCGAACGCTGCCGTCTCGCCGACGACCGTTGCCGCCGCGAAACACCGCCGCCGTATCGCGTGAGCGCGAAGCACGGCGACCAGATGTCGCGCTGCCACTATCACGAGCGCGCCATCGATCTGCCGCGCAATGCCGGTGAAGCGCCGGACGCCGCCGCGCAGTCCGCGCGCGGCGATGCGAAACAACCCGTGCTCGTACTGCGCGCCGAACACGTATCGAAGACGTTCCACATACCCGGCGGCACGTTACGCGCGGTCGACGACGTCTCGCTCGATCTGATGAAAGGCGAGACGCTCGGCCTCGTCGGCGAATCGGGCAGCGGCAAGACAACGCTCGCGCGTCTGCTGCTCGGTCTCGTTTCGCCCGATGCGGGCAGTATCATCGAACTCGACGGCGCGCGGCTGCCCGCGCGCGTGACACACCGCAACGACGCGCAGGTGAAGTCGCTGCAGATCGTGTTCCAGAATCCGGATTCGGCGCTCAACCGCTCACATTCGGTGAGGCGGCTGATCGGCCGCGCGCTGTCGCGCCTGGGCGCGCTGCGCGGCCAGGCGCACGACGCACGGCTTGCCGCGCTTGCCGCCGCCGTGCGTCTGCCCGACCGCTATCTGGGCGTGCGCACACGCCAGCTGTCGGGCGGCCTCAAGCAGCGCGTCGCGATTGCCCGCGCGTTTGCGGGCGATCCACGCGTCGTCGTCTGCGATGAGCCCACGTCCGCGCTCGACGTCTCCGTGCAGGCCGCGATTCTCAACCTGCTCGCCGACCTGCAACGCGAGCGCGGCGTGAGCTATGTGTTCATCTCGCACGACCTGAACGTCGTGCGCTATCTGTCCGATCGCATCGCCGTGCTCTATCTCGGCCGTCTGATGGAAATCGGACCGGCCGCCGCGGTGTTCGACGGGCCACATCATCCGTATACCGAGGCGTTGATCTCGTCGATTCCAGCGCTCGATTCGCTCGATTCCGGCCGCGACGCGCAACGCGTCCGTCTGTCCGGCGAACTGCCATCGGCATCCGCGCCGCCTTCGGGTTGCGTCTTTCATACGCGCTGCCCACGCAAACTCGGCGCGATCTGCGAACAGCAGGACCCACCGATGCACATGGCCGGCGACGCGCATCGGATCCGCTGCCACATCCCCGTCGACGAACTGCGTGTGCTTCAACGCGACACCGCGCACAGCACGACGTAACGTGAGATCAGGCGTGCCACACGGCGCGCCCCGTCACTCCGCGGCATACCGGTTTGCTGAATGCAGACGATTTCATCGATGACACGTCACGCGGGGCGAATCGCACCCGCGTTTCAGCGTCGAAACGTTTTCACGCGATTTGTCAGCACCGGCGTCCGTTTCCGTTCGCGCGAACAAGGCATGACGCGGGTTTGCGGACGGTGGCATGGTTGTCGCTATGGAAGGTTCGTGCAACCGGCACGTGAACAGCGAAAACAGGGGTGAGATTTCCGATCCGGTTGACCGGTTTAGATAACTGCTTCGTGCTTCGCTGAAAGTCCGCGAAGCGCGCAACGTGCGGATCTGACACGGGGAGCGACAAGGCTCGCGCGATGACGAGCCCTCCGCATGCGAGGTGGCCAATAAGAGACGGCGGCAGACGAGGCGTCGCCTTCTCGTCGGGAGAGTTGTGATGAATAACACAAGAAATAAGTACTACTACTGGCTACGGGGTGCGACAGCGATTGTCGCTGGCGCGGGGACTTTTATGACGGCGCATGCCGTGCACGCCGCATCGACGAACGAGGTGATCCCGCATTGGATTCTCGTCGCCGATGCGCCGTTGCCGGCCAGCGGCGGACAGGCCGGTACGACACAGGCGGCGTCCACTGCGGGTGGCGTGGCAGTGCTCGCGCAGGAGGGCTCGTTGTCGACGGGCCAGCCTTCCGACGCAGGCGCCACGGCAGCCGACGATGCAGCGGCCGTCTTCCGGGTTTCACGGGATTGTGACGGCAATATGGACAGCGACTGCGATCCGAAAGTGTCCAACGGCGCACGCGGCGGAAGCGGCGGCGCGGCTTCGAGCGGCTCGAATGGCGGCGGTAGTGGCAGCAGCGCGGGCGCGGCGGGATCGTCGGCTGGTGGCAGTGGCACTGGCCGTGGTGGTGGTGGTGGCGGTGGTGGTGG
>NZ_CAJQZB010000030.1:0-82702 GCF_907164545.1 Paraburkholderia gardini | reverse complement strand
GATGCGTCTCGCGCACCTGCTCGTCGAGATCGGCGACGCGCGCCACGCTGCGCGCGCGATGCGGCTCGCCGCCCGCGAGCACGGCCACGCCGCAGGAATCGTAGCCGCGATATTCGAGGCGCCGCAGTCCTTCGATCAGAACCGGGACGATGTTACGTTGCGCAACCGCGCCGACAATGCCGCACATATAGAACCTTTCCAAATGAATTTGCAGGGGCGCATCCAGAGGTCGCTGCACGTCACGCTCTATTCATCGAACTGGGCAGAGCGCCTCGCGATGAACCTGCTGCATCCGATCATATCGAACGCGACTTGTTACTCGCCAAGGTGGACTCAGCGGTTCCTCTTCCTGACAACCATCCACCGCGGCGACTTAAACCGCACGATGCTCACATAAAGCCAGACATACGTAACAGCAAACACAACAACAAAACAGAACAAATGCACCGTATGCCGCCAGAACAACGTAGCGGGAATCACAGCAATGAGACATAGCAGCCACAAATAAGGCGACGTCAACGAATTCCGCCTGGTCAACTCCCTCGCAGTCCTGACCCCCACAGCCCACCGCATCAACCGCTTATAAACAAGCATATGCAGGTGCACGCCATCGGGAATCCCAGGCGACATCCCGCGAATGAACTTCTTCCGGTAGATCGAAAAACACGTCTCAAAGATCGGATACATGAAGAGCAGCACCGGATACCACGCCGACACATCGCGGTTCCGCATCACCAGCATGATTGAAAGCTCGGCCAGCATGAACCCAATAAAATAAGCCCCACCATCCCCAAGAAAAATCAACCCCGCCGGAAAATTCCAGATAAAGAATCCCATCACCGCGCCCATCATGATGAGCGACGCGGAGAGCACAACGGGATCGGAAACCTGAAACGCGACATACGCCATTGAGGCGAACATCATGAACGCGACCATCGAAGCGAGTCCGTTGAATCCGTCGATGATATTGATCGCATTAGCCAGCGCAGCCACAGCCAGCACGGTGACAGCGCAGGAAATCGCCGCATAGGAAAGCAGGAAGTCGAGCGGCGGCACGCTGATCCGCGTCACGCCGATATCGAGCAGAAAAAACGCCAGCGCAGCAGCGGCCATCGTACAAAGCAGACGCACCAGCGGCGACACCCGCTTGGTAACGTCCTCCACAAGTCCGGAAGCAAACGCCGGCATTCCACACGCCACAAGCCCGAGAATCCCACCGGAAACCGCCGGATACGCATGATGCAACTGCAGCGCGGAAACAATCAGCCCAAGCAAAATTCCTGTCCCGCCAACACGCGGAACGGGTCGTGCGTGGAATTTCTGCACGCCGGCAAGATCGGTGTCGGTGGAGAATTTTTCATGCAGATGGGCGTAGCGCACGATCAACAGCGTGACCAGCAGTGAAACGAGAAAGCCGAGCGCGAAACTGAGCATGAAAGTGACCTGAGCGAAGACCCGGAATTATACAAACGAAACCCACGACAACCCCGAAACCGGGATCGCACGCTGCTCCGCACAGCGACTCGACGAATCCCAAATAATGATTCAAAAGACCGGCAAACGCCGCGAGGAAACTCCGTTTCTCATGGATTTCCCCAATCAATCCCTCACGAAAAGCCGCCGTTAACACACAGATGGCGTGGCATTCGAATCATCCGACAACGCGCCAGCCGTTGACCGACCCCGACGTTCCGGAGAAACAATGCTAAACAACATCACCATCCGCGGTGGACTGACGCTGGTTATCAGCGTTTTCGTCGCTTTCCTGCTGACTGTGATCGGCGTCGGTTATGCCGCGCTCAAGCTCACGAACAATGGGCTCGAGGAAGCCCAGCGCAGTGCGGTCGCGCTGTCGCATCTGAAGGCGAGCTCGGAAAAGCTGTTGCAGGCGCGGCTTGCGCTTGGCAGCTACGAGACGCTCTTTAGCGTCGGCAAGCAGACCGACGGTCTGATCCCGGCCGCCCACAAGGTGCTCGAGGAGTCGACGCGCGACTTCCGCGCCTACGCGAGCGGTCCGTTTTCCAGCGACGAGGAAAAGCAGCAGGCGCACGCCGTCGACGTCGCGCGCAGCGCGCTCGTCGACAAGGCGATTGAACCGGAATTCAAGGCCCTCACCGATTTCGACTTCAACACGTTCCGCACGATCCAGGGCGAAACGGCCAACACGTACTACGCGACCTACGCGAAGGCGATCGACGGGCTCCAGCGCGTGCAGGCCGTCGAGCAGGAGCGCGCAGCCGGCGCCGCCGCGAAGCGCGTCATGCTGGCGACGATCCTGTTCGGCGGCATCGGTGTCATCGCGATTGTGATTGCATTGCTGGCGCGCGTGGGTTTGTCGGTGGCGCTGATCCGCCCGGTCAACCAGACGATCGAGCATTTCCGCAGCATCGCGGCGGGCGATCTGACCATTTCGGTCGCATCGAAGTCGCGTAACGAAATGGGTCAACTGCTGTCGGCGCTCATGCAGATGCGCGACGGACTTGTCGACACGGTTTCGAAGGTGCGCGGCAGCACGCGTTCGATCACGCTCGGTGCGAACGAGATCGCATCGGGCAACGCGGACCTGTCGGCACGCACGGAGCAGCAGGCCGCTGCACTTCAGCAGACGGCGGCGAGCATGGAAGAGCTGTCCGCGACGGTCAAGCAGAACACCGACAACGCGAAGCAGGCGAGCCGTCTCGCGCAGGGTGCGCTTGAAACAGTCACGCGTGGCGGCAACGTCGTCGCGCGCGTGACGGAAACGATGGACGGCATCTCCGATTCGTCGCGCAAGGTCACCGAGATCATCGGCATGATCGAAGGCATCGCGTTCCAGACGAACATCCTCGCACTCAACGCAGCAGTGGAAGCAGCACGTGCGGGCGAGCAGGGTCGTGGTTTCGCGGTCGTCGCTTCGGAAGTGCGCAGCCTCGCGCAGCGCTCGGGCACGGCGGCGAAGGAGATCAAGGAACTGATCGGCGATTCGGCAACGAAGGTGCAGGAAGGCGCATCGCTCGTCGCGGAGGCGCGTCGCACGATGCAGGAAGCGATGGACTCCGTCGGACGCGTGACGGGCATCATGAGCGAGATCGAAGCCGCCGCGCTGGAACAAAGCGACGGCATCGACCAGGTCAACAAGGCCATCACGCAGATCGACGAAGTCACGCAGCACAACGCAGCGCTCGTCGAAGAAGCGGCGGCTGCGGCGAAATCGCTGGAAGGGCAGGCGGACGTGTTGCGCGACGCGGTGTCGGTATTTCGTCTGGATGAGGACGGGCGTGGCACAAGCCACGCGTTCGGCGCTGAGCGTCGAGGCAGGCAGGGTATTGCTGCTTCGTCGGAAGATGATGCTGACAGCGGTATCGCAAACACCGGCATGCGCGGTGCTGTGACCGCCTGAAGCAGTCGGGGTTAGCCGTCTGCGTGGTCGTCAGAAAAAATCTGTTTGGCGTGAGCGCCCGCAGCTAACCCGGGCGCTTCATCACTCACAGTGTGCTCAGAATCGCGCGCTTGCGCATTCGGCATCATAAATCCCGCTTCCCTCTCACTCGCGCCAGGCCGTCTCCAGCGGAACCCCAAAGCGGGCGTAAACGCACGTATAGACAAAGCCCCTGAGCCGGCTGCATTATCCATCTTCGTATCCGGCACGATCAGCAACGCTGCCACACACAAGCCTGTGCCCAGTCCCGCACCGCGCGGGCGCGCCCTGACGAGAGAGACCGAAGCATGGCGAGGCAGAACCCGGCCCTTCACCGAATCCAGAAACGCCCGATGACACCGCGGCGCCGGTGGCTTTTGATCGCTGGCGTGATCCTGTTACTGGCCGCGTCCGGGTGGGGTGTATGGATGCTGATCAAACCTGCTATCCAGCGCACGATCGTCATCACGACGGGCGCGGATGGGGGCATCTATCGCGGCTTCGCGGATCGCTATGCTCCGATCCTCAAACGCGATGGCATCAAGCTCGATATCCGCAGTTCTTCCGGCTCGGTCGAAAATTACCAGCGCCTTAAGGATCCTGACAGCGATTACGAAGTCGGCTTCATCCAGTCGGGCACCAGCAGTCCGAGCGAATCGGACCACCTGCAAACGATCGCCGCCGTCTCCTACGAGCCGATATGGGTGTTCTATCGCGGCGCCACCACCGTCGACAGACTGGCGCAGCTGCGCGGCAAGAGAATCTCCGTAGGCGTTCCCGGCAGTGGCCTGCTTAACGTTTCGTTGGTGCTGCTCTCGTGGAGCGGCATCACACGCGACAACACGGCGCTTCTGGAAATGGATGCGCAGAAAGCATATCAAGGCCTCGAAAACGGCACCCTGGATGCCGCATTCTTCATCGGCAGGCCGGACGCGGCGATGCAGGTCACGCTGCTCAACAGCAATTTGAAGCTGATGAATTTTGCCCAGGCCGACGCGCTGGTGCAAAAGTTTCCGTCGCTTTCCAAGGTGATTTTCCCGCGCGCGTCGACAAGCATCGTCAAAGATCTGCCGCAGACCGATGTCACGTTGCTGGCTGCCACTGCACTGCTTGTCTCCAGGGACACGCTGCACCCCGCGCTCACGTACCTGCTGCTTGATGCGGCCAGAACGGTCCATAGCGGCGAAGATTACTTCACGCCGCTCGGCACGTTCCCCAATCTGAAAACCGAGGAATTTCCGGTCTCCGACGAAAGCACGCGCTACTTCAAATCCGGTCGACCGTTCCTGCAACGCTATCTTCCGTTCTGGCTGGCGAGCTTTATCGAAAGGCGTCTCCTGATCCTCGTTCCTTTTACTGCGTTGTTGCTGGGTCTGCTGCAGGCGTTGCCGCGCATGGCGGAAGCGCGCATCAAACGACGGTTCATCGTCTGGTACCGCGAGATCAAGTCGCTTGAAGATGAAATCTGGAAGAGCTCGAATCCAGGTCCGAAGCAGATCGCGCAATGGCGCGATGAAATCGAAACCATCGATGCGAATGCCAGCCAGATACGGATTCCGTATCGCTATTTCCAGGACGTGTACGCGTTGAAGCAGGCCATTGGCGTCGTACGTGGACGGATTGCGCAGGTGGCTGCGAAGGTCAAGGGATAGCGGCGTACCCGCTTTGCCAAAACGGCATCGCGCTTACTGCGCCCGAAAACTCGCGCGATAGTCCGCAGGCGAAACGCCGATGCGTCGCGCGAAGACGAGCCGCATCCGGTCGGCATTCCCAAAACCACACTCATACGCGATTGTTTTCAAAGGCGCGTCGCTGCTTTCCAGCGCGCGGCGCGCGGCATCCACCCGCGCGCGCTCGACGAACTCATGCGGCGTGATCTCCGCCGATTCCGCGAACGCACGCGCGAAGCTTCGCGTGCTCATCCCCGCGACACGCGCGAGTTCTTCAACCGTCAGCGGATTCGCGATGTGCTCCATCACGTAGTGCTGCACGGTAGCGATGGGCGAACCGTCTACCGGCGCGCTCAGATACGGGCTGAACTGCGACTGTCCACCACGACGCTGCGCGTAGACCACAAGCCGCTTCGCCACCTGAAGCGCGAGCGCCGCGCCGTGATCTTCGGCGATCAGCGCAAGGGCGAGGTCGATGCCCGCGGTCACGCCGGCGGACGTCAGCAGGCGTTCATCGCGGATATAGATCCGGTCGAAGTCGACGCGTGAAAGCGGAAACTGCTGCGCGAGTTGCCGCGCGTTCTGCCAGTGCGTCGTGACGTTCCGGTTATCGAGCAGACCCGCATGACCCAGCGCGAACGCACCCGTGCAAATCGAGCCGTAGCGCTCGCTTTGCGACGCCACTTCGACGAGCCACGCGCAAAGTCGTGCATCGGCGGGTTGCGACGGCAGCAACGGCCCGCCCGCGACGAGCGCCGTGTGATAGCGGTCAGCCGATCCGTCCCACACACGGTCGGCGAAGAGATGCGTGCCGTTCGAAGCGCGGATGTGCGCCTCGCTGGTGCTGACCAGTTCGAGTGCGTAGTGGGAATCGTGCGGCAGAAATGAGTTGGCTTCGGCGAACACATCGGCGGGCCCTGCGACGTCGAGAGCCTGCACGTCCGGAAAAATCGCGATGGCGACGGTGTGCATCAACAGAGACTCCGCAGGTTCGAATTGGGCGCGATCGGGCCGGCTGGCAGAAGATCGCGTCTGACTGGCAGGGTTAGACGGATGGATCGCGTTGCTCGGGAGCGCGCTGGCAGCCAGACTGAATGCCACGGTTACCCGCACCTTTTCGCCGCATTCTAGCAACTCAACTCACGCCGGTGAATCGGGTCGGGTCCGACCGGACCTGTCAATCAACGGAGAATCACATGAGCAACGCAATCGCCGGGATCAGGATCCCCGACAGCAAGATGGCCCGCGACGCAACGCAACTGGTTCGCGATACCGAACCCGATCTGCTCTTCAATCACTCGACGCGTGTCTTTCTGTTCGGCGCGCTCACCGGCGAGCGCAAGCAGCTGAAGTATGACGCGGAGCTGCTCTACATCGGCGCCATGTTCCATGACATGGGGCTCGTGCCGGCATACAGCAGCAAGACCGAACGTTTCGAAGTAGACGGCGCAAACGCGGCCCGCGATTTCCTGAATCAGTACGGCATTCCGGAAGCTGAAGTCGAGATGGTGTGGGACTCGATCGCGCTGCATACGACGCCGGGCATTCCGCAGCACAAGAAGCCGGTTGTCGCGCTGGTGACGGCCGGTGTGGAGATGGATGTACTGGGTCTCGCCTACGATGCGTTTTCCGATGACCAGCGCAACCAGGTGGTCGCCGCGCATCCGCGCGAAACGAACTTCAAGGAAGGCATCATCGACGCGTTCGCGAAAGGCACACGGCACAAGCCGGAAACGACCTTCGGCAACGTCAAGGCCGATGTACTCGCCTTGAAGGAACCGGGCTACAAACGCGTGAATTTTTGCAGCCTGATTCTCGGTTCGTCATGGGTCGACGACGGGCGGCAATGCCTGCATTGCGACGATCCTTCGCACGGGCATAAGTGATTGCACGTGGTCGCGTCGCGGCGTCTGGACATGTCGCGACGTGGCTGAACCGGCATCTGTAATTTGCTGCCGCTAGGGCAACAACCCGCGCGTACGCGCTTCGAGGATGGCTTGCGTGCGCCGCTTGACCGCCAGTTTCCGGAAAATATTCTTAAGGTGGGATTCCACCGTCAAGGTGGAAAGCGACAACAGGCAGGAAATCTCGCGGTTACTGAGCCCTCTGCCGACAAAATCAAGAATCTCCGTTTCCCGCACGCTAAGGCTGTTTTTAGACACGACGGCAGGGTCACACGGCACGGCGGGTGGCTCCGTATCCAGACGCGAGCGGTTGAGCAGGTCGAGAAGCCGCTTCGCGACGAACGGGTCGATGGGCGTCCCGCCACACAACGCGCTGCGGATGTACAGGGCCATCTCCACGTCGTCCCGGCTCTTGAGCACGTAACCCGCCGCGCCCGCACGCAGCATCCCCAGAATTTCCAGTTCATTGCGTTGTTCGGTAATCACGACGACCGGCAGTCCGCGCTGGCGATCGTGCAGGCTGTGGATCAGATCGATACTGGTGCCATCGGGCAATTCCCCTTCGATCAGCGCCAGCACGAACGTATCGTCGACCGGCAGCCCGGCGGTTTCAGCGATGTTATCCGCAAAGAACAGCGCGTCCTGATGCGCGTAGCCGAGGCTCGCGAGGATGGCACGCAGCCTTGTCTGTGTGACGGGATCATGTCCGACGATAAGCAGCCGTCGCAACCGCGACTCGGTGGGATCTGCAATCATGGAGAGGCGTCTGGGCAGGTCTCACTGCTTTTTTTGGGGGTACGACGCAAGGTTGCGCCTCCGGCAGCAGGTTCGACGCCACTATACACAGATACCCCGGAAAGCAAATACCTGAAAACAGGTAGTGCGGGTTTATACGCGCCATTTTTTGTGAAAAATGGTAACCAAATACCTGATATCAGGTATTGCCGGCCATTCCGCGATACGTTTAAAGTCTGCACAGTTCCAGAACTGAAAGAAGAGATGGCAGTGCCATTTTGAAATAATTTTTGAAAATAGTTCCGGTTTTACCCTGATGAACCGTTGCCGCTGACCACGGTAGTTATCGGACAGGGAAAAATCGCGGGGGCGAGTGCAAGCGGTACGCTACCGGCGCTCGACAGTGCGGTCTGTCATCTCGTGACAGGTCCGCGGAACCCTTCGGAAGGGTAGCCGCATTACCTGATATTGCAAATAAACAGCGAGCGCCATTTACCTTCCCGGTTTATGGCCTGCATGCTTTTGTTTGCCTTTTTAATTACGTTTTAATGACGGATTTCTGCGTGCCTGATTGAATACAGGGTATATACGGAGTCCGGCTATTCATCAGACGTTTTAGAGCTTTTTCCGGAGAGTTTTTATGTCGAACAGCCTGCAAAAATGGGTGGGTCGCAACCGGCCGCCGCGCGTTCAGATTACGTACGACGTCGAGGTGGGCGATGCGGTGGAAAAGCGCGAGCTACCGATGGTTGTCGGTCTGCTCGCGGATCTGTCGGGGCAGCCGGCCGAGCCGCTGCCGAAGCTGAAAGAGCGCCGTTTCGTCGAGATCGATCGCGATAACTTCGATGAAATCATGGGCAAGATTCGTCCGCGCCTCGATCTTTCGGTGCCGGACACGATGAAGGGCGAAGGCAATCTCAAGATCGAACTGAACTTCAATCAGTTCGCGGATTTTCATCCCGAGAGCCTGGTCGGTCAGGTACCGCGTCTCGCGAAGCTGCTCGAAGCGCGTCAGCAACTGCGCGATCTGCTCGGCAAGCTCGACGGTAACGACGAGCTGGACTCGATCCTCGAGCGCATCGTCAAGGACGCCGACGAGCTGAAAAAGGTGCAAAGCCAGGCGTATGCCGGCGACGCGTCACAGCCGCAGCAGGCACAGCCGGCACAGCAACCCGTACAGGAAGACGCCGCGTCCGAGTGACCCGGTCTTTCCCCCGCCTTTGCCGCACGCGCAAACGCAAACACATTCCACCAGGGTGATCAGAATGGCAACGAAGCCTGCCGCCAACAGCGCGGCCACCGAAACGACCACGGGTGCGGTCGTCACGACCCACAGCGAACTGAGCCTGCTCGAACGCATTGTCGAGGAAGGCAACATGGCGATCGAGCCGTCGCAGCGCGGCTACGCGAAGCAGCTCATCGGCCAGCTCGCCTCGCAGGTTCTCGACGAAGGCATGCGCACGAGCCCCGACAAGAGTCTCGTTGCGACCATCAACGAACGTGTGGCGGAGATCGACCGTCTCCTGTCGGACCAGTTGAACGCGATCATGCACGATCCGGCTTTCCAGGCGCTCGAAGCGTCGTGGACCGGCCTGCACGACATGGTGCAAGGCACTGAGACGGGCCAGAATCTGAAGCTGCGCCTGCTCAACGTCACGAAGAAGGAACTGCTGAAGGATCTCGAATCGGCGGTGGATCACGACATGAGCGTGCTCTTCAAGAAGGTCTATGAGGAGGAGTACGGCACGTTCGGCGGCTACCCGTATTCGTTGCTGATCGGCGATTACGCGTTCGGTCGTCACCCGCAGGACATCGCGTTGCTCGAACGCATTTCGAAGGTGGCCGCGGCCGCCCACGCGCCGTTCATCGCGTCGGCCGCGCCGAGCCTCTTCGATATCAAGTCGTTTACCGAACTGGGCGTCACGCGCGACCTGTCGAAGGTATTCGAAAGCGCCGAGCTGACAACGTGGCGCAGCTTCCGCGAAGCCGAGGATTCGCGCTATGTGTCGCTGGTGCTGCCGTCGTACGCGGCGCGCCTGCCGTACGGCGCGAACACGAAGCCGGTCGATAACTTCAACTTCGAAGAAGACGTGGACGGCACCGATCACAGCAAGTATCTGTGGGCGAACTCCGCGTATCAGCTCGGCCTGCGCATCACGAACGCGTTCGCGATGTATAGCTGGTCGACGGCGATCCGCGGTGTCGAGGGCGGCGGCAAGGTCGACGACCTCGTGGCACACACGTACCGCACCGATGAAGGCGACGTCGCGCTGAAGTGCCCCACCGAGGTGACGATCACCGATCGCCGCGAAAAGGAACTGAACGATCTGGGCTTCATCGCGATCGTCAATTCGAAGGGTTCCAATACGGCGACGTTCTTCGGCAGCCAGACGGCTAACAAGCCGAAACTCTTCAACAAGGATACGGCCAACGCGAACGCGCAACTGTCGGCGCGTCTGCCGTACGTGCTCGCGGCGTCGCGTTTTGCGCATTACCTGAAGGTGATGATGCGCGACAAGGTGGGCAGCTTCCAGACACGCGGTCAGGTCGAAAACTACCTGAACAACTGGATTGCCGATTACGTGCTGATCAACCCGGCGGCGTCGCAAGCCTCCAAGGCGCGCTTTCCGCTGAGCGAAGCACGCGTGGACGTGACCGAAGTACCGGGCAAGCCGGGTGCGTACCGCGCAACCTGTTTCCTGAAGCCGCACTTCCAGATGGAAGAACTGACGGCCTCGCTTCGGCTCGTCGCCGAACTGCCCGCGGCCGCGGCCTGACGCCCGCCGTTTGCCCCTTACAACCCGAAGCACTGAGGTACGGAATTCATGGATACGATCATTCTTGATATCAAGGACATCAAAGGCAATTCAACCATCAAGGGATATGAGGACAAGATCATCCTGATGAGTTTTTCAGTGGGCATCTCGTTGCCGATCGGTCTTGATGTGGCGAATACGGAGCGGACCATGGGCCGCCCGAATTTCAGCGAGTTCAGTTTCTCCAAGTTCAGCGACCAGTCGACGACCGCGCTGTATTCGGCATGCACGCAAGGCACCAAGCTTGGCGATGCCACGTTGCTGATCGGCCGTAACGAGAACGGCGAGTTCATGCCGCAGATGAAGTACGTGATGAAAAACGCGATGATCTCGAACATCAACTCGTCGGGTGGCGGTGAAATGCAGGACAGCTTCTCGATCCATTTCACCGGCGTCACCGCGGAATACACGCAGCAGAACGTCGATTCGTCGAAGAAGGGCACGGCGTCGTTCGGCTGGGACCTCTCCAAGAACGAAGCGATTTCATCTTAAGACAGCAGTTGCAGCGGGCTGGGCAACGAAAGCGTAGCGGGGAGTTCTGCGTCATGCTGGCAATCATCAACGGTTCACCGATGCCTCTGTTCGAGCGCCTCGTTGCCGGCGACGCTGCGCCTTCGCATGAGCAGTTGCTGGAAGGCGACGCGCTGCGCGAATCCGTTGCCCGCGAACTGGGTCGTCTGCTGGGCACACGTTCGCGCCTGGCGTTCGATGAGTTCGCAACCAGCGACGGCACCGTGATCGACTACGGCGTGCCCGACTTTTCGGCGCGCTCGCTCCAGTCGGGTGCCGATCGCGACGCGATTGCCGGGGCCATCCAGCGTGCGATCACGCTGTTCGAACCGAGGCTTGCGGGCGTGACGGTTCGCTTCGCACCGAAGGCGGTGCAGTCGGGGCGGCCTGTCGTCATCGTTAGTGGTGAGCTGCGCATGGGTACGGGTATCGGCCGCGTGGCGTTCGAACTCTCGGCGGACGGCGAGCCGTCGCCTGATTCGCACGGGACGGACCATGACTGATGCCGCGTCCGACGACATCCTGCATTACTACAAACGCGAACTGTCGTACCTGCGCACGCAGGGCGCCGAGTTCGCGCAGCGTTATCCGAAGGTCGCTTCACGTCTTGCGTTGCATGGCACCGAGTCGCTCGATCCGCACACGGAACGGCTGATCGAGGCAACGGCCTTTCTCGCCGCGCGCGTGCATCGCGATCTGGACCAGACGTTCCCGCAGGTCGCATCGCTGCTGCTCGACAACGTGTGTCCGTCGCTCGTTCAGCCCGTGCCCGCGATGACCGTCGTGCAGTTCGATCTCGACCCCGCCCAGGGCAAGGTGACGGCGGGTTTTCGCGTGCCGCGGCACACGGGTCTGCAGGTGCGCACGGAAAGCGGCGAAGCCTGCCGTTTCCGCACGGCGTGGGACACCACGTTGTGGCCCGTGTCGATCACGCGTGCGCGATTCACGGACGACACGATGCTCGCCCTCACGCTCGAGTGCGAGGAAGGCGTGGATTTTTCCGAACTCGAACTCACCACGTTGCGCATCCATCTGCATGGCGACTGGATGGTGACGATGCCGCTTTACGAGTTGCTGGTGGTGGGCGTGACCGACGTATCGGTGCGTCCGCCGGACGCGGCTGAGCGCACGCTGCCGGCCACGGCCTGGCGCGAGGTGGGCTGCGGCGAGGAAGACAACGTATTGCCGCGCCCAGCGAACGCCCAGCCGGCGTACGGCTTGATGCAGGAATATTTTGCCTTTCCGCGCAAGTTTCACTTCTTCGATCTGACGCTGCCGCGCGGGAGCCTCGGCCGCACGCGTACCTGCGAACTCGTGCTGCATCTGAAGCGTGCGCAGCGCGGCCTCGGCATGCTGAAAGCCGGTCATTTCGCGCTGGGCTGCACACCGGCCATCAACCTCTTTTCGCAAACGACCGAGCCGGTGGTGCTCGATCGCCGGCATTACGAACATCGGCTGGTGGCGGACCAGCGGCGTGAACCGATGACGGAGATTCATTCGATCGACTCGGTGACGCTGTCCGATCCTTCCGCCGACCGCTCGGTTACGGTGCCGCCGTTTTCCGCCGCTGGCGATGTGGCGTCCGAAGACGTGGGCATGTTCTGGTCGGCGCGGCGCGAGCGCAGCATGCGCGCGAACCTGTCGGGCACGGACATGTATCTGAGTCTTGCCGACACCGGCGGCGTGTCCAGCCGCTTCGCCCAGCCGGTGGTCTATGCACAGGTGCTGTGTACGAACCGGCGTCTCGCGGAGCAGGTGCCGGTCGGCGCGCGCGTGAGCGTCGAGCATGTGTCGAACACCGCCCATGTGCGCTGTCTGTACGAACCGACGGTGCAGCGTACGCCGCCGCTTGACGGCGAGTCGCTGTGGCAGCTCGTGTCGCTCCTGACGCTCAATCACGGCGCGCTCGTCAGCGGTGCGACCGGGCGCGCGCAGTTGCAGCAGATGTTGCGCCTCTTCGCGTCCGGCAGCGCCCGCGAGCATGACCAGATTCGCGGGCTGAAGAGCGTGCAGGCGCGCAGCGTCACCGCGTACGTCGGTGGCGACGCATGGCGCGGCTACTGCCGTGGCACGGAGGTCGCCGTCGAATTCGATGCGGACGCGTTTGTCGGTGGCTCGCCGCTGCTGATGGGCGCCGTGCTCGCACGGTTCTTCGCCCTCTATACGACGGTCAATTCATTTGTGCGGCTCGTGGTGCGCCGTGGAGACGAGACATGGAAGCAATGGGAGCCGATGACAGGCTACCAGTCGCTGCTTTGATCGCCACGCTGATTGCGCGCCCTCACAGCTTCGACCTGTTCCAGGCGATCAGTCTGCTCGAACGCGCGGTGCCGGGCGCGGAGCCGCTCGGTCACGGCAACGGCGCGGGCGAAGCGGTGCGTCTCACCGGCTTCGTGACGATGGCGTTCCAGGGCGCGGACGTGCGCTCGGTACGCGCGCGGGGCGCGGAGGATGGCGAGACAAATACGGAAGCACGCGCGTACACGCTGTCGACGCCGGCCTTCACGCTGGCCGGCGCGAATGGCCCGCTGCCGATCGCCTACACCGAGATGCTGCTGGCGAGCCGTGCCGCGCGCGACCATGCAATGGCCGACCTGCTCGACATTTTCAATCACCGGTTTCTGTCGTTCCTGCATCGCGGCCGCAGAAAACATGCGCCGGGACTGCACGGCGACGCGCCGCGAACCAGCGCACCAGGCACGTGTCTCGATGCGCTCGCGAGTCTCGGCTTGCGCAGCGGCGCGCGAGGCCCGCACGGCGCGCAGCTATGGATGCGGCACGCCGGCGTCCTAGGCGGCGCACCGCGTTCGATGGCGGGACTGTTGATGATGCTGTCCGAGCGCCTCGGCTTGACGGCGCGCGGCGTGCAGTTCGCGGGCGCCTGGCGCGCGATGGACGAAGCGGACACCGCATGCCTCGCCGGCCATCGCACGCAGGCGCCGACGCGGCTTGGCGGCATGCACGTACTGGGGCGGCGCACATGGGATCAGGCGGCGGGTATCCAGATCCAGTTCGACGACCTGCCGGCTGAGCGGATTGCCGGCCTCCTGCCCGGCGGCCGCGACCACGAACTCGCAGCCTGGCTCGTGCATGGCTACGTGCAGCAGGATCTCGACGTGCAAATCGTACTGAACGTAAGACGCGGCGCGTCCCGGCTGGACGGCGCGGCGGCAGGCGGCGCCGCGGCAGCGCGGCTCGGCTGGACTTCGTGGCTCGCGGGCGCGCGACAGCCGGCGCCGGTGCGCTTCGCGCTGCGCGCGGCACGTCCCGCAGCCATGCCAACCTCCTGACGGCAAGACACATGGACATCGATATTCGAACCCTGCTGGGCAGGCTCAATCCGGAATGCCGGCGGGCGATGGAGCAGGCCGCGCAACTCTGCGTGCGGCAGACGCATTACAACGTCGACGTCGAGCATCTGCTCCTTCAGTTGCTGGAGTCGAATGCCCCCGATCTGCAGGCGATTCTCGCGCATTTCGATGTCGCGGCGGACACGCTCGTCGTGCAGTTGCAGGCGGCGATCGACCACTTCAAGCGTGGCAACGGCCGCACGCCCGCGCTCTCGCCGAACTTCTCGCAGCTCTTTCAGGAAGCGTGGCTGCTCAGTTCGATGCTGCTTGGCGAACAGCAGGTCCGCTCTGGCACGCTGGTGCTCGCGCTGCTCGAAGTCGAGGCGTTGCGCGGTCTGCTGCTGGAGTCGGTCCCCGCGCTGCTGAAGATCCCGCGCGCGGCGCTGCGCGACGCGCTGCCGATGCTGCTCGCCGGCACCGCGGAAGCCGGTGCGTACGAACCCGCTGCGTCGTCGGGCGCGGCCGCTTCGCCACGCGCGGCATCCGGCATGCCGGCCGCCATGCCGACGGGCGCAAGGAACTCGGCGCTCGAACAGTACACGGTCGACATGACCGCGTTGGCGCGGGAAGGCGCGATCGATCCGATTCAGGGGCGCGACGGCGAAATCCGTCAACTGATCGATGTGCTGCTGCGGCGTCGCCAGAACAATCCGATCCTCACCGGTGAGGCGGGTGTCGGCAAGACGGCGGTGGTCGAAGGCTTCGCGCAGCGCGTGGTCAGCGGCGAGGTGCCGCCGGCGCTCGTCAACGTGTCGGTGCGTTCGCTCGATCTGGCGTTGCTGCAGGCAGGCGCCGGCGTGAAGGGTGAGTTCGAGAACCGGCTGAAGTCGGTGATCGCCGAAGTGGCGGCTTCGCCCACGCCGGTGATCCTCTTCATCGACGAGGCGCACCAGCTGATCGGCGCGGGCGGCAGCGAAGGGCAGGGCGACGCGGCGAACCTGCTGAAGCCGGCGCTCGCGCGTGGTGAGCTGCGCACGATCGCCGCTACCACGTGGGCCGAATACAAGAAGTACATCGAACGCGACCCGGCGCTCGCGCGGCGCTTTCAGGTCGTGAAGGTCGAGGAGCCATCGGAAGCGGTCGCCGTCGACATGCTGCGCGGCGTGGTGCAAAAGCTCGAACATCATCACCATGTCGAGATTCTCGACGACGCGGTGCGCGATGCCGTCAAGCTGTCGCATCGGTACATCAGCGGCCGGCAGTTGCCGGACAAGGCCATCAGCGTGCTCGACACGGCGTGCGCGCGTGTCTCGATCGCGCAGAACGGCGTGCCGGAGGAAATCGAGGCGCTCCAGCGCACGATCGACGGCGCGACGCACCAGTTGCGCATCCTGCGTCACGAAGCGGCGACCGGCATCGATCGCGCCGATGCGATCGCGGCGACTGGCCGTCAGCTTGACGATGCACGTAACCGGCATCTGCGTCTGGCCGAAAAGCTGGTTACCGAAAAGCGCGCGGTCGGCGAAATCATCGCGTGGCGCAGCCGCATCGCGCGCTTTCTCGACGACGCGGACAGCATCGGCGAGGACGAGGACGGCGAGTCGCTCGGCGCGAATCTCGCGCGCCTGGAAAAAGGCCTCGAAGCGGTGCAGAACGACGAGCCGATGGTGCCGGTGTGCGTGAGCTCGGCGGTGGTGGCGAAAGTGATCTCCGACTGGACCGGCATCCCGGTCGGCCGGATGCTCGCCGACGAACTGCACACGGTGCTGTATCTGCAGGAAAAACTCGCGGAACGCGTGGTCGGCCAGGACGAGGCGCTCGACGCGATCGCTCGCCGAATCCGCACGTTTCGCGCGGATCTCGACGATCCGGGCAAGCCGGTCGGCGTGTTCCTGCTGGTGGGACCGAGCGGCGTCGGCAAAACCGAAACCGCCTGCGCACTGGCCGATCTGCTGTACGGCGGCGAGCGCAACATGATTACCGTGAACATGTCGGAGTTCCAGGAGGCGCACAGCGTGTCAGGCCTGAAGGGTGCGCCGCCCGGATACGTCGGCTATGGACGCGGCGGCACGCTGACCGAAGCCGTGCGCCGTCGCCCCTATAGCGTCGTGCTGCTCGACGAGATGGAAAAGGCGCATCCCGATGTGCTGGAACTGTTCTTCCAGGTGTTCGACAAGGGCGTGATGGAAGACGGCGAAGGCGTGCCGATCGATTTCCGCAACACGGTGATCCTGCTCACGTCGAACGCGGCGCAGGACGTCATCACCGAGGCGAGCCAGGGCGGCCGCCGGCCGCCGCCGGCCGAGCTGGTGGAGCGGCTGCGTCCGGCGCTGCTCGCGCGTTTCAGTCCGGCCTTTCTCGGCCGTCTGACGCTCGTGCCTTACTACCACCTGGGCGACGCGCAGATCAGCTCGATCGTCGCGCTCAAGCTGGCGCGGCTCGCTGAGCGCTTCGAGCGCAATCATCATGCACGCCTCACGTGGGACGACGCGCTCGCGCGCGCGATCGCGCAGCGCTGCACCGAAGTCGACAGCGGCGCGCGCAACGTCGATCACATTCTCACGCAGTCGGTGCTGCCAGAACTGGCACGCCAGGTGCTCGAACGCATTTCGACGGAGTCGCCGTTCGGCGGCGTGCATCTGTCGCTCGATGCATTCGGGAATGTCGACTTCCACTTCCTGTCGACGGACGAGGCCTGAGCGGATGTATTCCAGAGCCAGCCAGGCGGGAGGTCTCGCATCGATCAGCACACCGTTCGGCACCGACGTGTTGCTGCTGGACGGCTTCGCCGGGCGGGAAGCGATCTCCGAACTGTTTCGCTTCCAGTTGCGCATGCGCTCGTCGAACATGGCGCTCGACGCGCAAACCATCGTCGGCAAAAAGGTCACGGTGACGTTGCAGCAACCCACCGGGCCGCAACGCTGGTTCAACGGCATCGTCACGCGTTTTGTGAACGCCGGTGCCGATCTGAAATACGGCTACTACACGGCGGAACTCGCGCCTTCGCTGGTGCTGCTGACGCTCGGCCGCAACCGGGCGATCTACCAGAACCTGAGCGCGCTCGCGATCATCGAGCAGATTCTCGGCGCCTTCAGCATTACCTACGAACCGCGCCTGTCGGGCACCTACGCGGTGCGCGAATACTGCGTGCAGTTCGACGAAAGCCCGTTCCTGTTCATCTCGCGGCTGATGGAGGAAGAAGGGATTTTCTACTTCTTCACGTTCGCCGACGGCGTGCACACGATGGTGCTGGCGGACAGTTCGTCGGCGCATCACGCGGGCGCGGCGGACAGCGCGACACTGCACGTCAACACGGGCGCGATGAGCGATGCCACGGTTCAGCCCGTCACCCATCTTGAACTGGCGCAGGGACTGGGCGCGTCCGCGCAGGTGTTCGCCGACTACGACTATCTGACGGCGCAGACTTCGAACGCCGCATTGAACACCGCGGCGGCGGCGACCGCGGGCGAGCAGTACGTCTATCCCGGCAAATACGCCGATGCGGGCGAAGCAACCCGCAAGGCCGGCGTACGCGCGGCCGCGCAGACCGTCGAGCAGCAGACGGGCGCGGGCAGCAGCGTCTGCTACAGCCTCACCGCGGGCACGACGTTCACCCTCGCGGGCCATTCCAACAGCGCGCTGAACGTGATGTACGTGGTGCGCTCGGTGACGCACTCCGCGTCGAACGATGCGTACAGCAACGAATTCGAGGTCTTCCCGCAGGCGGTGCCGTTCCGTGCGCCGCTGGTCACGCCACGACCGGTCGTGGCCGGCACGCACACGGCGACGGTGGTCGGTTCGAGCGGCGAGGAAATCTGGACCGACGCCTACGGCCGCGTGAAGGTGAAGTTTCATTGGGACCGCTCCACCACGGCCGACCAGAACAGTTCGTGCTGGGTGCGGGTGGTGCAGTCGTCGGCCGGACAGGGATGGGGACATCTGTTCCTGCCGCGCGTCGGACATGAAGTCGTCGTGAGTTATGTCGACGGCGATCCGGACCGCCCGCTCGTCACCGGCAGCGTCTACAACCTGCAGTCGACCCTGCCTGTCGCGTTGCCCGGCATGCAGACCCAGAGCGTCATGCGCTCGCGTTCGTCGAAGGATGGCACTGCGGGCAACGAAATGCGGATGGAGGACAAGTCCGGTTCGGAAGAGCTGTATTTCCACGCGCAGAAAGACATGACCGTCGAGATCGAGAACGCGCTTTCGACGACGGTGAAAGCGGGCGCCGAATCGCATGTGCTGCAAAAAGGCGATCGCACCGTCGACGTACAGGCGGGGAAGGAGACGCACAACGTGAAGGGCACCCGCACGCTCGACGTGACGGGCGACGAAACGCACACCAATCACGCAGCGTTTACGCAGAACGTGACGGGTGACTATCAGTTGAAGGTGAGCGGCGACCTGGTGATCGACGTGACTGGTTCGGTCACGATCAAGTCGGGCGCGGCGCTGCTCTGCCAGGCGGGCACATCGCTCGACAACAAGGCAGGCACGACGCTCACGAACAAGGCGGGCGCGACGCTGACCAACGATGCGCCCGAAGTGCAGCAGAAGGCCAGTGCGACGCACACGGTGCAAAGCGGCGGCATCCTCGAGCTGAAAGGCTCGCTCATCAAGCTCAACTAGAACGACGATGAACGCCGCCACTCTTCCCGTCGATTCCGGTTCGCCCGCCAGCGCGACGCGCGTCGTCGATGTACACGACGACGCGGGACACCTCGTTACGCGGATGTCTTTCGCGGGCGACGTGCAGCACGGCGAGATGGTGCGCTACGGCCCCGGTGGCACGGTATTGCTGAACGCGATGTTCGCGCTTGGCGCGCTGTCCGGGCCGTTGCGCGCGTTCGATGCATCCGGCGCGCCGCTTATCGAGGCGCACTACGTGGACGGCAAGCTGCACGGTCTCGTCACTACATGGCAAAAAGGCGCGCTTGCCAGCCGCCAGCATTACGCGCTCGGAGTGCTGAACGGTGAGAGCCTGAGCTATGCGCCTGGCGGCCTCGTTACGTTGTGCGTGAAGTATGTGAAGGGCGTGCCGGACGGCGAGGCGCTCTTCATGCACGACGGTGTGGTGGTGCGTCGCGTGCGGTATCGCCTGGGTGTGCTCGAAGGCGAGTCGCTCGACTACGCCGAAGACGGCGCGCTCTCGCAGGTCTCGCCGTATCGCGCGGATCTGCTGGATGGAACCGTGCGCCGCTACGGGCCGGACGGTCAGGTGATGCAGGAACGCCGCTATGTGCGGGGCAAGCCGCAGGGCGCCTGGCGCGCGATCTCCGCGACCGGAGATGCCGCCGCCGCGCCGCGCCTGACCGAGCGTCTCGAACGCTGGGTGAGGGGATAGGCCATGGGCATCCAGATTACCGCCGGCAGCGGCCTGCAATGCAGCTTTGGGGTGGCGCCCGGCGTGCTGTCGGTGTTGCCGGTGAGCGGCGTGATGGGACAGACACCGCTTGCCTGCGTGATGGATCACGCGCCGATCGTCAACGTCGCGCCGTTCGGCATGTGCAATTGCCCGGGCAACCCGCAGGTGGCCGCCGCGACGGCCGCCGCGCTGGGCGTGCTCACGCCGATGCCGTGCGTGCCGATGACATCCGCGCCGTGGGCACCCGGCTCGCCCACGGTATTGATCGGCGGGCAGCCGGCGTTGCAGAACGCGTCGAAGCTGATGTGCGCATGGGGCGGCGTGATCCAGATCGTCATGCCCGCGCAGGTCGATACCATGGTTCCCTGAGGAAAGACACACGTATGCAATACGCCTTTTCGATGACTTCGCGCATGGTGACGATTGCCGTCACCTGTGCCGTGCTGTTATGCGGACTCCTTTTCCTGCTGGGCGTCGAGATTGGCGTGCGTTACGCGGCGCCCAGCCTGTCCGCGCAACCGGCTGCCGTTGTCTCCGCCACGCCCACTGTAACGCCGGCTGCCGCGCCCGCACCGACGCAACCGGCCGACACGGGCGACATGGCGTCGCTTCCCGCTTCTTCCTCGACTAACTGATACCGGCTGCCTCTATGTCGTTTGCGAAATTCATCTCAGACATTGCTTCACTCTGCCAGCGGCGCGTTGCCGCTGTCGTTCGATCCCACGTCACGATGACGTGCGCGGCATGTACGGCGCTCCTCGTCGCGACGTCCGGCGTGCCCGCGTTCGCCGCCGACGCCGCGCCGGCCGCGCGCGTACCGGCGAGCGCTCCCGCGCCTGCATCCGGGGCCGCACCGGTCGTGACGTCGACGGGTCTCGTCCAGATGCCCGACGGTCGCCTTCTCGCGCCGGAGTTCGCGCGCATCGTCAACCGGGGCGAACTGGTGGTCGCGGTGCTGGGCGTCGACCAGCCGCCGTTCTTCGAAGAGCACAACGGACAGCTCGTCGGTCTCGACATCGATCTGGCGAAAGAACTCGCCCAGAAGCTCAACGTGAAAGTGCGCTTCAACCGCGATGCGATGACGTTCGACGGCGTGGTCAGCCTGCTCGCGAAAGGGCAGGCCGATATCGCGGTCAGCAAGCTGTCGCGCACCTTGCCGCGCACCGAAATCATCAGCTTCAGCGAGCCCTATCTGCGCCTGAATCGCGCGCTGCTGCTCAACCGCGTGAAGTTCGCGCAGCTCGCGCACGGGCGTGAGGTGCCCGAAGTGATCCGCACCTATGACGGCACGCTCGGCGTGGTGGCGAAGTCGTCGTATGCCGAGTACGCGCTGAGTAACTTCCCGCACGCGAAGCTGATGAGCTACCCGACGTGGGACGGCGTGCTCAAGGCGCTGAACGACGGCGAGATCACCGCCGCGTTTCGCGACGAGTTCGAGGTCAAGCGCGTGCTGAAAGCCGATCCGACTGCGTCGCTGCGTCTGCGCGTGGTGACGCTGAAAGACCTCGAGGACACGCTGGCCGTCGCCGTCAATATTTCCGAGCCCGCGCTGCTCGCGTTCGTCAACCAGTTCCTCGCGGATCGTGCGAAGCGGCTCGACGTCGCTGCCGTTCTGCAGGCACCCAGTTACTGATTTACTGATCTCGCCAACCGGATCCGGCACATGACAATTAATTCCAGCAAGATCTACGCTCTGGTGCTCAACCCGTGGGTCGTGATCGGCAGCCTCGTGCTCGGTGGCACGACGGGTCTGCTCTTTCCCGCCGAATCGCAGCACCTCGTCGTGCTGAGCGACATCTACGTCGACCTGCTGAAGATGACCACGCTGCCGTTCATGATCTCGGCGGTCATCTTCAGTCTGCAGCGGCTGTTCCGCGATGGCGGCGCTTCGCGGCTGCTGTTGCGCGTGGTGACGGTATTCGCGGGTGCATCGGTGATCGTCGCGGTGGTCGGCGCGATCGTGCTGCTGTTGCTCAATCCGGGCGCGAACCTGTCGAGCAGCACCATGCATACGTTCGGCATGATGGTGGGCGGCGATTCAACGTCCAGCGATACGGTGATGAGCCTGTACGGCACCGACATTCCGCCGAAGTCGCTCAGCTTCGCGGATGTGCTGACGAGCCTTGTGCCGACCAACATTTTCGCCGCGCTCGCCAATGGCGACGCACTCAAGGCGCTGGTGTTCGCGCTGCTGTTCGGCCTCGCGGTGGGCCGCGTGCCGGAGCGCATTTCCGTTGGCCTGAGCCAGTCGCTGGAGACGATCTATCACGCCTGCCAGAAACTGATGCACTGGTTGAGCTATCCGCTGCCGCTGATCCTCTTCTGCATGAGCGCGGCGCAACTCGGCAAGTCGGGCGTCGGGCCGCTGCACGCGATGCTGCAGTTCGTCATCGCGTTCTTCCTGGTGGCGGTGCTGCTGCTGGTATTCGCGGTCGTCGTGATCTGGAAGCGTTCGAATCAGGGCCTGGGCGCGACGCTCGACGCGCTGCGCGCGCCGTTCGCGCTCGCGCTCGCCACGCGCAATAGCGCGGCCTGCATGCCGAGCATGATCGAAACGCTCGTCGACGGGCTCGGCTTCGCGCGCTCGCGGGTCGAGCTGCTGGTGCCGCTCGCCGTGTCGCTGCTGCGGGTCGGCCCGATGGTGTACTACGTGTGCGCGACACTCTTCATCGCCCAGCTTTACGGCCACACGCTCGGCGTGGTCGAGGTTTGCACGGTACTGCTCGCCTCGGTGCTGGCAGGGTTTGCGTCGGCGGGCATGACGGGTCTCGTGACCGTCTCACTGGTCGGCATGACCTGCGCGTATCTGCAGTTGCCGTTCGAGGCGGCGTTCATCCTCTTTCTCGCGGTCGATCCGGTCTGCGACATGTTGCGCACGCTGATCCTCGTGATCGGCAATGCGGCGGCCGTGTCGATGATCTGCCCGCGCCCGCTGAAGATCTAGGAGCGCGCCATGACAATGATCGGAGTGCTCGGCGGCATGGGCCCGCTTGCAACGGTGGACTTCATGGAGAAGGTGATCAACCTCACCCGCGCCGAAAGCGACCAGCAGCATTTGCCCATGATGGTGGCGAATCTGCCGCAGATTCCGGATCGCTCGCGCTCGATCCTGAGCGGCGACGAAGCGCCTTTGCCGTATCTGCTGAAGGGCATCGATCTGCTCAACCGTAACGAAGTCGGCCTGATCGCGATCCCGTGCAATTCCTCGCATCACTGGTACGCGCAGATGTGCGCGCGCAGTGCGGCCCCGGTGCTGCATATCGCCGAGACCTGCGTGGCCGCGGTCCCCGCCGGCGTGTCGCGCACGGCGGTGCTGGCGACGCGCGGCGCACTGGCGTCGGGGTTCTATCAGCGCTCGCTCGCGGCGCGCGACATCGAACCCGTCGTACCCGACGACGCGACACAGCACACGCTCGACACCTGCATTCGCGACATCAAGGCAGGGCGGCTTGCCGAAGGATCCGCTGCGCTCGCCGAGGTGCTCGCCACGCTGGCCGATGGCGGCGTGCAGGCGGCGATCATGGGCTGCACCGAAATTCCGGTGGCGGCGCGGCAGATCGGCGCGACGGCGTTCCCGCTGATCGACAGCACGCTGGAACTTGCCCGCGCGACGATGATGTATGCCACCACGCGCGGCTGGAACAGGTTCTGATGAACGCGCTGAAAAAGCTCTCCAACAGCGCGCCGGGACTCCTGCTATGCCTCGTCGCGGGCGGCGTCACGGGCGCGGTTTCCGAAGCGCCCTCGACGTTCGCATGGGTCGTCGGTCAGCTTTATCTTGCCGTGGTGAACATGGCGGCGGTTCCGCTGCTGGTGGTCGCCACTTTTTTCGGGCTGCGCCAGGTGCTCGCGCTGCCGCGCCCGGCTGTGCGCGTCGGCACGATCCTCGCGGTCGCGGTGGTGCTGGTCGCGTTGTCCGCGGCCGGCGGCACGATGCTGGGGTTACTCGCCACACCGGGTGCGCAGCTTTCGCACGAAGCGCGCAGTCAGCTCGGCACCCTGGTGCTCAACAGCACGGGCAGCGGCGGCGAGGTGCCGATGAGGCTGTTCGCCGGCACGATCGCCGACGCACTGCCGTCACGGATCGGCTTCGGGCTGAACGACATCGTGCCGGACAACTTCTACCGCGTGCTCGCGCAAGGCCACACGCTTGGCATCCTGACCGGCACGATCATGTTCGGCATGGCGTTCGCGGCGCTCTCGCGCGA
Source organism: Paraburkholderia gardini (assembly GCF_907164545.1). NCBI lineage: Bacteria > Pseudomonadati > Pseudomonadota > Betaproteobacteria > Burkholderiales > Burkholderiaceae > Paraburkholderia > Paraburkholderia gardini. The sequence goes on along the minus strand of NZ_CAJQZB010000030.1, from coordinate 58,807 downwards.
ACAGTCGGGCATGCTGACCAACGTGTTCGAGGGCATCTACCGTGCGCTCGAACACGTCATCGAATACGCGAACCTGCTGATCCCCGTGCTCGCGTTCGGCACGGCCGCGCATCTGACGATGCACACGCAGCGCGCGACCGTTTTCGCCATGGGCAGCTTCCTGCTCGACTTCATCGGGCTCGCGCTCCTGCTTTGCGTGGTGGCGATCGCGGTCATGGCCAGGATCGCGCGTCTGCCGTTCCTGAGCGTGCTGGCCAATCTGAAAGCGCCGCTGCTGGTCGGACTGACCTCGGGCAGCGCCACTGCGCCGATCCCGCACACGATCGAGGCGATGAGCGTGCGGCTCGGCTTCTCGCGCGGCGTGGTGGAACTCGTCGTGCCGCTCGGCTCGGTGTTCGTGCGGGCGGGTTCCGCGCTGTATTTCGCGCTGGCGACCGTGTTCGTCGCGAACCTTTACAACCGGCCGATCGGCCCGTCCGACATCGTGCTCATCGCGGTCGGCTCGACCGTCGCGGCGATTCTGTCGTCGGGGCAGAACGGGCTCGGCACCGTCGGCTATGCGGCGGTCGTGCTGTCCGCGCTGCAATTGCCGGTCGAAGCGGCCGGCGCGCTGTTTATCGCGATCGATCTGATCTGCGACGGCCCGCGCAACGTGCTGAGCCTCGTTTCGACCTGCGCGGTGGCCGCGCTGGTGTCGGCGGGCTTGCCGTCCGAGCGGGTCGTGCCAGCGGATTTGATGCCGCTCGATCCGCACGGCGCCGTACTGAAGTTTTCGTTTTCGCGCGCGCAGCTGGCGCTGGCCACGGGCTGCGCGTTGATGGCCGCGTCGCTCATCGTGCTGATGGGCATCGGCGTGGGGGCGAGATGAGATCAGATCGCACAGCCGTGGAATACGCATGGTTTAAAAACGCCGCCACGCAGGCCGGCGGATGGGGAGATTTTCGATGAAGGGTTTGTACACGTGGCGCACGACGGCCGCCTGCCTGCTCGCGCTGTTCGCTGCCTGCGCGCTTGCCGGCTGCGCGGCGCCGTCGTTCCTGAGCTTCAAGGGCGACAAGGTGAAGTGGAAACAGGTAACGCTGATCGCCAGCGACGACGTCAACGGCAACAGCCCGGTCGCGGTCGACGTGGTCCTCGTGACCGACGATGCGCTCGTCGACCGGCTCACCGCGCTGCCCGCGTCGAAGTGGTTCGACGGCCGCGCGGACCTGGCGGCGTCGTTCCCGAAGGGGCTGCGTTATCAAAGCTGGGAACTGGTGCCGGGTCAACGTCTGGAGGTGTCCGGCGACACGTTCGATGGCACGCGCGTAGCCGGCGCCTTCGTCTTCGCGGATTACCCACAGGCCGGTGCCCATCGCGTGCGGATCCAGCAGTTCAGCGGCACGCTCGTCGTGCAGCTGGACAGCACGGCTTTTTCTGTCTCGGACACAAAGTGAACATGTTGCGATGTCTTTCCCTCGCTGCCTTTTGCACGGCCACATCCGGCCGGCCCTGCGGCGAATCGCCCGTGTCGCGTCAAACCCATCGGGCCTTGCCCAGGACGATTTCCCATGCATGAAGCGATGAACGTCGTAGATCGCGTCGAGTGGCATGAAGGGCTGCTGCTCGCGCCACAGCATTTCCAGTTGATGTCGGCGCGCTTCGATTCGCTGGTCGCGTGGCAGACGCTCGCGGCTTCGCCTTTTAGCTGGGGCGTGCGCCGGCTCGTACTCGACAACGGACTGCTGCCGACCGGTCTTGTACGCGTGCTCGAACTCGAAGCCATCATGCCGGACGGCACCGCGGTCGCCTACGCCGCCGAGGCGAACGGGCACGGCCGGCTCGAACTCTCGCTGGCGCCGCTTGCGGAGCGCATCGCCGAAGGTCCGCTCGATCTGTATCTCGCGCTGCCGGTGGCCGGCACGATGCGCCGCGACGCGCAGGTCAGGCGCTTTCGCTCGTCGCGCGGCGCGCCCGTCGAAGACGAAGTGTCCGACGCACCGCCCGCCGATATCCCGCGACAACTGCCGAATCTGTCGCTGGTCGCGGGCGAACGGCCTTCGGCGCTTCATGTGTCGATGTGCATCGGTTCTGTCTACAAGGATAACGAGGTCGTGAGGCTCGGCGAGCGTCTGCCGCCGCTGCTCGAAGTGAGCCGCGACAACCCGTTGTGGACCGGCGTCGCCGCGCTCCTTGGCCAGTTGCGCGGCAAGGCGGCGTTCGTCGCGCGGCAGATGACGATTCCTTCGTCGAAGGCCGACGACCGGTTGACCCAGCTGGAGCTGAAAGAGCGGCTGCGCTGTCTGCTGAGCGATCTGCCGTTCGTGGAAGCCGTGCTGCGCACGCCACATCTGCATCCGCTGACGCTGTATCTCGCGCTGACTTCGCTGCTCGGCTCGTTGAGCATGCTGCGGCCGGGCGGCCTGGCGCCCGGGCCGCAAGACTACGATCATGCCGATCCGCAGGCGGTTTTCACGCCGCTGCTGCGCGCGTTGCGCGAGTCGGTCTCTGAAGTGAGCGAGAAATATCGCGAGCACAAATTCCTGTTCAGCCACGGCGCGTTCGAAATCGGCCTGCAGACGGAATGGATCGGCGAGCGTCTTGTGATCGGTCTGCGCGGTCAGTCCGATCGCGATCTGCTGGCGTGGATGGCAGGCGCGGTGATCGGCTCGCAGCCGGTTTATGCGTCGCTGCGCAGCCGGCGTGTGCTGGGCGCGGCGCGGCGCGGCGTCGAGCATGCGGACGATCTGGGGGTGCGCTCTGGAACCGGCTATCTGCTGTTCGAGATCGCAGTCGACCCCGCGCTGATTTGCGGCGATGAGCTGCTGGTGATCGGTAATCCGAACGAGGGCGCGAACGCGCAGCGACCGCAGGAAATGCTGCTGTTCGTGAAGGGTTGATCCCGGTCGCGGCCGTCGTTCGCCGCCGTGGTTCACCGGCAACCCGCAGCCAGGTCGAAGTTAAAACACGGGCAATAAACAGGTAACAGGAAGGTCACACACGCATGGCACGCTACCGACCCGACAATCAGGAAGACGATCTCATCGCCGGCCAGTTCCGCGCGTTTATCGGCGAACTGATGAACGTGCAGACACGTCTTGCCGACGCGCACGATACGGACCCCGAGGCCGCCGCCCAGGGGCTGCACCGGCATCTGCTGAATCTGCTGGAAATCCAGACGCTGCAGTCGCGGCGCGACAGCACGCGCTTCGAAATGGAGAACGTCGCGGACGCACGCTATCTGAAGGCCGTGCTCGCCGACGAAATCCTCTTGAACACACCGTGGACGGGGCGCTCGCACTGGGGTGCGTATCTGCTCGAATCGACGCTCTTTCGCACCAACGTGGCGGGCGATCTCGTGTTCACGCGCATCGAGCAGCTGCTCTCGGATCGCGAGCCGTCACGCCGCAACATCGCGCGGCTTTATCTGTTCGCCCTCGCGCTCGGTTTTCACGGCAGGTTTCGCGGCATGGAGACCGACCCGCGCCTGCGCGGCTTTCGTGAGGAGCTGTACGAATTCGTCTATCAGCGCAGGCCGGATCTCGGCGGCCGCGATCGCGTGCTGGTCGACGAGGCTTATTCGAACACGCTGTCGCATATCGCGCCGCGCAAGCTGCCGACGGTCACGCGCTGGACCGTCATCTTCCTGCTCACCGCCGTGTCGCTGCTGGCGATCTCGGAGGTGCTGTGGCTGTGGCAATCGTGGCCGGTGCGCGAAGCACTGCATGCCGATACGCTGGTCGGAGGCGCACCGTGATCGTGATGCGCACCTGTGACGCAAGGCATGCCGGAGGCCGGCGATGCTGACGAGCAATCTCTTCCTGTTGTCGATCGGCGTTTTGACGCTGGTCGTCTGCATCGTGCTGGGTGCGGTGCTTTACTTCGCCGCGCATGGCGCACGAACCAAGCCGGAGGGCGAGCGCAAGATCGTGCGCCTGCGATCGGATTCGCTGCGCACGGCGTTCCGTCAGGCAGTCGAACTGATCGAGGGCAATATCGCGTCGCGCGCCGAGCGCTACAACGTGCCGTGGATCATGGTGCTCAACGAAGACGACGAGCGGCAGCCGTTGCCGATCGCGCAATCCGGCGTGGCGAATGCGCTAGGTTCCGATGCGGCCAACGCGGCATCGACGCAGGGCATCGCGTGGAACTTCTTCGATCGCGGCGTGGTGATCGACATCAAGGCCGCGTGGCTGGGATCGCCCGACGACGACGGCGACGAAAAACCGTGGGACGAGTTCCTCGGTCTTTGTCGCAACTATCGTCCGCAACGGCCGTTCGACAGCGTCGTCGTGACCGTGCCGGCGGATATGCTGCTGGCCGGCGATACCGATGCGCAGCTCGAACTGGTGCGGCGCGCGAAGCTCGCGCACCGGCGGCTGTGGCTCGCGCAAAACCGCTTTGCGGTCCGCTTCGCGGTGTACGTCGTGGTGACCGGCTGTGAAGCGTTGCCCGGTTTCGCGGCGTTCGCGCGGGCGCTGCCCGAGTCGATGCGCTCCAGCATGCTCGGCTGGTCGTCGCCATACGATCTGTCCACCACGTATCAGCCGGACTGGATCGACACCGCGATGGCCTGCATGACGGGTGCGGTATCGGATGCGACCGCCGAACTGTTCGCGCTCGCACCGGGCGATCAGGACGCACGCCAGTTTCTGATGCTGCCGTCGCGCATCGAAGGCTTGCGCGCGCAGCTGCAACGGTATGTGGAAGAGCTGCTGCGCCCGAGCGCGTATCACGAGCCGTTCTTCTTTCGCGGTATCTATCTCACCGGTGACAGCAGCGAAATCGCGCAGGGCGGGGCCACGGTTCCGGGTGGGGCAGCCGGTGTCGTCGAAGGTCCCGGCGCTGGCCTCGTGCCTTATGGCGACGACAGCGGCGCACAGGATCCGCAGAGCCGCGATGCCGTGGTTCTGTACGGCGAGCGCGCCGATCACGCCGAACCGCGATTCAGGGCAGACGGCGAGCGGGACGCGGCGGGCGACATCCTCGATGAGCTGATGCTTCAGCCGGCGTTTCTGCGCGACCTGTTCGAAAAGAAGATCTTCGCTGAATATGGGCTCACCCGGCCGTCGCGTTCGCAGCATCTGTCGCGTCCGATGGTGCATCGGGCCTTGCGCTGGGGCGGTATCGTGCTGCTCGGCGGCTGGGGTATCGGGCTGATCGCGGCGACCTGGCAGTTGAACCACCGTAACGCGGAACTGGTGACGGCACTGGACGAGCTGCACACTGTCGGGCAGCAGCGCGCGATGGCCGCGCAGCACGCGCAGGACCTGTCGCCCGACTGGTACCGGCGCGAAGCGCTCTCGCTGATCGCGATGAACCAGCGGCTCGCGGCCGAGACGTCGTCGTCCTTCTTCATGCCAGGTTCGTGGAGCATGTTCGACGATCTCGACCGGCGCGTTCGGGATCGCTTCGAGCATGCGTTCGGCGACGTCGCCGTCACGGCGATCCAGCGTGAACTGCTGGCGCGCGTCAGCCAGCTCACGGGCGTCGGTCGCGACCCGTCCACCGGACAGCTGATTACCGGGGACGACTGCGCCGCGCCGGACGGCATGGACGCCGTTCAGCGACCGGCAGGCAGTCTTTCCGTCGACGACCTGCCCGACTTGCGGGCCATGCAGCGATACGTCGGCTCGCTCGATCAGCTCGACGCGGCATTGCGGGCGCTGCAAAGGCTGCAACGTCCCGACCCGCGCAATGCCGATGCGCTGCGGCTCGTCGTGCGCTATACGCTCGGCGCGGAACTGCAGGGCAACGTGTCGGGCAGCCTGCCGTTCTTCTATCGCGATTCCGATGGCGGCCGGGCCTACGCGGGCGACGCCGCCACCTCAGCCGGTGTCGGGCTGGCGATCCTGCAACCGCCGTTGCGCTGCACGTTCGAGAAGGGCATGCAACGACTCGACGACCGGCTCTTCAAGAACAATGCGCTGCTCGTCGCGGAGCGCGCGGTGACGGACCATCTTGGCAATCTGTCGCTCGCCGATACGGCTGGCGGCGATTTTGGCCAGATCACGGCGGATTACCGTTCCATCGTCGCGGGGATCAATGCGCAGCAGGATCTGCTCGCCTCCGGCAAGGGCGCATGGATGCGGCGCGAGCAGTTCTCGCCGGGTCCGGTCTACGAGCGCACGTTCGCGCAGGCCGCGCAGAACCGCCTGATCGGCGCCGATATCGTCGCGCAGGATCGCGAGCGCTCGGCGACAGCGTTCCAGGTGTTCAGAAGCGAGCTGGCGCAGCGCTTCGGCGGACCGGATAGCGGGGTGGTGTGGCTCGACAAGGACGGCCGTTACGCGCTCGCACCTGGTCGCGTTGCACTTCGCGACGGTTTGACGGCACTCCTGAACCAGCCGTTCATGGCCGCACCGCGCGATCTCGCGTTGCCGCTCCTGCCTGATGGTTCGATGATCGTGTGGGACCGGGCGCAACTCGACAAGGCGTTGACGCTCGGCGACATGCGCAAGCGTTTCCTCGCTGAAGGGCTCACCGGTTTGCCGGCATCGGCACAGCCTGCGATCGGGCAGGCGCTCGATACGCAGTTCGCGCGTCTCGCGACCGACGCCATCGCTGCCGCGGCGACCGTTACGTCCGTGCAAGGCGATCCGGACAGCGCGAGTTTCGACGCGGCCAATGCGCGGCTCGTCAAGATCAAGGCGATGCTGGCCGAGATGGGCGCGAACGCGCGCATCGAGGATCTGGACACACTCGTCTCGCACGACGCGCTCGCGCATCTGCGCGCAGTCGACGATGCGTTGACGCAATCCGAACTCTACGCAACGCGGCCAGCGGTGTACGACAGCGTGCGGCCGGCGCATTCGCTGGTGCTTGCCGCTTTCGGCGTGCCCGATGTAGCGGGACTCGCGCCGTACCTCGCGCAGCAGTCGGCACGCGCGCTGGCGCTCGGTCATGAAGCATCGCTGTATCTGGCCGCGCTCGACGCAACCGATCTCGCGACGCCGCTTGCCCAGCGCTGGCAGGCCATCAATCGCGATCTGGAGCGTTACCAGCTGAAAAATCCCAACAGCAGCCTGCTGGGTCTCGAGCAGTTCGTGCAGACGGTGGCGGCGGACCCAGGCGCCGGGGGTTGCATGGAGAAGTTCGTCGCGCGCCCTTCCGCGAGCGGCGGCGACGACTACTTCGCGCAGCGGCATGCGCAGCTCTACGACAAACTGCTGACGACCTGCAGCCGGGGCTACACGTTCGACCTGCGGCAACAATGGGGCGATTTTTCGACGGCGTTCAACCAGACCGTCGCCGGGCGGCAACCGTTCGGCGGCGCGATACCCGCCCGCGCGGACGGCTCCGCCAGTGCCGACTTCGGCGAACTCGGCGGCGTGCTGAAACGCTATCAGCGGATCTCGACGACGTTCGCCGAAGCGCGCGGTACGACAGGCGCGCGGAGCAACGTGGCGGGCGTGCCGGTGCGTCAGTTCGTCGACAACTTCAACCAGGTGAAGACGTTGCTCGCGCCGCTCTATCCGTCGGACAGCGGAGCGCCGACCGGCTATGACGTCGGTGTCGAGTTCCGGGCGAGCCGCGACGGCGAAATTGCCGGCAACCAGGTGATCGACTGGACGGTGACGTTCGGCGCTCAAAGCGTGTCGTTGCGCGATGCGCCGCATCCGCTGCATTGGGACTACGGCACGCCGGTGGTGCTGACGCTGCGCTTCGCCAAGGACTCGCCGCTGATCGCGCTCAACGATGCGAAGCAGCACGCGCTGTCGACCGATGGCCGCACGCTGACGTGGCAGTTCGACGACCCGTGGGCACTGATCACGGCGATCGCACGCCAGCGCGTGGCGGATTCGAGCCTGCGCGCGGACGCCGCATCGCAGTTGCTGCAGCTTGAATTTCCGCTTGGCACGGCCAGTCCCACCGATGCGCCGATGCTGCCGAAAGCTTCGCGGGGACGCGTTTTTCTGCGCCTCACGCTGATGCCCGCCGGTCGCAAGACGCCACTGCCGTGGCCGCGCAGTTTTCCGACAAGAGCGCCCGAATGGAGTGCCCTATGAACGCGATTCCCACGATGGACCTGGATGAGACCTCGCCGGTCGAACTCGATGCGCTGCTGGAACCGTTGCCCGGTGATGACCCTGGCGGCGTCGCCTTGCGCTACGACCCGTTGTATCAGTCGATCCGCACGGCGCGCGAGGAAGACGACCACACACTGCCGATGGGCGACTGGGAACGGCCGCTCGTCAAGGCCGACTGGAAGCGCGTCGCGTTGCTGTGCAGCGACGCGCTGCAGCACCGCAGCAAGGACTTTCAACTGGCCGCGTGGCTGTGCGAAGCGTGGACGTACGTGCATGGCATCGACGGCTTTCTCGCCGGCACGCGGTTGCTGGCGGCGTTCGCGCAGCACTATTGGGACAGCGCGCATCCGCGTATCGAGGATGGCGATACGGAGCCGCGCTGCGCGCCGTTCGCATGGGCAAACGAGGTGTTTCCCCAGGTGCTGACATTGCATGTGCCGTTGCTCGTGATCGACGCGAACGAGCCTGAGACGATCAGTCTCGATCGCTGGGAGCGTAGCGCGATTGCATCCGCGTCCGCGGAGGACGATGAGGGCGCCGCCGTTCTCACGCGTGATCTGATCGTCAGTGCAGCGGCGCAGCGGCCGGCGCGCGCGGCGCTGATCCATATGTACCGGCAACTGGACGAGGCGAGCGGGCAGTGGGCCGCGCTGGTGGCACAGGTCGATGTGCTGCTCGGTGACGAAGCGCCGAGCCTTGGGCGGGTGTCGACGGCGCTTGAACGCCTGCGGCGTGCGGTGACCGTTTTGCTTGGACCGCAGGGGGTGCAAGGTATGCACGAGTCAGATGATGCGCCGGCATCGCAGGTTGCCACTGCCTTAGTGCCGTTATCCGGTGCAGACGTACCTGTTGCCGTGCCGGGTTCGCCGGTTGCGAGTGCAAGGACGGCTACTGCTGGTACAACGATCGCAAGCCGCGATCACGCTTACCAGATGCTGGCGACGATCGCCGACTATCTGGCCCAGCAGGAACCGCATAGCCCGACGCCTTATCTGCTCAGACGTGCCGTGGTGTGGGGGCGCATGCCGCTCCCGGAACTGATGCGCGAAGTCGCGCGCGAAGAGGGCGGGCTTGCGCGCTACCTGTCGATGCTCGGACTCGATTAACGGAGAATGCGGGCAACCCCTGCAATGAAAACAGCGTGAACTTCTCTCCGAGGTACGTGCTGCTTCCCGTTGGCAGAGAACAGCCAAAATCGCTGACACCACTCACTTACTCGTAGTTGGCCTTGACCTGGTCCGCCTTTGTGAAAGATGTTTTGTTTAAGGACAAAAGACTTTCGGGATCGATAGGATCTTGTAGCTGCTTGATCACTGAAGCAGCATCTTTCTTGAATTTGTCCCAGGTGGTACTGACAGATCCGCCGTCGTAAAGGCAATAATCACCGCAGTTCTCGTGGCCAGTAGCATTCCAGCCCTGATCCTGCTCCAGCTTCAGGAAAGACTTTGTCGTGTCACTCTTGGTCGTATTGACAGAGTCACGAAGCTCTTCTGACCATTTCGTGCATGCCTTCATCAAGCATTGCAGCTCCAGCACTTTTCCGTCAAAAATGTCCAGACGCCGTTCAGCCTGAGCAATCTTCAAGGCCACGTCGACCTTGGCCGTACATCGCCCACCAAGCTTTTCCGCCTTGTCTTGCATGGATGGCCAACTCGAAAGCGCCGCATTCAGTTCACTGATAGCGTGTTCCACCTTGAAGCGATAGCGATCCATATCCGCTACAGAGACTTCCTTAAGCGCGAACTTCACGTACTCTGGATTCTTGGGAACCCCATTCGGATCGCACTTCAGATGCCGTTCGTGCAACCAGGTGCGGGTTTTTGCCTCCACCCCACTCACGATCGTAGACACTATTGTGCCGAATACAGGAATTGGAATCAGGCTAAGCGACGCACGACCCACCGCTAAAACCGCCCCTGACGCCTTCGACGCGAAAGAACCTGACGAATTCACGGCACTGCGGATCCCATGAAACCGGGCCGAGTGACCAATCCTCGCAGCGACACTCTTGTTGTCGACTCTGTACCTTGCATAATCCCAAATGTTACGTATGTGCATTTCACATCCTCCAGTTTTTTAGTAACGTTAAACTCGCCGGCCTGTAAAGGAAGTTCTTATAACGAGCGATTTCGTTAAGCAGCCGGTAAGCATGTGCACGGTCCGCAGTCTGACCCGCCTCCTCTTGAACCATTGCACCAGCAAGCGTCACTGCATCCTCCAGCAGGGTTTAACCAACACATCGCCATCCTCGATATGCATCGCAACCGGCGGTTCGTTCTCGACGATCAGGAGCGGGCCAGACAGCACGGAATCGAAAGTGTCTGACGAAGATTGCGCCGTGAAGGCAGCACAGGAAGAGTGAACCGGTCGGTGTGTGAGCGTGTTGCCTGCACGGCCGGCAACGCTTAACCGTCGATAACGACATTAGTGACATTGATCCACTGTGCAACGTACGCCGGGTCTTGTTAGCCTGACGCCGGGTTTCTGTGCGATGGCGCGGGCGACACCGGTCAGCCGGCGCCGGATTGCATTCCTCGCGACGATATTCTGGTCGACCGGCGCTGGCTATACCTGAAAGCAGGTATTTTCAGGGGCGCTAGTGCAAATAGCAGATTCGCACCAGGTTTGCTTTGCTTGACAGGAGCTGCGGCGCCCGACGTCGAAGGGGCCGCGAGAGGATTCAGGCGCGCACGAGACCGGTTAGCGGCCGCATGCTTCCCGCCAGTCCGAACAGCGCCGTCGCGGCGCGATGCGGATCGATGCCGAGGCTTTCGCCAGCGGCACCGGCGATCAACGCGTCGAGTTGCGTCGTGGGTTTGAGGTCGCGCGATTCGTAGAGATCCGATGTTCCGAGGCCCGGCCAGTCAGCGAGCACGCGTGCGCCATGCACCGCCCCGCCTATGAGCATCGCCACCGATCCCGTGCCGTGATCCGTGCCGCCCGTGCCGTTGGCCGCGGCGGTTCTGCCGAACTCGGTGGCGACGAGCACCGTCGTCTTGTTCCACTGCGGGCCCATGCCGTCACGCAACGCAGCCAGCATCGTGTCGAGTGCCTTCAACTGGTTCGCGAGGCGCGGGTTCTGCGCGCTGTGCGTATCCCAGCCGCCTGTCTCGATCATGGCGATACGCGGACCGTCGTCGCGAGACAGAAAACCGGCTGCGAGACTGCCGAGGCTCGCCGGGTCCTGACGCGCGCTGGCATCGCCCGCGAGGCCGCGTGTGGTCATTGCCGCCTTCCATAGCGGTCGCAACTGCGCGTCCTGATCGTAGAGCTGCGAGACGCGCGTGAGCAGATCGTCGGGCGCCTGCGGCAACACCGATGGCGCGTACGACGTCACCTGCGCGGTGCCGCGCAACGCCATCGGCACGGTAGGCGCAAACGCGATCGCATTTTCGCGCGTGGCGGGCATCAGCGTGACAAGCCGGTTGAGCCAGCCGTCTTTCGTCTGGTATGGCGACGTGCTGCCTGTCTCCAGCACGTTCTGACCGTCGAAGTGCGAACGGTCGCGATACGGAGAAGCCACCGCGTGTACGAAGAGCGCCTGACCGTCCGCGTACATCTTCGCGGTCTGTGCGAGCGATGGATGCAGCGCGAACGTGCCGTCGAGTTTCGTCGCGGAAGACGGATCGATGGCGAGCGCGCCGCGCAGATTCGCGTAGGCGGGATCGGCATACGGCACGACGATGTTCAGGCCGTCGGCGGCGCCGCGCTGGATCACGAAAACAAAACGGCGATCGGTCTCCACACTCGCGAACGCAATCTGCGACGACGCAAGCATGGCGCCCGCGCCTGCTGCGGCGAAGCTCAAAAACCTGCGGCGGGTCAGCATGGCGTTTATCTCCGTTGAAAGTCCGGTGAAACCAGCAGCAGCGCAATCGCAGTCGACGCGCTTTCCGCATGCGCGACAGCCGTTGCGGTCGATGGACTCAGCGAGCCCATCAACAGCGTCTGCCCAAGGGCACGTGCATCGAGCCGGTCGCCGACACGTGCCGCGAAGCGCTGGGCGACTTCGACACGTCGCACCAGCGCGTCGGGCGCGGCCCAGCTCGCGGCGATATCGTCGTAGCCCGCCGGCGAGCCCGGCCGCCAGACCGGCTGGCCGAGTTGCGTCAGAAGCGGCGCGCCTTGCAGCTTGCCAACGTCCTGCCAGCCGAGACCGCGCATCGACGAGATCGTCCATTCCCACGGTGTCTTGAACTTGACGGCAACCGGCGACCACGCATCGGGCGTTTCGATCAGCGCGCGATAGACCGTCGGCAGATCGCCATCGCTTCGCATGAATGCATCCGCCAGCCGCGCGCTCGCAGCCGGCGGCGGATTGTCCGCCACGAAATGACGCGCGAGTTTGCCGCCGATGTGCTGCGCGGTAGCAGGTGCGGTAGCGAGATCGTGCAGGATCGCGAGCGCCTGCTCTTCGCCGGGTTGATCGTAGCGGCGCCCCATGATCGTTCGCGTGCCCGGTTCGTGCAGCGCCGTGCGAAACACGAACGTACCGGGCGCCGCGTTGTCCGGCTGCGGTCCCTGATAGCCGGCGAGACTCCAGCCGGTCAGCGCGCGGGAGAATTCCGTCACGTCGTCCTGTGTATAGCCGCTGCGCACGCCGAGCGTATGCAGTTCCATGATTTCGCGCGCGAGGTTTTCATTCAGCCCGCGCCTGCTCCCCGGGTTGCGTTGCGCGGCGCGCATGGCCGCCATGCTGTCCGGCCCGACCGAGCGCGTCTGGTCGAGAAACAGCTGCATCGCCGGATGACGCTCGACGGCCACGAGCATGTCTTCGAAGCGGCCGAGCACGTGCGGGCGGATCGCTTCCGCTTCGAACGCACCGGCGAGCGCGGCGACCCCCGGCTTCTCGCTGGAGACGGCAAAGTGATTCGACCAGAAGTGAACCATCCGCTCGATGAACGGCGTCTGCGTGGTGAGCGCGCTGTCGATGCGCGCGTTCACCGCCGCGCGATAGACGTCACGAATCTCCGTGCGCATCGCCTTGCGCGCTTCCAGCTTTGCCGCGGCATCGCTGGCGCTTTGCGGGCTCTGCGGGTTCTGCTGCAGCTGCCGACGTTGTTGAGCGAGGTCGGCGGCAAGCGCCACCGATCCTGGCTGGCTCGACCATGCGGCTGGCCGCGGCTGATACTGGTCGAACTGCGTGAGCAGCCACGCCTTCGGACTGGCTGGCGGCGTATCGTCCGCGCGCGCGCCGAGGCCGAAGCGGTTGAGCGCGATCGTCGCTGCGTTCACGGTCGGCGAACTGGTCATGCTGTCCCCATCGGGCGATGAATAACGGTTAAACGACGGAGGGGGGAAATCCGTCGCGTGTCCTGTAAGAAAAGTTACCCGCCTGACTGCGAAGCCGGGTGCGCCGGCGGTTGAGGCTCGCGCCACTGGCCGCGCAACTTCAGGCTCTCTGCAAACTGCACGCGTTCCTCTGGCGTGAGCGTCGCCGCGAAATCGGCGACGCTGCTTTCAACCTGCGCGCGCAGTGTGGTGTCGGCCGTGCGCGTGCGGGCCAGCGCGGCGTCGAGCGCGGCACGGTCGAGTTGCGGCGCGGCGAGCAGGCGTAGTACCTCGCGACGCCCCTCCCGGCCCTCGCGCGCGTATTGCCGGCCTTCGCGACGCGCGCTCCTCAGGCCGTCGATAAACGCCTGCTGGCGCTCTGGCGAAAGCGTTTCGGCGGCGAAGCGCAGCGCGCGTTGCTGGGCCACGGCGGCTGCGGTCGTCGAACCGTGCGTCGCGAACCACTGATATGTGCCGCCGGCAATCGCCCCAACAAGAAACACGTTGAGCACGAGCGAGCCCACCAGGATGAATTTCCATGACCGGCCGTTCATTCGCCACTCCAGTCAGCGGATGATCCGCCGAAACCTGTCGTCAGCCACGACAGTTCGTGCACCGGCGGCGGCTCGCCCGTCACCAGAAAAAACGACACCGCGAACGCTCCGGCAAGCCCACCAGCGAGCCCGACGCCCGCGATAGCCGCACTCGACCACCACATCAGACGGCGCGGCGGCACCGGACGCCGCACCGGCGCGCTCGCGACGACGCGCGCCTGTAACGCGTAATCGGGCGGTGCGATGGTGTCGCTGTCGAGCCAGGCGTCGATACCGGCCGATGCGGCCAGCACGGCGTTGGCTTCGTCGCGATGCAGCGCGGCCCAGGTCGTCGCTGCTTCGCGCTCCTGCTCCGGCCAGCGACGCGGATCGGCGCCGTAAGCAGCGACGATGGTGTGAAATCTTTCAGGTGTCATGGTGTGTCCTTGCCGGGATCGTTCCCGGCCAGCAGAGTGCGCAGGTTACGACGGGCGCGCGCGAGCAGGCTTTCGAGCGCATCGACCGTGATGCCCATGAGGGCTGCCGCTTCAATGTTCGACAGTTCCTGGTAGTAGTTCAGAACAAGCGCCTCGCGCTGCCGCGCGGGCAGTTGCGCAAGCGCCGCGCGAACGCGTTCGTCGCGCGCGTGGGCTTCGAGCCGCGCGTCGGGCAATGCGGCCGGATCGACCGGGTCGGGCAGATCGTCGGCCATCGGGTCTTCACGATGGCGGCGCAGACGGTCGTAGCACAGGTTCAGCACCACCCGATGCAGCCACGTGTCGAACCGGGCCTCGCCGGTTTTCCAGCGCGGCGCCTGCTTCCAGATGCGCACGAACGCTTCCTGCGCGACGTCTTCTGCTTCCATACGGTCTCGCAGCATGCGCGTGGCGAGCGACAGCAGCCGCGGCAACTTGTGCGCGACGAGCGTGCGGACAGCGGCCGGATCCTGTTTTCCGACCCGCGCCACCAGTTCCGCATCGGGATCCTGCCCGCTCAAGGCGTGCGATCCCGCAGCGTGCGCTTCGTCCACTGCCGCAACAACGACGGCTGTTCGCGCGCCGCGTGGGCGGAGCAAATCGCGATTCGAACGCTTTTCAAATGTCGTGGCTCCCTCAGTCAACCTGCTCCGGCGTTGGGTTGCTGCCCGTCGCATCGGCGGCACGCAGCGGCCTGGCCGTCAATATACGACGATCGCGGGACGGTAATACGCAGGACGCGCCGGCACGACGACGCAGCCGGCAAGCAGCGTGGCAAGAAGGAGAGCCGCGAGAATGCGTTTCATGTGATTTTTCCGTGCGTTCAGGCGGAGCGCGTGGGCTCCTGTTCTGCTTGAACGCACCTGCTGGGAAAATCCGTCGCTGGATGGGGGCGAAAAAAGGCAGGGGGTGAAGCTCACCCGAAACTGCCTTGTGCCTCGCTTCTGAATGGCAAAAGCCTGTGTCGTACCCAGCGGATCACGTGATCCGGAACGGCCTGCCATTCGGGGCGTTCAGGAAGTCGCTGGCGTAATAGCGATGTTCCCGCTTGACACCATTGACCCACACGTAAAGATTGACGATCGTCCACTGCAGGTTCAGCCCTCCGTGCGCGAGTATGGTCGAGAGAATGCCTTAAATATCAGGCATTTCAATGCGACCAACCACTCACGAGAAACTGGCAATACCCTGATCCCGGGCCAACGACGCGGAGAAACCGTAGACCGCTTCAGGATTACCCACAAGAATTTTTTCCACCGTACTTTCATCACCGGCACAGCGGACAAGCCAGTCCAGCAGCAGTGCGTCATCGGGACGTGGCTGCGCGCCAGGATGCGGCCAGTTGCTTCCCCACAGGCAGCGCTCGGGGTAGCGCGCAGCCAGCGTGCGCGCGAGCAGCGCCACGTCTTCGTAGTCCGGTGCGCCAGGGCGGGACGTTTCATAAGGGGCGGACAGCTTGACCCAGCATTGTCCGCGATCGAGCAGGCGGCACAGCGAGCCGAACGCTTCGCTGTCCGGGCGCACCGGCTCGATGAACTTGCCCGTATGGTCGATGACCAGCTTGCAGGGCAAGTCCATCAGTTCGGACTCGTGACCCGGCAGGCCGCGCCCATCGAGCTGGAGATCGATATGCCAGCCGAGTGGGGCGATGCGGGCAGCGTCGGCCTTGAGATTGCTCCATGAGGTGAGACCGCCGGCCAGCATCATGTAACGCAGACCGCGAATGCCCGCCTCGTGCAGACGGGCAATCTCATCGTCACAGTGCTGCGGCGGCAGCATCGCTATGCCGCGTGCGTTAGCACCGAACTTTTCCAGTGCCGACAGCGTGCAGCTGTTGTCGAAGCCATAGCCGGTGGGTTGCACCACGACGACACGTGTCAGGCCCAACGCCTTTTGCATTCGCAGGTATGCGCTTACGGGCGCGGGCGGCGGAAGAAACGTCGCGCTGGACGCAAGCGGATAGCCGTCTTCATAGATATGAATGTGGCAATCACATGCGCCCGGGTACACCGTAGCCAAAGTCGAATCCATACCCGGTGTCAGTTGCGGTCCGGTACGGAAAACGGAGCGTTCGCGATCCCACCGTTGTCTGTACCCGTCGACCCGCCATGCGCGAATCTGCTCAGGCGGCTCGCATGAGGAGCATTGACGGCGCCTTCCGGAATTTCTCCGCGGAATATCGCCTCGACCTGCGACACGGTCTGGAGCGCCTGGTGTTCGATAGCCTCCGGCGTGAGACCGCCGATATGAGGGGTCGCGATAACCTTGGGATGCCGTGCGAGTAGCAGCGACGGCATCTGGTCCGGCTCGCTGCCGACGTCGAGCGCGCAGCCAGCCAGATGGCCGGAATCCAGCGCACAGCGCAGCGCAGCTTCATCGACCAGTTCGCCGCGCGCGGCATTGATGAAGTACGTCCCGGGTTTCATCGAGGCGAACGTCCGGACATTCATCAGGTGGGCGGTTTCGGCCGTTGCGGGCGCGAGGCAGACGACGAAATCGGACATGCCCAGCAGCGCGGGCAGCGTGACCTGCTCCAGCGTGTGCCGCTCGACATCAGCGTACGGATCGGCGACGACGACACGCATGCCCAATGCGCACGCTACGTCGCAGAGATAGCGCGATATCTGGCCGTATCCGATGACCCCGAGGGTTGCACCGCGCAACTGCCGTCCCATGGCAGGCTCCGCGGGCACGCCGCGATGGTATGCCGCCGCGTAGGTATCGATGCCGCGCGCCATCGCGACCATCACGCCGATCACCCATTCCGATACCGACGGCACGAACCCGGCGCTTGCCTGGGTGACGAGCACGCCGTGCTCGCAGGCGGCGTCGACATCGATGGTGCGGATGTCGACCGCGCACCGGACGAGTGCGGCCAGCCCCGGTAGCGCGGTGAATAAAGCCCGCGGCGCCGGCGTCTGGCGATAGGCGATGATGACGTCGCAATCGCGCGCCGCGATCGCCAGTTCATCGGTGGTGAGTTCCCGATGCCCGGCGTTCAGTTTCACCCGGGCCCGCGCGCGCAATTCAGCAAGCGCCTTGTCGCCGAAGTAACGCTCCAGCATGTTTCGGGGGTGAGTAACAAAAACCGTATTCATGTGCTGGTCTTCCGCTTTCTTGCATGGGTAGACGCGGTCTGTGCGGGGGGCGCCGCGACGGATTCGCGTTCGACGAGCAACGTCGTGTTGAAAACCAGATCGTCTGCATCCGCGTCGGGCGGGCAGGGGCCGGTCATGGCCCGCTCGACCATCGCGCGAGCCATTTCGGTCACGGGCAGTTGTACCGTCGTCAATCCGGGATTGGAAATCGCGGACAGAAAGAGGCCATCCATTCCCACGACCGAGATGTCCGAGGGCACGTTCAGCCCTGTCTCGCGCAGGCCGGACATCAACCCCAGCGCCATCAGGTCGTTGACCGCCACGATTCCCGTTGGGCGGCGCGCATCCTTGACGATTTGCAGCGCAAGATCGTGTCCCGCTTCGCCGATGACGGAATCGCCGTATTCGTTCGACGGCCCCCCTTCGATGACACGCGCGTGTTCGCGCAAGCCGGCTTCGCTCGCCGCTGCGTAGAAACCGTCGATCTTGTCGCTGCGGCTCACGGTCATGCCCGCGACCGTCGCGAACGCGAGCTGCGTATGGCCATGCGCGATCAGGTGACGGGTGGCGATCCGCGCTGCCTCGAAGTTATCCGGCGCGACGTGGTTGACTTTCGAGTGTTCGCCCGGTGTCGCGCGCCGGTCGTAGCTGACGACAACCATGCCGCGCTGCACGGCCTGCGTAAGGTGGCTCTCGTCGGCAAGCGAAGAGATCACGATCACGCGCCGTACACCATGGGCGAGAAGATCCTCGAAAAAAGACGCTTCCTTTTCCTTGTCCCGATAGGTGTTCCCGATCAACACCCGGTGTCCGTACTTCTCCTGCGCGAAGGTCTCGACCTCGCGGGCGATGTAGCCGTACATCGGGTTGGCGATGGACGGCACCAGCAGGCCAAGCAGTGGTGTCTGACCGGTTTTCAGCTGACGCGCGAGCGTACTGGGCCGGTATTTCAGCGCGACGATCGCTTCCTCCACGCGTGCGAGCGTCTCCTGACGCATCTTTTCCGTGCGGCCGTTCAGTACATTCGACACGGTGCTCGCCGAGACGGCGGCATGTCGGGCGACGTCTTGTATCGTGCTCACGAGATCCTCAGTAAGGTGACTTACATCCCAAAGCGGGATGGTAGCCAGAGAGAGAAGCCGGGTACAAGCACCAGCAGGATGAGGACGACAGCCAGTACCGCGAGGTATTTGAGCATCGGCCGCGCGACGCGCTCGACCCGGGTGCCCGTGATCGCGCACGTGGCGAACAGGCCCAGCCCTACAGGCGGTGCAAAGAGGCCGAGTCCCATCGCCACCACCGCAACCGTTCCAAAGTGTAGCGGGTTGATTCCCAACTGCTGCGCAATCGGCGTCAGCAGAGGCCCGAAGATGATCAACGCGGGCGCGCCTTCAAGTATTGCACCGAACGCGATCATGACCAGTACGGACAGCAGCATGAACCCTGATGCACCGTAGTGACTGCCGAAAGAGATCATCACGCTGGATACGAGCGCCGGAATCTGCTCGAGGGTGAGTGCGAACGAGACGCTCGATGCCGCGGCAACGATGAACAGAATGCTGCCGGCCATCGACGCGGCGCGCACGAAGAGCCGTCCTACACCACGGGGCGTCAGCTCGCGGAACGCGATCCATCCCGCGACGAGCGCATAGACCACGGCGAAGGCCGATACCTCGGTCGAAGTCGCCACGCCTGACGTGACGCCCTTGCCGATCATGCCGATCATGATGAGCGCAACGAGCGCGCCGCCGAGCAGCGGCACCAGCGGGCGTCGCACGCTGAAGGCCTGGTCGGGATCGATGCGCCGGCCGAAGATCACGGCCATGATGCAGAGCGACACGGCGAGCACGACGGCCGGCACGATCCCGGCGAGAAACAGCCCGGCAATCGAGATGTTGGCGACGAATCCCATGATGATCATGTTCACGCAGGGCGGGATCGTTTCCGCCATGACCGCGCTGCTGGCAAGGAGCGCGGCGATCTCGTCGGGATCTTCGCCGCTCTGGCGTACGGCAGGCATGATGACTCCGCCGACAGCCGCGATATCGGCGAGTTTGGAGCCGGACACGCCTGAAAAGAACGCGGTTGCCGTAATGGCGATCAGGCCGAGGCCGCCACGCACGCGTCCGAATACGCGCAGCAGCAGCTCGATCAGACGCGACGACATGCCGTTGGACTCCATCAGCAGGCCGGCCAGGACAAAGAACGGTATCGCGAGCAGAACAAAGTGATTGGCACCTGCCATGACCTGCTGCGAGTACACGAGGATGGGCAGGCTCGGTTCAGCGAGAAAAAATAGCAGCGCGGAAAAGGTCAGTACGAAACAGATCGGTATGCCAAGGAGGAGACCACCGAAAAATCCCGCGGCGAGCAGCAGGCCCGGTTCGGTCGGATGCGCCGGGACGAACGTGTTCCATGCGACGAGCGCGAGGGCAATGACCGCGCATCCGGCCAGGCTTCCCAGTACGACGCGCGCGGCGCCGTTGAGTGCATTCGCCACCGCGAAGAGCGTCATGAAGAGACTGCCGATCATGAGCGGATAGACGTTGATCCAGCCGGGTAAGCCGCTCGCCGTCGTCTGCCCGTACGAATCGACGAGCAGCAGGCACGACGAAAAAAAGAGGCTCGCCGACACACCCGCGATGATCCAGTGCCCGGCGTGAATCATCGCGGGTTGCCAGCGCCTCGGCAAAAGGCTGCGGAACAGTTCGATGCCGACGTGCTGGCTACGCGCGAGCACCGTCGCGGCGCCGAAGAAGACCAGAACGATCATCAGGGCCGATGCGATTTCTTCCGCCCAGTCCACCGGGTCGTGCAGGAAGTAGCGGTAGATCACCGAGATGAATACCACGGCCACGTCGGCGGCAAGCACGGCTGCCGAGAGATATTCGGTCCATCGCACGAGGCGTTCGAGGCCCGGTCCCCACGGTGTGCCACGGTCGAAGGCCAGCGCCGTGGCAGTGGCGTGGGCGTTCTCGCCTGGCGTCGGAGTGGTGGGGAGCGCGCTCATCGGTCAGGCCTTTGCCGCGGCGATTTCTGAAAAGAGCGGCGCCGTCACCGGATATTGTTTTGCGAAGCTCTGATACAGCGTGCCCTGCAGTTGACTGCGCACCGCATCGCGCTCGGCGCTCGCCATCGGGTAGAACGTCATGCCGCGCTCCTTGAGCGCCTGCTCTGCCTGCGTGACTTTTTCGTCAGCGATGGGACGCTGCTTCAGGCTGGCGTCCTTGATGGCCTTGAAGAATCCCGGACGCAGCTCGGCGGGGATCTTGTCCATGGATCGTTTTCCGATCACCACAACGAGCGGGCTGAAGTTGTGCTGGGTTTTCCAGCATGACTTCACGACCTCGTAGAACTTGCCCGACAGCACTGTGGCCGAGTCGTGTTCCAGCCCGTCGACGACGCCCGTTTGCGCGGCCATGTAGAGCTCGCCAAACGGAATCGGCGTGGGAACCGCGCCCATTGCCTTGAACGTCTCGATGAACGCGGGCGTCGGCAATACCCGGATTTTGGTGCCCTTGAACTCGGCCAGCGAACGCACGGGCTTTTTGGTGAAGACGTTGCGCGCGCCGAACTGCGACGTCCACGTGAGAATCTGGCAACCCGAGCGGTCCTGCAGGCACTTGTTCAGCGCGGCACCCACGTGGCCATCCAGCACCTTCTCCGCATGCGCGAAGCTGTCGAACAGATAACCCATGTCCAGCATGCCGATTTCCGGGGCGAGCGTGGCCCATATCGAAACACCCGTCACCATCATGTCGATCGATCCGATCTTGACCTGCTGCACGACGTCGCTTTCCTTGCCGAGCTGGTTATTGGGAAAGTAGTCGACATGGATCGCGTCACCCAGGTTTGCCTTCAGATTCGCCGCGAAATTCTGATACCAGACGTAGTGCGAGGCGTTCGGGTCCGCCACCATCGACGACGAAAACCGCAGCGAAACCGGCGCGGAAGCACGCGCGATCACGGGCAAGGAACCGGCCGCCGCGGCGACCGACGCGGCGGAGGTGAGTTGCAGGAATTTTCGCCGGGAAATCGAAGCCATGGGATGTCTCCTGAAGTCCGTATTCTTCGGACAGGTTTTGGTGTATCGATATAGTAAATCGATACACCAAACGGGAGCAGCCAGGGTTTTTACGCGGGTTGAGGTAGGTCCTGTGGTCAGCGCAGAGGGCGACCAACGCGTATCGCCAGGTGAGACGGTCACGCTGCTCCTCCCGC
Source organism: Paraburkholderia gardini (assembly GCF_907164545.1). NCBI lineage: Bacteria > Pseudomonadati > Pseudomonadota > Betaproteobacteria > Burkholderiales > Burkholderiaceae > Paraburkholderia > Paraburkholderia gardini. Next base: position 37,199 of record NZ_CAJQZB010000030.1, on the reverse strand, counting down.
TGCGTGAACCGATCGGAGGGCCCTGGCTCGCAGACGGCCCGAGACCCCCCGTTCATTTTTACGTCGCGTTCAGGCGCCGTGAACGGCCAGCCGGTTTGAACACTTTCCTGAGACTGTTCAATATTTGTCGCCGTTCACGCATCGTGTACACTGAGAAAAATTGAACGGAGTTGCAGATGCGCGCATCAGTCGCCGCACCCGATCCACTCGTCACGTCCGCCACCCAGGCATTCAGCGTCAGCGCGGGCGTTGCGACGTCGGTCGTGCCGACGCCGCGCGGTACCGGCTACGACAGCACAGTCGAATTCGAGCTAGATCCACCGATGCGCCGCGTGGCCGTCGTAATACCCTCAATCGACCGTCAGGAGCGGCTCTCCGCTCTGGCTGCCACCGGCGGCCTGCACGACGCCCAGCGTGTTCTTCTCGTGACATCGTATCTTTCACCCGCCCTTGTCAACGCCTGCCGCAGCCTTGGCGTGAACGCGATCGACGAGGCTGGCAACGCATTCGTGAAAGACGGTAATACCCTAGTCCTGATTTCCGGTCGTCCGCGCGCCACCGAGCTCCGTCGACCCAGCCTCTGGTCCAGGCGATCACTTCAGGTCATTCTCGCGCTGCTCGTCAGGCCAGCGTTGCTCCACGAAAGCAGACGCACGATCGCAATGTTCGCCGGCGTGAGCACCGGCACTGCACACACCACCGTGCAAACGCTACTGCAGCGTAAGGACCTGGTCGAGCGCGGGGACGGGCTGGCTTTCACCAACTTCGACCGGTTGCTCGATGAATGGGTCACCCTGTATCCCTCGCTCCTGAGGGAATCACTGAAACTCGGACGATACCGTGCGACGGAGCCGAACTGGTGGACCGACATGCGGGCGCCGAACGACGAATGGATGTTGGGTGGTGAGTCGGCTGCTGCACTCATGACGAATTATCTGAAGCCGGCGGTCGTGACGGTGTACTGCACCAACGGGATCCCCACCCAGATGATCAGTCGCGGGCGGCTGCGCCCGGACCCTACGGGAAACGTTGAGTTTCTCAAGGCGCCCTTCGAGTTGAACCGCCCCCCGGGGCTGGTCGACAACGTCGTCTATCCCGTGCTCGTGTACGCCGATCTCGTCGCGAGCGGTGACTCGCGCAACCTCGAAACCGCGCAACTGATTCGTGACCAGTACATCCAGCATGGCAATTAAGCTGCACGAGGCCCATCCTTTCCCCGAGATGTCCGTCGCCGTCCTGCGTGACGTCTCGATCGTGGCGAATCAAGCTGGCGCAGCATGGTTTGTGGGCGGGGCGACGGCCCGCGATATCCTGACCACGCACCGTTTCGGGATCGAGCAGTCGCGGGCGACCGCCGACGTCGACATTGGTGTGTGCATTGAAAGCTGGCAAGGCGACAGGGAACTGCGCGACGCGCTCATTGGGACGGGAAGGTTCGAGCCCGGTGAGGAGGCTCAGCGGCTCTATTACATCGCGCCCGACTCAGGCGAAAGGATGTGGCTGGATGTTGTTCCCTTCGGGGGACTCGAGCGCGAGGGCGATCGCGAGATTGAATGGCCAGGTGGCGCATTCCGGATGAACGTCGCAGGCTTTGGCGAAGCGCTGGAAGCGGCCGTCGAGGTTGAACTGGCAGACGACGTCGTTGTCCTCGTTGCGTCCCTTCCGGCGCTCGCGATGCTCAAGATCCTCGCGTGGCGAGACAGGCACACCGCGCACGCAAGGGACGCGACAGATCTGCGGTTCCTGATGTCGAGATATGCAGAGGCTGGTAACTACGATCGCCTCTACGACGGCGACGCTCTGGATCTTCTCGAAGCCCACGGATTCGATCCGGACGTCGCTGGGGCTGCACTGCTCGCGCGGGACATGGCGGTTCTCGTCGCACCAGCAATCCGGCCGCTGATCCTGGAGGCGTTGGCACCCGGCGAAGCCTACCCGCTGTTGCTTAACCAGATGCTGGGCGGGGGACACCGTATGCTACCGTTCGAAGGAGAAGGAACTGGTGCGATCGAGCGCTTGTTCAACGCATTTCGAACGACCCTCGAGCGAGTGTTCGCGGCTGTTACCTGAGTGGATGCGACGTTCGAATGTCGGTGTGGCTGTCTGGAGTTACACCTAACCGGGCGTGGTCGCGATTTGCCGCGAAGCGGCCTGTTGATAACGTGCAATGCGCTCACGCTGGCCGACGCGACAGGCAAGATGCGAACAATCATGCTTTGCGGTCCACCATTGCCTGATACCTGGCTTCGAGCTCGTCGAACACTTCCTCCGCTGGCGCCCCTCGGCCGGCACCGGAGTCGGCGATGCCGTGCTCTATCACGGCATCCAGCGCGAGAAGCTGCGTCTCGCGATCCTGAATCAGCTTCGCGCCTTCACGTAAGACTTCGCTTTTCGAGCCATAGCGACCCGTTCGCACTCGCCCCGCTGCTACGCGCTTTCCCTCGGCGTGAGCGTAAACCGCAGATCGATATGGTTCCGCTCGGGCGGGTGCCCGTCCAGTATCTGCAGCAACAGTCGGGCGGCCTCGAATCCGATCTGGTAGCGCGGTGTCGTGATGGTCGTGAGCGACGGTGTTGCCCATGCGGAAGGCGGCAGATCGTTGAATCCCGCAATCGCCATCTGGCCAGGCACCAGGACGCTGCGCCGCTGGCACTCGAACAGCGCGCCGAGCGCAAGGTCATCGTTGCAGCAGAAAACCGCGTCGCACGCGGGGGCATGCTCTAGCATCCGCGCGAGCAACTTCGAGCCAAGGCCGACGCTCGATGGCTCGCTGGTCAATATTTCCACATCGGGATCGAGCCCCGCCTCGCGCAGCGCGCGGCGAAAGCCGGCGCGGCGCTGCATGGTGCGTGGGTCCAGTTGCGCGGCAATGAATCCCGGTCGCCGATAACCGCGCTCAAGCAGATATTTCGTGAGCGTGAAGCCCGCGCGCTGCTGCGAAAAGCCGACCGACCATTCGTCGGGAGTGCGGCTCAGGTCGTACATATGAACTACAGGCACGCGCGCAGCCGTTAGACGCTGACGGATGGCCCCCGAGCCGTCGATGCCCGTGACGAGAAAACCATCGGGTGCGTGCGTGAGGTAGGTCGATACGAGTTCGGCCTGCTTGTCGGCAGAATAGTTCGTATTGCCAATCAAAATTTGGTAGCCCGCAGGCCCCAGGCAATCCTGGATGCCGGCGAGCGTATCGACGAAAACCTCATTCGATAAAGACGGGACCAGCACCCCCACCACGCGCGAGCGCGACGAGGCCAACGTACGCGCCGCATGGCTCGGCACATAGCCGAGCGCGGCGACGGCCGCTTCAACGCGCGCGCGCGCCTCGGGCAATACCTGCGCCGGGTTTTTAAGCGCGCGGGACACGGTCATCGGACTGACCTGCGCACGATCGGCGACATCGGTGATCGTCGCGCGCCCGCTCGGCCTGCGCCGCGCGGGCCGGCGTGGATGCCCGTCGACGTCGCGGGGGGCGCCCGGCGAAGCGGGCACATTGTGGTACGGCGCCACCCGCTCCACGGCGTCTGCAAGATCGGCCAGTTGCGAGCGTGCGCCTCGCTCATTGGGTGTTGCAGCGGTGGAATTGCGCGGGCGCTGAAGCGGTCTGGGCTGTCTGGTCGCGCCGGTCGGTTTTCTGTTCATCGGGCGAGTATCGCCTTGCATACGCCGGAAAGGAAGCCCGGGAAAGCACTTGAGTCAGGGTTCATCCGGATAGGGCGAAGTGGTCTGGTATCGCTACCATGCGCATCATCCCAGGATGGGAAAACCACGACGATACAAGGAGACTGCCGGATGCGAACCCAATCAAGCAACCTGTCGAAGCCATACAGCCGCACTGTGAAGCTCACCGCCTGTGCGGTTGGCGTCGCGGCGCTCCTTGCCGCCGGGGTAGCGCGGTCCGCGGAGGTTGAAGTGCTGCATTACTGGACCTCCGGTGGTGAAGCAAAATCCGCGCAGGTCCTCAAGCAGATGCTCGACGAAAAGGGTGATACGTGGAAGGACTTCGCCGTCGCGGGTGGCGGCGGCGGCAACGCGATGACCGCGCTCAAGACGCGCGTGATCGCCGGGAACCCACCTGCTGCCGCCCAGATCAAGGGGCCGGCCATTCAGGAGTGGGGCGATGAAGGCGTCCTGGTATCGATTGACGATGTGGCGAAGCATGAAGGCTGGGACAAGCTGATCCCGCCGCAGATCTCGAGCATCATGAAATACAAGGGCCAATATGTGGCGGCGCCGGTCAATGTGCACCGGGTCAACTGGTTGTGGATCAATGCGGATGCGCTGAAGAAGGTGAGCGCGCAGCCACCGGCGACGTGGGACGAGTTCTTCAAGACCGCTGACGCGCTGCAGAAAGCGGGCATCATCCCGGTCGCGATCGGCGGCCAGTCCTGGCAGGAAGCCGAAACCTTCGAAACCGTGGCGCTCGGCGTGGGCGGCGCGGCTTTCTACAAGAAGGCTTTCGTGCAACTCGATCCGGCGACGCTCAAAGGGCCGACAATGGTCAAGGCGCTCGAAACATTCAAGAAGATCAAGGCCTACACCGACAAGGGCCAGACAGGGCGTGACTGGAACATGGCGACCGGCATGGTGATCACCGGCAAGGCGGCAATGCAGTTCATGGGGGATTGGGCCAAGGGCGAGTTCAGCGTGGCCAATAAGGTCCCGGGTAAGGACTATTTGTGCGTGCCGGGTCCCGGCTCGCAAAACGCCTATACGTTCAATGTCGACAGCTTCGCTTTCTTCAAGGTCAAGAGCCCGGACGTCCAGAAAGGACAGAAGGATCTTGCGAGCCTGCTTCTGAGTCCGAAGTTCCAGGAGATCTTCAATCTCAACAAGGGTTCGATTCCGGTGCGGCAGGGCATGGACCTGTCGAAGTTCGACGCCTGCGCGCACCGGTCGGCAGCCGATTTCACCAGTTCGCAAGCCAGGGGAACACTCGTGCCGTCCTGGGCGCATGACATGGTCGATACCCCAGCGGTCGAAGGCGCCTTTTATGATGTGATCGGCAACTACTGGAGCGACGATAACGAAACCGCACAGGAAGCCGCGGACAAGCTCGCCGTTGCAGCCAGGACCCGATGAAGCAGTGCCGCGAGCGCGGCGCTTCGCGATGACGCGCAGGGGGTGAGTCGAGCCTCTGGTTGATGGGGCTGCGCTGTGCCGTGACGGAATCGAGGTAACTGAATACAGTCTTTCCGTGCTACGGAAAAATGATCGAGGCGTAATCGCGCGCGCCGTGCAGGACGTGAAGAACGTCGATGCGCTCGGGCTGGCCGACGACGCGGTAGAAAATTTGATAGCGGCCATGAACGCGGTGCCGCACGCCTCGATCTTCGTAGCGCGGCACAAGCGGGAAAGCGAAGGGCATGTCTGCGAGACTCAGGCATTTGTCGCGCAGTTCGCGAACGAAGTTCACGGCGCGACGCGAATTATCCCGGGCTATGTAATCGCCGATCGCTTCCGGCTCGGCCCTTGCGACAGGCAAGATGCGAACAATCATGCCTTGCGGTCCACCATTGCCTGATACCTGGCTTCGAGCTCGTCGAACACTTTCTCGGCTGGTTCCCCTCGACCGGCATCTGAATCGGCGATGCTGCGCTCTATCACGGCATCCAGCGCGAGAAGCTGCGTCTCGCGATCCTGAATCCGCATCACGCCTTCGCGTAAGTCTTCGCTTTTCGAGCCATAGCGGCCCGTTTCAACCGGCTTCGTGACATACCACATCGAGTGGCTGTCCCAAGTCCGCGCTAATCATGGCAGAGTCCCCCAGGTGAACAAGCCAATTCCATATTCTTTATCAATTATTATCAAATGAACGCGCGATACGCCCGGTCTTGATTCGACTATCTATCTCGTCGTGAAGACCGGGCACGCAGCCGCACCGGATCAGGAACCCGGCCCGCGCGAAGCCTACGCCGCGTCGAACCCCTTCGGATTCGTCGACTGCCAGCGCCAGTGGTCGGCGCACATGCGCTCGATACCGAACTGCGCGCGCCATCCGAGCAGTTTTTCCGCTGCGGCCGGATTGGCGAAGCATTGCGCGACGTCGCCTGGCCGGCGCGCGACGATCTCATAAGGCACCGGTTTGCCCGACGCCTTTTCAAACGAGCGCACCACATCCAGCACGCTATATCCCTGGCCTGTACCAAGATTCACGACAAAACTCGCATCGTGCTTCACTAAGGCATCGAGTGCCGCAAGGTGCCCGCGAGCGAGATCGACGACGTGAATGTAATCGCGCACGCCGGTGCCATCGGGCGTGTCGTAATCGCCGCCGAACACGCGCAGCTTTTCGAGCTTGCCGACCGCAACCTGCGCGACGTACGGCATCAGGTTGTTCGGAATGCCGGCCGGATCTTCGCCGATCAAGCCGCTTTCATGCGCGCCGACCGGATTGAAATAACGCAGCGTCGCGATGCGCCACGTCGGATCTGAAACCTCAAGATCGCGCAGCACCTGCTCGGCGATCAACTTCGATTGCCCATACGGATTCGTCGCGGAAAGCGGAAACGATTCGTCGATCGGCGAGCTTTCCGGCACGCCATATACCGTCGCCGACGAGCTGAACACGAACTGCTTCACGTCGCGCTGACGCATCACGTCGAGCAGCACAAGCAGGCTGTCGACGTTGTTGCGGTAGTACTCGACCGGTTTTGCCACCGATTCGCCCACGGATTTCAGCGCCGCGAAGTGGATCGCGGCCGTAACGGGATGCGCATCGAAAATGCGCCTGAGCGCTGCTTCGTCGCGCGCGTCGGCTTCGTAAAATGCGGGCTTTTTGCCGGTAATCTTCTCGACGCGCCTGAGCGACTCGGGATTGCTGTTCACGAGGTTGTCGATGACCACGACGTCATAGCCGCCGTTCAACAATTCGACGCACGTATGGGAGCCGATGAAACCCGCTCCGCCCGTCACCAGGATCGTGCCCTTCGCGTTCGTTGCAGACATGCTTTACTCCGTTAAAGTGAAACGCCCGTCAAGGTGTGCAAGAGGTCTTTATATCGTTCGACGACGGCCCGCTCGTCGAATTCCGACGCGACTTTCTGCCGGCCGCGTTCGCCCATCGCGCGGCGTTCGTCACCGCTCATATCGAGCATCTGCGCGAGTTTCGCGGTCAGACTCTCCGCGCTCTTCACCTCGCACAGCAATCCATTCACGCCGTCGGCGACCACTTCGCGGCAACCCGGCACATCGGTGGCGACGATCGGCCGGCCCATCGCCGACGCTTCCATCAGCGTGCGTGGTACGCCCTCGCGATACGACGGCAAAACAACGCAGTCGGCATCGACAATAAAAGGCCGCACGTCGTGCGCTTCGCCCGCGTACGTCACCACGCCTTCGCGCTGCCAGGTGTCGACTTCCGCCCGCGTGATCGCGCTGGGATTATCGACGCCAACCGGCCCGAGCAGCAAAAAGCGCGCATGCGGGTAACGCACGCGCAGCTGGCGCGCGGCTTCGACATATTCGCCGACGCCCTTGTCCCACAGCAGGCGGCCGATCAGCACGAACGTGAATTGTGCCCGGTCCCCGAGCGGCGCGAACGCAAACTGTTCGAGATCGACGCCTTCGCCGTGCAGCAGACGCGCACGCTCAGGATGCACGAGCAGCTTCTGGTCGAGGAACGCGGCTTCGTCGTCGCGATTGAGAAACCAGATTTCGCGCGGGAAGCGAAAAGCGAAACGGTACAGTTTTTTCGCGACCTGTGCCGCGCGGCTTTGCTGGATGAAAACGTAGCCCAGTCCGGTCGTTACCGCGACGGACGTCACGCCCGCCAGTTTCGCCGCGATCGATCCGTAGATATTCGGCTTGATCGTATAGTGAAACACGACATCCGGGCGAATCGTCCGGTAGTGGCGATAGAGCGCCCAGAGCGTGCGCAGATCGTCGAGCGGGCTCGTGCCTTTCGAGGCGACCGGCAGATCGATGCAACGGCAGCCCATCTGCATGAGCAGTTCGAACGTGCGGTCGCGCGGCGCGATCACGGTCACGTCGACGCCCTTGCTCACAAGCATGCGGATCAGCCCCTGACGATACGTATGGATCGCCCACGCTGTGTTGCAGACAAGGCTGATGCGCAGTGTGCTGGCTGGCGGTCGGGAAGGCTTCATGCAGGGTTCGCGGCCTGTCGTGGAATGTCGTTGAAGGGGAACTGCTTCGAGTGCGGTTCAGCCTTGCGCGCGCGCGGCGAACAGCGTGCGCTTGATTCGCTGCAAGACGCTATAGGGCATCAGGAAATGCAACAGGTTCTTGGCAAGACCGAGCCAGTCGTACACGTTCGCCACATTGAAGTAATGCAGTTGCAGCCGGAGCGTCGAAGCGATCTGCTGGTGGCGTTTCGTCGCGCTGATGCCGCCTTCGTTCAATTCGTAATAGAGGCCCAGTTCAGCAAGATTCGCGCACTCGTAACGTTCCATCAGGCGCAGGAACAGGTCGAGGTCTTCCGCCGAACGATACGCCGCGCGATAGTTGCCGACGGCGCGTACGGCGTCGATACGCAGCATCATCGAAGGATGCACGAAACAGCCGCGCAGAAAACGGATGCGGCGGATCGCCCGCGGCTCGGCCGGCGGCCTCAGCATGAAGACCGGCGTGCCATCGCGCGTGACCACCTGCGCCCACATGCCGAGACCCGCCACCTGCGGATGCGCTTCGAGATGCGCGCGCTGTTTCGCGAGCCTGTGCGGCACCGTGAGATCGCCCGCGTCGATACGCGCGGCGTAGCGAAAGCCGCGTTCGGCGAGCGCGTCGATGCCGGTTTGCAACGCACGCTCGATGCCGCCGTTCTGCGGCATGCGCAGCACTTCGATCGACATGTTCGCGATCGTGGGCGCGACGATCGGCGGTGTGCTGCCGTCGTCGACGATCAGTGCATGGACGGGCGCGTCTTCGTCGAACGATGCGAGTGTGCGCTCCACGTCGGCCTGGCCGTTGTACGCGGGCATCAGGATCGCGACGTCGCGAAGCGCGCCCACGCGAGGCGCGCCCACGCGAGGCGTGCCCGCGGTCAGGTCGGCGGATAACGGCACGGAAGAACTCATGAGCGCAGCTTGAAACCGATGTAGTAGAAGTTGACCGCGGCGGCGGCCAGATAGCCGGCCGCGAGGCCGACGAGCGCGCCATACGCGCCAAGCCGCGGAATCGTCAGCAGATTGACGGCGAACGCCACTGCCAGCGCGAGCAGCCACTTCGACAGCAAAACGAATTTCGCCTGATATTTCAGCACGACGAGATTGCCGATCGCTTCGATACCCGCCGGCACGGAGAGCCACACGGCCCAGCGAAAAATCCCGATAGCGCCTTCATACGAAGGCCCGAACACATGACTGATGATGAAACCGGCCAGCAGATCGAGCACGAGCGCGCCGCCCACCATCAGGAGCGCGGTCATCGCCATCAGCCGGGCCATGTTGCGGCGCAGGCGGGCAGCGTCCTGCACGCGATAGACGAAGGCGGGCGCAAGCGTCTGCGCGAGCATCAGCGCAAGCGTGATCCAGTTTTCGTTCAACTGCTGCGCGGCGGAATAGCGCCCGAGATCGGCAAACGAGATCGTGCGCTCGAGCATCAGCCGGTCGAGCTTCAGAAACAGATACATGCAGATGAGGCCGAGCCAGAACACCGTGCCCGCCGTCGCGAAGTGACGAAAGAGCGAACGGTCGAGATGCCAGCCGAGCCGGCCGCCATGCCGGCGTATGTAATACACCAGCAGCACGCCGCCGATCGCCGCCGACTCCAGCGCCCACAGCCAGCCGAAGCGCGCGGGCGCCGTGGCCGCGCGCACCAGTACCCAGACGAGCACGGCCTTGAAGATGGCCGTCGTCATGCTGGTGAGCAGCTGCGGCTTGCTGTACGTCATGCTTTGCAGCCACGCGTTGATCACGCCGACAAACGGCTCGCGAAACAGCATCGTGACCGCGAGCCCGGCGAGCATCGCGCCGACGAGCGGATCGGTGAGACCCGCGGCAATGCCGGCCCACGTCAGCAGCAACGCGACGGCGGAAACCGCGATGCGCAGCACGAACGCGCTGCCCAGCACAGTGCCGAGCTGTTCGGGTGGACGATGGACGATGGTCGGCACGAGAATTTCCGCGCCGCACACCCATGTGACGGGCGAAAGCACAAGAAGGAGCGTATTGGCGTACTGCCATTTACCGAACGTATCGGGGCCGAAATAGCGGGCCAGCACGCCGCTGATGGCGATCGCGACGGCAATCTGCGTGAGCCGTTCGAGGCCCAGCCAGACGATATTGGCGAACGCCCGCGTGACATCCGGACTGGCGAAGCGCCTGAGCGTCAGCATCCGCCGCCCGACGGTATCTGCCCGGTTGCCTGTGATGCACGCCGGGCCGCCCCTTCAGCACGCACCATGCCTGCTCCGATGGAGACAGGAACCGGACCGTGAGCGCATGCCCGCCTCGTCGCACGCCGTGGCAACTTTATGAGGGAGACGCGTCTAAGCATTAGAATAGGCGCCAGAAGGCGTGTTTGAAAAACCGCAATTATAAGTTGGAACCGGACCGCTTCCGGCAAGGGCGCAACGCGTTCATCATGGGAGTCATCGTGATGAGTGAGTCGAGCCAGTCTTGAGCCAGTCAAATTTCTCCATTGCACGCAAGTGAGCCATTCATGATCTCCAAATCGATTTTCAAGGCCTATGACATTCGCGGCGTGATCGGCAAGACGCTCGACACCGATGCGGCCCGCTCGATCGGTCGCGCGTTCGGCAGCGAAGTGCGTGCGCAGGGCGGCGACGCCGTCGTGGTCGCGCGTGACGGACGCCTGTCCGGCCCGGATCTCATCGCGGCACTCTCGGACGGCCTGCGTGCGGCCGGCGTCGACGTCGTGAACGTTGGCATGGTGCCGACGCCCGTCGGCTATTTCGCGGCCAGCGTGCCGCTCAAGCTCGCGGGCGGCGAGCGTCGCGTCGATTCCTGCATCGTCGTGACCGGCAGCCACAATCCGCCCGATTACAACGGCTTCAAGATGGTGTTGCGCGGCGCGGCGATCTACGGCGAGCAGATTCTCGCGCTGCATCAGCGCATCGTCGATGAAAACTTCGCCGCGGGCAGCGGCACCTACGCCGAATACGACATTGCCGACGCGTACCTCGACCGTATCGTCAGCGACATCAAGCTCGCGCGTCCGCTGAAGATCGTCGTCGATACCGGTAATGGCGTGGCGGGTGATCTCGCGCCGCAGCTCTTCAGGAAGCTCGGCTGCGAACTCGTGGAGTTGTTCACGGAGATCGACGGCAACTTCCCGAACCATCACCCGGACCCGGCGCACCCGGAAAACCTGCAGGACGTGATCCGCGCCCTGAAGGAAACGGATGCGGAAATCGGTTTCGCGTTCGATGGCGACGGCGACCGCCTGGGCGTCGTCACGAAAGACGGCGAGATCATCTATCCGGACCGTCAGCTGATGCTGTTCGCCGAAGAAGTCCTGTCGCGCAACAAGGGCGCGCAGATCATCTATGACGTGAAGTGCACGCGTAATCTCGCGAAGTGGGTGCGTGAGAAGGGCGGCGAGCCGCTGATGTGGAAAACAGGCCACTCGCTCGTGAAGGCGAAGCTGCGCGAAACGGGCGCGCCGCTCGCGGGCGAAATGAGCGGCCACGTGTTCTTCAAGGATCGCTGGTACGGTTTCGACGACGGCCTGTACACGGGCGCACGTCTGCTCGAAATCCTCTCGCGCGTGAAGGACCCGAGCAAGCTGCTCAACAGCCTGCCGAATTCGCACTCCACGCCAGAGCTGCAACTGAAGCTGGAAGAAGGTGAGAACTTCGAACTCATCGCGCGTCTGCAGGAAAACGCGCGGTTCACGGGCGCCGACGACGTCGTGAAGATCGACGGCCTGCGCGTCGAGTATCCGGACGGCTTCGGTCTCGCGCGCTCGTCGAACACCACACCCGTCGTCGTGATGCGCTTCGAGGCGGACAACGACGCGGCATTGAAGCGGATTCAGGAAGACTTCCGTCGCGTGATTCTCGCGGCGAAGCCGGATGCAAAATTGCCGTTCTGACGGTCAGACGGGCGGCATCGCGGTTGGGTTGCACCCCTTGCGCGATGACACCGCCGTCGGACGCGGCGCGTGGCGGGAGCCACTGCGCCGCGTTTTTATGTGTTCTACCGGCGTGGGGGCCCGCCAACCCGGGCGTTCGCATGCGACTTATCCTGCGACTTGTCCTGGAAAAGGCTCCGGTCGCGATAGAATTGCCGTCCCATTCACGCATCTTCGAGCCGGTTTGCCGGCAATTGCCACTTGAGCGTACAAAAGATACTGATCGTGCGGGTGTCGTCGCTGGGCGACGTCGTCCACAACATGCCGGTGATTGCCGATATTCTTCGCCGCTATCCCGAGGCGCAGATCGACTGGCTCGTCGAAGAAAGCTTTATCGAGCTGGTGCAACTCGTCCACGGCGTGCGCCGTGCGATTCCGTTTTCGCTGCGTCGCTGGCGCAAGCGTCTGTTTTCGCCCGACAACTGGCGCGAGATCGGTGCGTTTCGCCGCGCGCTGGCCGCGGAGAAATACGATCTCGTGATCGACTGCCAGGGGCTTATCAAGACCGCGTGGGTCGCGAGCTGGGCGCGCGGGCCGCTCACGGGCCTCGCGAACCGTACCGACGGCGCCGGCTTCGAATGGCCGGTGCGCTTCTTTTACGACCGGCGCGTGCCGATCGCGCCGCGCACACACGTGGTCGAGCGCACGCGCCAGCTGGTGGCGGCCGCGCTCGGCGCACCCGCGCCGCAACCCACCGACGACATCGACTTCGGCATCGACACGCGCCAGGCCGCGCTGGCGGTCTCCGCGCTCGGGCTGAACCTGCCGGTGCCGTACGTGGTGTTCGTGCACGCAACCTCACGCACCGACAAGCAGTGGCCCGACGCCGCGTGGATCGAGCTCGGGCAGGCGCTCGTGCGGCGCGGCGGCTCGATCGTGCTGCCGTGGGGCAGCGACGCCGAACGCGAGACGAGCGAGCGGCTTGCACGCGAATTCGGCGCGGCGGCGGTCGTGCCGCCGAAGCTCTCGCTGCCGGCGGTGGTTGGCCTCATCGACGGCGCAGCGGCGACGGTTGGCGTTGACACAGGTCTTGTTCACATCGCGGCGGCCCTGAAACGGCCGACAGTCGAGTTGTACAATTTCGCCACCGCGTGGCGCACGGGCGGCTACTGGTCGCCGAATGTCATCAATCTCGGCACGGCTGGCCAGCCGCCGACGCTTCAACAGGTGAAGGCCGCGCTGGCCGGCTTCGGCCTGCTGTGAGTGCAGAGCGGTCTGCTGCAGGGAACGCAAACGTATTGAATATGCACCCTGACGGCAACCGGGCAGCCGCACGCGCCGGCACCGCGACAGGCGACGAACACGCTACGCTCCATCCGCTTCAAAAAGGGCGACCATGAACGAATCCCAGATCATCGAAGTCGCATCCGCCGACTGGCAGGGCATGAACCTGTCCATCGCGCGCGAGACGCTGCTTGCCGGCGTCGAGCGCGGCAAGGTGCTGTATTTCCCGAACCTGCGTTTTTCGATTGAAGGCGGAGAGCAGGCGCTGCTCGACCCGGCGCTCGCCGATCCGAAGCGCAAGAACATCAGCCTCGAACCGAACGGCGGCGCGCTACATGGCGTGCTCGGCGACGCGGTCACGCAGACGGCCGTGCGTGCGTTGATCGCGCGGTATCAGGCGAACGCGCGCTCGCTGGTCGACGGCCTCTTCCCCGAATACGACGGCAAGCTGCGTGTCGCGCCGACGAGCCTGCGCCTGCATCAGGTCGAAACGCGCCAGACGTCATGGCGCAAGGACGACAGCCGCCTGCACGTCGATGCGTTCCCGTCGCGGCCCAATTACGGCGAGCGGATTCTGCGCGTCTTCACGAACGTGAATCCGAATGGCGCACCGCGCGTGTGGCGCGTGGGCGAACCGTTCGAGGACATGGCAAAACGCTTCCTGCCGAAGATCAAGCCGCAGATGCCGGGTTCGGCCTGGCTGCAGCATCTGCTGCACGTCACGAAATCGAAGCGCAGCGAATACGACCATCTGATGCTGAACCTGCACGACGGCATGAAGGCCGACCTCGATTATCAGAAGGCCAGCCCGCAGGAGACCATGCCGTTTCCGCCGGGTAGCGTCTGGGTGTGCTTTTCGGATCAGACGTCGCACGCGGTGATGTCCGGCCAGTTCATGCTCGAGCAGACGTTCTTCCTGCCGGTCAGGGCCATGGCGCAGCCGGAGTGCGCGCCGCTGGGCATCCTCGAACGCCTGAAGGGCAGGGCGCTGGTTTGAGCGCGGCTCTTCGCGCGCCGCGCCTGGATTTGCGCCCGGCGTTTCGCCGTTGTGTCCGTCTTCATGGCGTTGGGACAGGCCCCTGCGTTTTCGCGCTTGCGGAGGCGGGATGCTGAGGGCCATCTATAACGCGCTCTGGTGGATCGTCGCGCCCATCGCCGTGATCCGGCTCTATGTGCGCTCGCGTCGCGAGCACGGTTATCGCGAGCATATTGCCGAGCGTTTTGGGCGCGCACGGGGTCGTCGTCCCGACGACGACGCACCGCTGATCTGGGTGCATGCGGTATCGGTGGGCGAGACGCGTGCTGCGCAGCCGCTCATCGAAGCGTTGATCAAGGCGCGTCCGGATGCGCGCATTCTGCTTACGCACATGACACCGAGCGGCCGCGCGACCGGTGAGCAGATTTTCGGCGACCGCGTGCTGCGCGCCTATCTGCCGTATGACATGCCGCACGTCGTACGACGCTTCCTGCGCGCGTGGCGGCCCACGATCGGCGTGGTGATGGAAACCGAAGTGTGGCCGACGCTGATCGACGAATGCCGTCGCGCGGATGTGCCGCTCGTGCTGACGAATGCGCGAATGTCCGCGCGTTCGTATAAACGCGCGGCGAAGTTCGGCAAGGCGACGCGCGAGGTGTTCGGCGGTTTCGCGCGCGTGCTTGCGCAAAGCCCGTCGGACGCCGAGCGGCTGACCGCGCTCGGCGCGCGCAACGTGGCTGTGCTGGGCAACCTGAAGTTCGATATGACGACGCCGCCTGAACTCGCGGCGCGCGGCCACGCGTGGCGTGCGGCAATCGGTACGCGGGCCGTCTGGGTCGCGGCGAGCACGCGCGAAGGCGAAGAGGCGCTGGTGCTGCAGGCGTTCGCGGCGCTCGGCGTCGAAGATGCGCTGCTGATTCTCGTGCCGCGCCATCCGCAGCGTTTCGATGAAGTCGCCGCGTTCGTCGAGAAAACCGGCCTGCGTCTCGAGCGCCGTTCGAAGTGGGCGCCTGCCGGCGCGGCGTCGAGTCTCGTCGGCTCGGCGCAGACGATCGCGGCGTTACCTCAGGATGTGACGGTGCTGCTCGGCGACTCGATGGGCGAGCTGGGCGCTTACTATGCCGCTTCCGATCTGGCGTTTATCGGCGGCAGTCTGCTGCCGCTCGGCGGACAGAATCTGATCGAGGCGTGCGCGGTGGGTGTGCCGGTGCTGATCGGCCCGCACGTGTTCAACTTCACGCAGGCAACGGCCGATGCGGTCGCCGCCGGCGCGGCGGTGCAGGTGCAGGATCCGGCTGGGCTCGCGCGCGCGTTGCGCGAACTCTTCGAAGACCGCTCGCGACGCATCGCGATGGGCGGCGCGGCGTCGGCGTTTGCCGCACGCCATCGCGGCGCGACGGTGCGGACGGTGGATGTGCTGACGACGCTACTGCCCGCGATCGACGAGCGTGAATCACGGGCCTGATAGCGAGGCCTACACGCGTCGCGCCAGAATCCCGGCCACGCATGCCGCGAAACGCACATTGCTTTTCCCGATGCCGTAGTGATGCGAGCGTGCCGTCGCGGTCTCGCTCATCGAATGCCGTAGTTGCTGGTCGGCCAGCACGCGCGCCATTGCGTCTGCCATCGCTGCCACATCGCCGATCGGCACAAGCAGGCCCGCGCGGCCGTCGTCGAGAATCTCGCGTGGACCCGTTGGGCAGTCGGTCGCGACAATCGGCTTGCCGAGCGCGAGTGCTTCGAGCAATACCATCGGCATGCCTTCGTAACGCGAACTGAGCACCTGCACGGTCGCGCCTGCGATTAGCGCGTGAGGATTGCGCAGGTGTCCCGTGAAATGCACACGGTTCGCAATGCCCAGTTCCTTCGCGTACGCTTTCAGTTCATCGTGGAACGCGCCGTCGCCGACAATCACGAGATTTTCGACCGGATTGGCATCGCGCACTAATTGGGCGTACGCGTCGAGCAGCGTGCGGTGATCTTTCTGGATTTCGTCGAGTCGTGCAACGGACACAATATACGGCTTGTCGTGCGGTGCGGTGGGTGCGCCGGGCGCGACGGACGACGCGCGAATGCTTTCGATGTCGATCGCATTCGGCAGCACGAACAGGTGTTTGAGCGTGTCCCCGAACATTGCGGTGGCTTCGTCCGCCATATGCTGGTTGAGCGCGACGACGCAATCGTAGCGGCCGTACTGCGCCGCGAGTCGTTGCGCCTTACGACGTCGGCCGCCGAGCCGCGCATCGAAGCTGAAATGATTGACGCCGAGCCACGCGGTGTTGAAGCGGCCGGCCCAGCGTCGCAGCGACATATCGAAGTCGACGATCAAATCGTTCTGTTGTGCGAGCGCCGCCACGCGGGCCCGCACATACGGACGCACGGCCAGCGTGTTGAACACATCGCGCCCGACACGTCCAGCTTTGCTCAGACGTCTTGCGTAACGACGTGTCTGGAAAAAGTTGAGCCAGGGCCGGTCGGCGAGGATCACGACTTTCACGTCGGCAGGAATCAACGCGCGATAGCGGCTTTCGAAGCCTGGCGAATTGAACATCACCGAAAGCGTGACGTCGAATAGTGTCCGGTCGAAGATGCGCAGCCACTGGATCAAGGAACTCTCGATTCCGCCATCATTGAAATCGGTAACATGAAAGAGAATCGAGGTGCGCCTGGCCGGTTGGGTCATTGAAATGGATATTGTCTGCCAGCGATGTACTGTGTAGCGTCGGTGCGACCGGAAGGAGAAGTCGGCGACGGGCTGAATTGAAAGCAGCCCGTATTTTAACATTTGTGACCTTTGGCCTCTCCGGTGTCCGTGCTGTACATGGACGCAATACAGTCAAACCGCCAGCAACCCCTTCTTCTCGATAAACGCAATCACGTCGGCGAGTCCGTCGAGCGCCTTCAGGTTGCACATCACGAACGGCCGTTCGCCGCGCATTTTCTTCGCATCGGCGGCCATTACGTCGAGATTCGCCCCGACCATCGGCGCGAGATCGGTCTTGTTGATCACGAGCAGGTCGGATTTCGTGATGCCGGGGCCGCCCTTGCGCGGAATTTTCTCGCCGCCGGCTACGTCGATCACGTAGATCGTCAGGTCCGACAGTTCCGGGCTGAAGGTCGCGGCCAGATTGTCGCCGCCGGATTCGATGAACACGATGTCGGCGTCGGGGAAGCGCGTGAGCATGCGGTCGACGGCTTCCAGGTTGATCGACGCGTCCTCGCGGATCGCCGTATGCGGGCAGCCGCCCGTTTCGACGCCCATGATGCGTTCGGCCGGCAGCGCGCCCGCGACGGTCAGGAGGCGCTGGTCTTCCTTCGTGTAGATGTCGTTCGTGATCGCGACGAGGTCGTAGCGCTCGCGCATCGCCTTGCAGAGCATTTCGAGCAGCGTGGTCTTGCCGGAGCCGACCGGGCCGCCGACGCCCACGCGCAGCGCAGGCAGTTTCTTCGTACGTTGGGCAGGATGAGGTGCGTTCATGATCGGTGAGCTTATGAGCGGAAGAGCCGCGAATACTGCGACTCGTGGCGCGCCGACAGAATGCCGAGTTGCGGCGCGAAGGTGTTGATGTCTTGAGGCGCCGTGGCGAGCGCGTGGGCGACCGCTTCGCCGATGCGTTCGCGCAGCGCCACGATGATGCGCTGGCCCGCGAGCTGTCCGAGCGGCACCGCCTTTAGCGCCGCGGCCGCCTGGTTCTCGACCCAGCTGAAGGCGTAAGCGGCGAGGGCGGCATCGGTGGCGGCATCGTGGGCCCAGGCGGCGTACGCGAATGCCGTGGGTTGCGCGACGGGTGTCATCGCGGCGAGCGTCGCGCGGCGCGCTGCGTCGCCCCATTCGAGCGATGCGCACAGTTGCCGCAGCGACCAGCCCATCTGTTCCGTTTCGCGACGCAGTTCCGCCGATTCGCGGCTCGCGAGAAATTCCTCGTTCGCAACGGCCAGCGCGGCGGCGTCGTGCGAACGCCAGCGTTCGATCTGATGCGCGAGAAACGGCAACTCGCCGCGCGCGAGCACGGTAGTGAGGCCGCCTGCGATCCAGTCGCGCGCGCTGTCCGCATCGGTGACGCGTTGCGCTTCGATCGCGGCTTCAAGCCCTTGCGAATAGCTGAATGCGCCGATCGGCAGCGCCGGTGACGCGAGATGCAGCAGCGCAGTGAGTTCAGCGATGCGCATGGTGATGATGCTGATGATGTGCGTCGCCGCAATAGCTGTGGTCGTGGCCGTCGTCGTGCGCGTGATCATGCCCATGATGTTCATCGAACACCTGCTGGGCGATCGCGTAGTCTTCGGCGAAAGTTTCGTCGTGACCGTGCTTGTGGCCGCCGCCGTACGCGCCTGTTTCCGGCTGGAACGGCATCGAAACCTGCTCGACCGTCGCGCCGAGACGCTTCAGCATGTCGGCGAGCACCGGATCGAATTCGAGCTTCAGGTAATCGTCGCCGATTTCGACCGGCGTGTGACGGTTGCCGAGGTGATACGCGGCGCGCGTGAGCGTGATGCGGTCCGGCGCGCGCACGCGGAGCACGGCTTCGGCAGCCGCGACGACGCGCACCAGCGCGCCGTCCTGCGCGACGAGTACGTCGCCGTCGCGCAGCACCGTGCCGCGCGGCAGCAGCAGCGCGACTTCCTCGCCGTTGTCGAGCGTTGCCGCGAGCCGGCTTTTACAGCGAGCATCGAACGCGAGCGTCAGGGTCGGCGCGCGCCTGACCAGCACGGCGGCGAGCTTGATGTGCGGTTCGATGCGTTTATCGATCGTGCGCATGGGGGCTTTAAAACAGGAAATAGCGTTGTGCCATCGGCAGCACGGTAGCCGGTTCGCAGGTCAGCAACTGGCCGTCCGCGATGACTTCATAGGTTTCCGGATCGACCGTGATCGCCGGCCTCCACGCATTGTGGATCATGTCGGCCTTCGTGATGTTGCGGCAGTTCCTGACCGCGACGACCCGCTTGTTCAGGCCGTAACGTTCCGCGACGCCGGCATCGGACGCCATCTGCGAGACGAATGTGAGCGACGTGCGACCCAGTGCACCGCCGCGCGTCGCGAACATTTCCCGGTAATGCACGGGCTGCGGCGTTGGAATCGACGCGTTCGGGTCGCCCATCTGCGCCATCGCGATCATGCCGCCCTTGAGAATCAGCGAAGGCTTGATGCCGAAAAACGCCGGCTCCCAGAACACCAGATCGGCCCACTTGCCCGGCTCGACCGAACCGACTTCGTGCGCGATGCCGTGCGTGATCGCGGGATTGATCGTGTACTTCGCGACGTAGCGCTTCGCGCGGAAATTATCGTTACGCGCGGTGTCTTCAGCGAGCGCGCCGCGTTGCACTTTCATCTTGTGCGCGGTCTGCCACGTGCGGATGATCACTTCGCCCACGCGTCCCATTGCCTGCGAATCCGACGAGAGCATCGACAGCGCGCCCAGGTCGTGCAGGATATCCTCGGCCGCAATCGTCTCGCGACGGATGCGCGATTCGGCGAAGGCGATGTCTTCCGCGATCGACGGGTCCAGGTGATGGCACACCATCAGCATGTCGAGATGCTCTTCGAGCGTATTGACGGTGTACGGGCGCGTCGGATTCGTCGACGAGGGCAGCACGTTGGCTTCGCCGCAGACCTTGATGATGTCGGGTGCGTGGCCGCCGCCCGCGCCTTCCGTGTGATAAGTGTGGATCGTGCGGCCCTTGAACGCCGCGACCGTCGTTTCGACAAAACCCGCTTCGTTCAGCGTATCCGTGTGGATCGCGACCTGCGTGTCGGTGTCGTCGGCGACCGACAGACAGTTGTCGATCGCGGCGGGCGTCGTGCCCCAGTCCTCGTGCAGCTTCAGGCCGATGGCGCCGGCGGCGATCTGCTCGAGCGCGGGCGCCGGCTGGCTCACGTTGCCCTTGCCGAGAAAGCCGAGATTCATCGGATAGCCGTCGGCGGCCTGCAACATGCGTTCGAGATGCCAGGGGCCAGGCGTACATGTCGTGGCGTTGGTGCCCGTCGCCGGACCCGTGCCGCCGCCGAGCATCGTGGTGACGCCGCTCGCGAGTGCCTCCTCGATCTGTTGCGGGCTGATGAAGTGGATGTGCGTGTCGATACCGCCGGCCGTCACGATCAGGCCTTCGCCGGCGATCACTTCGGTGGCCGCGCCGATCGCGATCGTCACGCCTGGCTGGATGTCCGGATTGCCCGCCTTGCCGATTGCCGCGATGCGGCCATCCTTGATGCCGATATCGGCCTTCACGATGCCCCAGTGATCGAGGATCACTGCGTTCGTGACGACCGTATCGACGACGTCGGCGTGCACGCGCTGTGACTGACCCATGCCGTCGCGGATCACCTTGCCGCCGCCGAACGTCACTTCTTCGCCGTAGGTCGTGAAGTCGCGTTCGACTTCGATCAGCAGTTCAGTGTCGGCGAGGCGGACGCGGTCGCCGGTCGTGGGGCCGAACATCTCCGCGTATGCGCGGCGGCCAATGCGTAGTGTCATGGTATGAGTCCGGAAATGAGCGGCGCGATGAACAGGGGTTTCGATAGCGCGAAGTGCAGCGCTTAAAGCCTGCCCATCACCTTGCCGTTGAAACCGTAGACGACACGGTCACCCGCCAGTTCGACCAGTTCGACGGTACGTTCCTGGCCGGGCTCGAAGCGCACGGCGGTGCCGGCCGCGATGTTCAGGCGAAAGCCGCGCGCCGCTTCGCGGTCGAACGCGAGGGCCGCGTTGACCTCATGGAAATGGTAGTGCGAGCCGATCTGCACCGGACGGTCGCCGGTATTCGAAACCGTGACGGTCACCGTCGCGCGGCCCGCGTTCAGTTCGTGTTCACCATTGTCGGTGAACAGTTCGCCGGGGATCATGCGGGCTCCTTCACGGGATCGGATGGTGGACGGTCACGAGCTTCGTGCCGTCGGGAAACGTCGCTTCGACCTGGATATCGGGAATCATCTCCGGCACGCCTTCCATGACGTCGTCGCGCGTGAGGAGCGTGGTGCCGTAGTGCATCGCTTCGGCGACGGTCTTGCCGTCGCGCGCCGCTTCCATCAGCGCGGCCGAAATGAACGCGACGGCTTCCGGATAGTTCAGTTTCAGGCCGCGTGCGCGACGCCGCTCGGCGAGCAGTGCGGCGGTGAAGATCAGGAGCTTGTCCTTTTCGCGAGGTGTCAGCTTCATCGGATGGGTGAGTGGCTACGTGGGTACGTGATTGAGCCCGCGCGGCAGCGCGGACCCAGTGGCAGGTCAGTCTATAACAGGTCGACCCGTGCGCGGCTTACAGACTGGAAGGCAGCGCGGCGCCGAACCACTTTTTCGACATCGCGTTGAGCGTGCCGTCCTGCTTCGCGGCGGCGATCGCGGCATCGACCTTCTGCAAGAGACGCGTTTCGCCCTTGTTCAGCCCCACGAAGCACGGCGAATTCTTGATGACGAACTTCGGCTCCGGACGGCGCGGCGGATTCTTCGCGAGGATCGAAGCCGCGACGATGTTGCCCGCCGCGATCAACTGCACCTGGCCCGACAGGAACGCGGCGATCGTCGCGTTGTTGTCTTCGAAGCGCTTGATCGTCGCGTTCGGCGCCATCTGCGTGAGGGCGACTTCTTCAAGTGCGCCGCGCGTCGCGCCCACCGTTTTGCCGGTGAGATCGGCGGGGCTGCTGACCTTGATGTCGGCCGGGCCGAAGACACCCTGATAGTACGGCGCGTAGGCCGTCGAAAAATCGATGACCTTCTCGCGATCCGGCGTCTTGCCGAGCGATGAGATCACGAGATCGACCTTGTTCGTCTGCAGATAGGGAATGCGGTTCGCGCTGTTCACCGGCACGAGTTCGAGCTTCACGTGCATCGATTTCGCGAGCAGCGCGGCGGTGTCGATGTCATAGCCTTGCGGCTTCATGTCCGGGCCGACCGAGCCGAACGGCGGATAGTCCTCCGGCACGGCGACCTTGAGCGTGCCGGACTTCACGATGTTGTCGAGCGCATCGGCGTGAGCGGTGCCGGCGAAGCAGACGAGGGCGGGCGAAACCAGCAGCGCGGCAAGCCATGCGCGGCGCGAACGGCGGACGATCGGTTGGGTCATGTTGTTTTTCATGGGCGTGTAGTCCGGCGAACCGGGTGACTGCCGTCGAAGATGCGGCAGCGTCGAGGCGCTAACCACAGCAAGCCGTGTGCCATGACTGTGCAACAAGGGCGCGCGGCAAGGAGCGCACAGGGTGGCACCACATCCGGGCACGCGCCGCGCGATTGTTGCGCCGGTTTGGTGCGTCGGGCTTTGGCGCCGGTACGGTTCTTTTGAGGGCGCGTGGCTTTTGGGCCTTACGTCGTCCAGATTCGCAGCGGCACGGCTTCGACACCGTGAACCACCGGGCGCAGGTGTAGCCAGCACTGCGTCAATGCACGTTGCAGCGTTTCCATCGATCGCGATACGGCGCGCACCAGCAGCACATTTTCGCTGACACATGAGGCGGCGGCGCGCAGGGTATCGTCGAACGGGAGTTGCGCGGTGAGGGTTTCGGCGAGCGTGTCGCTACATGCCGGGCCTACGGCCCATAGCGTGCCGTAGGCGGGGAAGCCGTCGAGGCCTTGTGCCGAATCGCGCAGCGGATCGGTTGCCGTGAGCTGGGCGCGTTCGAGCCACAGCAGTTTTCCGTCGCTGCCGACGATACGCGACACCGCATGGAGCGTGCCGGCCGACCAGCGTTCACCGGCAGCCTGGCGACCGAGCTGCGTCGCATCCCAGCCGAGGGCGGTTGCGCCTTTCGCCAGCGTCAGCGAGAAGTCCAGGTCTGCGTGTGCGTGATCGAAGACGATGTTGTTTTGCGGGAGCCAGTCGAGTCTTGCATTTTCGCCGACGCGGATATCGATGCGTTGCCGCGCCGTTCGACCGTTCGACTTGTACCACCTGGTGGCGCCGGGCGTCGTGAGGACCGCGTGCGTGGCGGAGCCGAGCGAGACGTCGACGTCGAGCCGGTCGCCGCCCGCGACGCCGCCGGGCGGATGGACGATCACGGCGTGACAGATCGCATGACCTTCCGGATAGAGGGGACGTTGCACGCGCAACGGACCGTCATGAAGACGATGCGAGAGCGTGGTGCGTTCGCCTTGCTGCGTGAAGCCGAGTTCGAGACGCGCGCGCCACTCGCGATGAGCGACGGATTGCGCGCTGACGAGTGCAGCGTGATTTTCGTGAAGCGACATCGGGTGGGCGTTCGAAAATGGAGCGGCGGTGTAGTCGCGCGGGGCGACGGCTTGTCGACGGATTGTACTGCCGGGCGCGGCGCATGAGCCGGACTGCGTCGTCACCGGACGACGGCTACTGTGCTGCGGATTGGGAGCCGTGCGGCGACGCAGACGAGGAGTCGAATAGCGGCGCGTTGCCTGCTGGCTGATGCCGGGTTGAGCGATCAGACGGCGATGAGCGTGCGCACGCCGTCT
The DNA here is from genome assembly GCF_907164545.1 of Paraburkholderia gardini. Taxonomy (NCBI): domain Bacteria; kingdom Pseudomonadati; phylum Pseudomonadota; class Betaproteobacteria; order Burkholderiales; family Burkholderiaceae; genus Paraburkholderia; species Paraburkholderia gardini. The sequence goes on along the minus strand of NZ_CAJQZB010000030.1, from coordinate 13,535 downwards.
GCGTCCATATTGGCGCCTTCGCCGCCGGCGACGATTTCACCGCGACTCATGACCCAGTAGCGGTCGGCGATGGCTTTGGCGAAGTCGTAATACTGTTCGACGAGGAGGACGGTGAGGTTCATTTCCTCGACGAGTTGACGTAGCGTCCGGCCGATATCCTGGATGATGGAGGGCTGGATACCTTCGGTGGGTTCATCGAGGATGAGGAGTTGCGGGTCGCTCATGAGGGCACGGCCGATGGCGAGTTGTTGCTGCTGACCGCCGGAGAGGTCGCCGCCGCGGCGGGCGCGCATGTCTTTCAGGACTGGGAAGAGTTCATAGATCCTGTCCGGGATTTTCGATGGGGCTTTTTTGCTGGCTGCGCCGACGAGGAGATTTTCTTCGACTGTGAGACGCGGGAAGATATCGCGGCCTTGTGGCACGTAGGCGAGGCCTTGCGCGACGCGCGCGTGGGTGGGGAGTCTGGTGAGAGGGGTATCACGCCAGGTGATCGAACCGCTTTTTGTCTGGACGGTGCCCATCAGACAGCGCAGGAGCGTTGTTTTGCCGACGCCATTGCGGCCGAGCAGTACGGTGAGTTTGCCGTCCGGCACGGTGAGTTTTACATCGCGGAGGATGTGGCTGCCGCCGTAGTACTGGTTTAGTTTTGTTACTTCTAGCATTTTGGGTTTTGCCTTTGCTGGGTTTTTTGGTTTCTGATCAGGGTTCTTGCTTTGGCCTTTCCTTGCATTCATGTTGGTCTATTAGCGTTGCCCCTGTGCGGGGCGGCATTCTGATTTTATCTTGCTGATGCGGGTTCTTGCTTTGGCCTTTCCTTGTGTTCGTGTCGGTCTATTAGCGTTGCCCCTGTGCGGGGCGGCACTTACTTTTCTTTGTCTTCCAAAGAAAAGTAAGCAAAAGAAAGGCGCTTCGAAAACTCATTTCTTCCAGGTGTGTCATCAATCGGGAATGGCAACCCATGAAGTGTTGCCCTCGCACTTCAGCCGACATCGGTCCCCGCGCGATTCCGTCCCTCGCACAGCAGCACCCATGACAAAGCACTCATCCATCCGACTCCGCACTGCGTGCGTCGCCGTTCGGCATAACACCCACCGCTCACACCCACCGCTCACACCCACTGCTCACACCCAGCACCCATCGGTCCGACCCAACCGCGACGCACGCAGTGCGAAGCGGCGTGAATGACTGCCTTGTCACGGGCACGGACCGCGCGCGGGACGGAATCGCGCGGGGACCCATGCCGGCTGAAGTGCGGGGGCGACACTTCGCGGGTTGCCATTCCCCGGCGATGATGCACCAGGAAAAGATGGCCTTTCGAAGCGCCTTTCTTTTGCCTACTTTTCTTTGGAAGACAAAGAAAAGTAGGTGCCGCCCCGCACAGGGGCGACGCTAATAGACCGACATGAATGCAAGGAAAGGCCAAAGCAAAAACCCGCATCGGCAAGAGAAAACCAGAATGCCGCCTCGCACAGGGGCAACACTAATAGACCGACACGAATTCAAGGAAAGGCCAAAAAAACCAGAAAAACCAGAAAAACCAGAAAAACCAGAAAAACCAGAAAAACCAGAAAAACCAGAAAAACCAGAAAAACCAGAAAAACGAAAAAGCCTATCTGCCAAGATAAGACTCAATAACCGTTTCGTCCTGCTTAACCTCATCAAGCGACCCATGAGCCAGAACACGTCCTTCAGCCATAACGGTGACCCGCCCGGCGTCACCAGCAAGCGCGGCGACAAACTCCATATCATGTTCGACCACCATCATCGAACACGTCCCCCGCAATTTATCAAGCAAAACCGCGAGCTCCATGGTCTCATCATCAGTCATCCCGGCAGCAGGCTCATCGAGCAACAAAAGAGCTGGCTGCTGCATCAACAACATCCCGATTTCAAGCCGCTGCTTCTGCCCATGCGATAACTCGCCAGCCAGTCTCCGAGCCTCGCTCTCAAGACGAATCAGCACCAGCGTCTCCTCGATACGAGCTTGGGCCTCCCGATCCAGCCGCGCCCGCAAAGAAGCCCACCAGCCCTTGTCTGCCTTCATCGCCAGTTCAAGGTTCTCCCACACGGGATGCTGCTCGAATACAGTTGGCTTCTGGAACTTGCGCCCAATCCCGGCGCGCGCAATCGAAGGCTCGTTCATCCGCGTCAGGTCGATCGTCTGACCCAGAAACACCTTGCCCGAATCGGGCGCGGTCTTGCCGGTGATGACGTCCATCATCGTCGTCTTGCCCGCGCCGTTCGGCCCGATAATGCAGCGCAGTTCGCCCACATCGATCGACAGCGACAACGCATTCAACGCACGAAAGCCGTCGAAACTCACCGTGACGTCTTCCAGATAAAGAATCGCGCCGTGCGATACATCGATCTCGCCAGGCGTAACAACTCTCCCCATCGAAGCAACGCCGCTCAACGTGCGCCCACCATCGAATCCGTCAGGCACGGCAAGGTCGGGCACCATCGGGTTCTCGTTCATCACGGCTTCCTCCGCCGCATGGCGAGCTCGATCAGTCCCATGATTCCGTTCGGCAAAAAGAGCGGTACAAGCACGAAAATCGCCCCCAGAAAGAACAGCCAGTATTCAGCGAAGTTCGCCGTGAAAAAACTCTTCGCGCCGTTCACCGCAAACGCGCCGATGATCGGTCCGATCAACGTGCCGCGTCCGCCCACCGCCACCCAGATCGCCATTTCGATCGAGTTGCCCGGCGACATCTCGCCCGGATTGATGATGCCGACCTGCGGCACATACAGCGCACCCGCAATCCCGCACAGCACGGCCGACAGGGTCCATACGAAAAGCTTGTACGCAAGCGGACTGTAGCCAAGGAACATCAGCCGTGTCTCGCCGTCACGCACGGCCGTGACGACGCGTCCAAGCTTCGATGTCACGATCGCACGCGCACCGATGAACGACAGCACGAGCACCGCGAACGTGATCAGCAACAGGGCCGTGCGCGTGCCCGGGTGCGTGACCGGAAAGCCGGCGATGCGCTTGAAATCGGTAAAGCCGTTGTTGCCGCCGAAGCCGGTTTCATTGCGGTAAAACAGCAGCATCGCGGCAAACGTCATCGCCTGTGTGATGATCGACAGATACACGCCCTTGACCCGCGAGCGGAACGTGAAAAAGCCGAACACCCATGCAATCACCGCCGGCACCAGCACGACCAGCAGCAACGCGTACCAGAAGTGCTGTGTGCCTTGCCAGTACCAGGGCAGCGCGTGCCAGTCGAGAAACACCATGAAGTCGGGCAGATCGCTGCCGTATTTGCCGTCGTGGCCAATCGCGCGCATCAGATACATGCCGATCGCGTAGCCGCCAAGCGCGAAGAAGAGCGCGTGCCCCAGACTCAGAATGCCGCAATAGCCCCACACGAGATCGAGCGCAAGCGCTGCGATCGCGTAACACATGAATTTGCCGGCCAGCGTCATCGCATACGCGGACAGGTGGAATGCGCTCGACTCAGGCAGCACGAGCGCGGTGAACGGCACGCCCAGCCCGATCGCGATGATGAGCGCGATCAGCGCCTGCCACGCGCGGCGCGATAGCAGCGCGGGACGCGGCGGCAAGCCGAGTGCGAAGCCGGATAGCGCGGCGCGTTCGTCCGGCGCATCCGTACGCGCGGGCGAAACCGGGGCGGAAGAGGTCACGGATGTCATCTCATGCCTCCGCGCTGCGGCCCTTCAGGGCAAACATGCCCTGCGGACGCTTCTGGATGAACAGCACGATCAGCACGAGCACGGCGATCTTCGCGAGCACGGCGCCCCAGAACGGCTCGATCGCCTTGCTGACGAGGCCCAGCCCAAAGCCGCCAATGACCGTCCCGGCCAGTTGTCCGACGCCGCCCAGCACCACCGCCATGAACGAATCGATGATGTAGCTCTGCCCGAGATCGGGACCGACGTTGCCGATCTGCGAAAGCGCGCAGCCGCCAAGGCCCGCGATGCCGGCGCCGAACGCGAACGCATACGAATCGACGCGCGCGGTCTTCACGCCGACGCACGCAGCCATGCGGCGGTTCTGCGTGACGGCGCGCACAAAGAGACCCAGACGGGTTTTCGTCAGCACGGCCCACGCAATGCCGACGACGATCATCGAGAACGCCAGAATCGCCAGTCGGTTATACGGCAGGATCAAACCCGGCAACGCGGTGACGCCGCCGCTCATCCACGAAGGATTCACCACCTGCACGTTCTGCGCGCCGAACAGCATGCGCGTGGCCTGAATCAGGATCAGGCTGATCCCGAAGGTGGTAAGCAGCGTCTCGAGCGGACGTCCATACAGATGTTTCAGCACGAGCCGCTCGAGCACGATGCCGACCAGCGCGGCGGCGGCAAACGAAGCGGGAATCGCAAGGAGCGGATACCAGTCGAACGCGCCGGGTGCGAAGCGCTGCACGAGGTTTTGCACCACGTAAGTCGCATAGGCGCCGATCATCAGGAATTCGCCGTGCGCCATGTTGATCACGCCGATCAGGCCATACGTGATCGCAAGCCCCAGCGCCGCGAGCAGCAGCACGCTGCCAAGCGAAAGACCGGCGAACAGCGTGCCCGCGATCTGGCTGCGTCGCTGGATCGAATCGAGTTCGTCGATACCGGCTTGCGCGGCCGCGCGCACGCGGGCATCGCTTTCGACGAACGTGCCGTCGGGTTTCTTCACGACGAGCGGCCGCAGCAGTTCGTTCATGTCGAGATCGTGCCGCGCGGCGACGAGCTGCACGGCTTCGAGGCGCTTCGCCGCGTCGCTGTCGTGCAGCGCGGTCATCGCCCAGAGCGTATCGAGACGCTTCTTGAGAGTAGGGTCGGTCTCCTTCGCGCGCGCCCGGTCGATCATCGGCTTCATCGCAGCATCCGGGTTCTTCAGCAACGCATCGATCGCGGCACCGCGCGCGGCCGGATCGGCGTCGTCGAGCGCCAGGCCCGACACGGCGCCCGACACCTTCGAGCGCAAAATGTTGTTCAGCGTGACCGGCTGCGCGCCATCGGCGGCAACGGTCTTGCCGGTCACGGCGTCGCGTGCGGTGTCGTTATCCTGAATTAGCATCTCGCCGGAATCGGTCGCGAGTGCGTTGTCTTCAGACAGCGCCTTCAGCAGCGCCAGCGAAGGCGCGTCGTGGCTGGCAATCAGTCTGTCGATGGCGGCGGACTTCGCATCGAAGTCGTCGCCGGCGAGCGGCGCGACATCCGCCGCGCTCAGCGCATGAGCGCTCACCGGCATCAACGCGACGAGCGCGAGGCCGACGCATGCACGCCCTGCTGACCTGAAAGTAAGAAACGCCATGGTGGCCTTTGAAGATGAAGCGGCAGGGCGGCGCGGCATCGAACGCGAAACGGTGCCGCGCCGTCGTTACAGCGCTATAGCAGTGCTACCCCGAAACCAGCGCGGCGATCACGCCACGCGCGAGCGGCGCAGGAACGCCGGGATCGACGAGACGACGTCCGGCTTGCCGGCGTTGCCCGCGATATACGGGCTCCACGGTTGCGCGCGCACGGTGGTTTTCGTGCGCCACACGACGTTGAACTGGCCGTCGGCGCGCACTTCGCCGATCATCACCGGCTTGTGCAGATGGTGGTTGCCGTCCATCTCGAGCGTGAAGCCCGAGGGCGCCGCCACCTTCTGGCCGATCATCGCGACGCGCACCTTGTCGACATCCGTGCTCTTCGCTTTTTCGACAGCCTGCTTCCACATATGGATGCCGACGAAGGTGGCTTCCATCGGGTCGTTGGTCACGCGTTTCGTGCCGCCCGGCAGGTTCTGCGACTTGACCCACGCGGCCCACTGTTCCTTGAACTTCGTGTTGGCCGGGCTCTTCACCGACATGAAGTAGTTCCACGCAGCCAGATTGCCGACGAGCGGCTTCGTATCGATACCGCGCAACTCCTCTTCGCCCACCGAGAACGCGACGACCGGCACATCCGTCGCCTTCAGCCCCTGGTTGCCGAGCTCCTTGTAGAACGGCACGTTCGAATCGCCGTTGACGGTCGAGATCACGGCCGTCTTGCCGCCCTGCGAGAACGTCTTGATGTTCGCGACGATGGTCTGATAGTCGCTGTGGCCGAACGGCGTATAGACCTCCTGGATGTCGGCTTCCTGCACGCCTTTGTCCTTCAGGAACGCACGCAGGATCTTGTTCGTCGTACGCGGGTACACGTAGTCGGTGCCGAGCAGGAAGAAGCGCCTGGCGCCGCCGCCTTCGGCGCTCATCAGGTATTCGGTGGCCGGGATGGCCTGCTGGTTCGGCGCCGCGCCCGTATAGAACACGTTGCGCGACATTTCCTCGCCTTCGTATTGCACCGGGTAGAAGAGCAGGCCGTTCAGTTCCTCGAACACCGGCAGCACCGATTTGCGCGACACTGATGTCCAGCAGCCGAACACCACGGCGCATTTGTCCTGCGTGAGCAGCTGGCGAGCCTTTTCGGCAAAGAGCGGCCAGTTCGATGCCGGATCGACGATAACCGGTTCGATCTGCCGGCCCATCACGCCACCGCTCTTGTTGATCTCCGCGATGGTCATCAGCGCGGTGTCTTTCAGTGAGGTCTCCGAGATCGCCATCGTGCCCGACAGCGAGTGCAGGATGCCGACCTTGATCGGACCGCTGCTCTGGGCGTTTGCGAAAGGACTCTGGCCCGCGAGCGCGAGTGCGCCCGACATCGAGCCGAATTTCAGCAGACTGCGACGTTTCATCTGTGCTTCCCCTTGCCATCTGGATGGTGACTGATATGGGCGCCGGTATCGGTATCGCGCCGACGGTTTTAAATGCCTCGTGCCCCGTTCCTACTGCAAGGCATATGCCAGGCGGTAAATCATTCCTGAAGACCCCGCAAGGCCGCCGTCATGCGGGCAGGCGTTTCGCGGCGTTATGCGGCTTGGGGACGAAAGTGGTGCACGACCAGACGTTGCGCATCGTGACGGTGCGTGCCGCGCTGCAACCGCGCGCATCCCCTGGGGCGCGGGCGGCGGCGGTGCATCGGGCGACGCGTCGGTGTGCATGCCGTCGCCGCTGCCAGCGCTGAAAGATCCGCTGGAAGACTTGCAGGAAGAGCCGTCGGAAGAGCCAGCTTCGAGGAATCAGCGCGAAACCCTTGGAACGTCTGATCCGTCAGCCGGCGGCGCAGCCGGATCGCTGGACAGGCGACATCCTGGTGTTGTCGCCGCTCATCATCGATGAAGCGCAGATCGACGAGATCTTCACGACGGTGGCTGAAGTGCTGCGCGAGACCGACTAGCGGCGCGTTTTCGCGGCTGCAATGAAAAACGGGCGTCTCCATTCAGGAGACGCCCGTTTTGACATGCGACGCGGGTGATGGCTCAGTAAGTCGGAACCGACGGATCGACCTGACGCGACCAGGCGTCGATGCCGCCCTGCAGATTGAACACCTTCGTGTGGCCGCGCGATTCGAGGAACATCGCGACCTGCGCGCTGCGTGCGCCGTGGTGGCATACGCAGACGATTTCCGCGTCGTCTTCGAGTTCTTCGCTGCGCGCCGGGATTTCGCGCATCGGAATCGACGTGCTGCCGGCGATCTTCGCGGTTTCGATTTCCCAGGGTTCGCGCACGTCGAGCAGGACGGGCGCGGCGCGCGACGTATCAGCGAGCCATTCGGCCAGCGCGGGAGCAGTCAGGTTTTGCATCAGATGAATAGTCCGTGACGTCGATGGGGTCGGGGGTAGCGCTGCTCAGAACTTGAAGCGCGGCGGCTGCACGGCGTTGATCAGCGGCTCGACATAGGTTTCGAACACGTCGGCGATGCGGTACTGCTTCTCGTCGATGCGCGTGATGATCTGCGCCTTCATGACGGGCGCCGTGCCGACGAACGCGGCGAGACGGCCGCCCACTTTCAGCTGGTCGAGGATTTCCTGCGGCAGAACCGGCAGGCCGCCCGACACGCAGATCACGTCGTAAGGCGCGGCGCCGGCCCAGCCTCGCGATGCGTCGCCGGTGGCGACTTCGGCGTTCAGCACGCCGTTGTTCGCGAGATTCGTGCGGGCGAGTTCGGCGAGTTCCGGCTCGATGTCGACGGTCAGCACGTGATGTGCGCGGTGCGCGAGCAGCGCGGCCATATAGCCTGCGCCTGCACCGATTTCCAGCACGCTTTCGTGTTTCCGGACAGCCAGTTCCTGCAGCACGCGTGCCTCGACGCGCGGCGCCAGCATGTGCTGGCCGGCGGGCAGCGGCACTTCGAAGTCGACGAACGCCACGTTCGCGTAGGCCCGGGGGACGAAGTTCTCACGCTTGACGATCGAGAGCAGGTTCAGCACGTCCTGGTCCAGCACTTCCCAGGGGCGAATCTGCTGTTCGATCATGTTGAAACGCGCTTGCTCGATATTCATGATTGTTTTCGACGGGTTGAAATGCAGCCGGATGGGGTGGGGAACTGCGGGATTGTACCAAACCGGGGGCGGGTTCCGTGTTGGGGCGGGCCGGAGGTTGGAATCCCGCGACGTTTGTCGAGCGCCCCGGCAGCGAGCTAGTTTCCGTTGCGCTTGTATCTAACTGACCGTCCGATGTTTGGGCTTTGCGCTATCTCCGGTAGGAGGCTTCGGCGAAGTCTTTTCGCCGTTTCGGGCCTGTCCTGGTTGTCCGGGTGCGACCTTGCGATCGTGGGGCACATCTATTGATCTTAATCATCTGACGATAGTTTTTCGAGATGTTCTTTGACGGTAGCATCGCCGCACGCAGTTGCGATCAGTGATGCACCATTCTGGTTTCCTAAATAGATATAACGATGGAAAATACGAACCCGGTTAGCCTCCTCAAACGGTTGCGCTTTGCGTTTCCATTTCGCAGGAAGGCTCAAGGCGATTCAACGTCGCCGACCGAATTCACTGACGAGCATGATTTCCACAAACTATTGAAGCAGGAGCCGTCGGGCAGCTACTCCGTCAGTGCGAAGGGCATGTGGCACGGTGGAATTCATGTTACCGAGGCCGGAGCCGGTCAATCTCTGGACCTGAGGTATGGCGTGCGAAGCATTGCCAGGGGCGAAGTGGTCGCATGGCGTGCCAACCGCGCCTGCCCGGTCAGCGAGATTCCTGCCGAGAACGGCAAGCCGGCGATCAGCGCGCCGTACAGCACGGGGTTTGCGCTGGTGCGTCACGCGATGGAGTTTCCGCGAGGTACGACGCTCAGGTTTTTCGCGCTGTACATGCATCTGCAGGATCTCGCGGGCTATGAAAACGATACGTCACTGGAGAGGCCTGCGTACTGGTTGACGGAGTTCAAGGTCACCGGGTTTGCCCGGGACAGGCCTCACGCCGGCCCGAACGGACAGATGGCTCCCGCCGGGCAGCAAGGGATAAGGATTCGCGCGAGCCGGCCGCACGGCACGATCCTCGGCATTCTGCCGCAGGGGGCACAGGTCAGCATCGGCCAACGCGAGGGAGACTGGGGCAAGCTGACGGATACGCATGGCGCGCAACTGGTCGCGCCGACGGTGGGCGGGCTTGTAGCGACGAACGCGGCGAGTGGATGGATTTTCCTGGGCAAGGAGAACGGCGGTCCCGTCGTCGAGGAAGTCATGCCGGATTCATCGCTCGATCGCGTGGTCGTGCCGCCCGTGCCGTTTCCCGTCAAGGCAGGTGACCTGATCGGTCATCTGGGGCGCTATGACTCGCTGAGTCAGCCAGGCGCAAACCGCATGGTTCACATCGAGGTGTTCTGTGACGACAGCATCAAGTCGTTTCTGGAGCAGGGTCGAACGTGGATCCGCAATAACGGGGCGCATCCTGACCGATGGCAGCAGTTGGGACTGTCCGGCGACCCGACGATTCTGCGTGTCGATAAGGGCACGAGCCTGTACCGGCCAGCGAGCCAGCCCGGGCAGAATCCGCAGCCGGGGCAGAATCCACCGCAGACGGGCGTCATCCAGGTGTCCACGTTTTCCGGACTGGCGAAGCACAGCGAACAGTATGTGGAAACTGACCCGGGTTCAGACGACCTGAAACTGCACTGGTGGCACGTAGACAGCGCCGACGTGCGAGGCAATCCCATCGATGGCTGGGTGCGGGAACAGAATTTCGCGGGCGGTCGCGTGACCCGGGAGTTCGCGCAGTCGTGGATCGACTTCCTGCCCCTGGAGGACGCGCACGATCCGGCGCACACCATGTTTGCAACCACGAAAGCGTTTGTCGACTATTCGACAGGCGCGGATGTGCCGGAGCCGGCCGCGATTGGCAAACTCAGTCCACTGATGGCATCGGTCTATCGAGCGCTCTATCCGACCGGCGACGGCAGCAGGGCCGCGGACGAACTGTACGCGGCTGCGGAGAATCGGTGGACTGCCTTGCGCATGTCGCGGTTGATCATCAGGCACGAGAGCGAGTGGGCCAATCCCGAGAAGTGGAAGCAGCTCATCGCGGAGATTGAAAAGCAGACCGGCCCGCAGGCTCAGCATGAGGCCGAGCAGAAGCGGATTGAAAAGCTGGTCTGGTGGGATGAGGTCAAGGCGGGTGTGCCTGATTTGCCCGAATCGGACGTGTTTCATATTCATCCGATTGGGTTGGTGGGGAATTTTGCCCGCAAAAATATCATGTGCAAGAAGTGTGGTGCGTCAATCACATTGACCGGAGAATTTTTGAGAAAAATTGCCCCCAATGCTAACGCTAACTTCCTTCATGAATTAATCCGTGCTTCAGCCGATTTATTTCCGAAATACGGTATTAATAGTTGCCATCAGATAAAGCATTTATTGGCGCAGGCCAAGGTCGAGACGAAACGCTTTACTGTATTCAGAGAGTCGCTCAACTATGTAAGCTATACTGGGCAGAGCTTATATAATATGGCTCCCACTGCAATTAATAATGGATTCACTCGCAAACAGCTGACCTTTGCAACTCCTGCAGCAAAGATCGCATGGATTCAAGACCATTTGATCGCAAATGATCCTGCCTATGGAGAGCACTGTTTCGGTACGAACGAACAGCCTGGAAAAGACTTCCGCGGTCGTGGTTTATTACAGTTGACTCATTACGAGACATACGAACGCTGCGCACAGGCGATTGGTTATCCTATTGATAGGCAACCAGAGCTAGTCGAAAATAACCTCGACGTTATTATAGAAACTGGATTGTGGTTTTGGAGTGACAGGGGGATTGGTTTGATTGCCGACAATCCTGCCAATATCGGCGATGATGGGGTTAGGAAGGTTACTTATCCGATAAATTCCGCATACAAAGGCCTTCCAGATCGGCAACAATTTAAAAGAGAAATATCTGTCATATTCAATCATGATTTTTCGTCGGGGTGTACTGATGATTAAAGGCTGCCTTCTTTTGACTATCGTCCTTATAAGTGGTTCGGTATATGCGAAGAGCACATGTGCGGATATCCACGGTCAGCAAAGCTATCCGCCGCTCACCATAGCGAACGGAACTATTTGTTTTGTTCAGGAGCCGGTATTGGATCCTAAGACCAGTGCGCCGATCGATGCTAAGGCGATTTATTTGTACTATATTTCCAATGGAAGTTCTCCCGTAAGGGCAGAAGGACGGAGCCTCTTGTACGATGATACGCCCGGTGAAATTGTCGACGCATTTTCATCGCGTTGCGGTCGCGGTCATCATGAAAAAGTCTTCGTGATCCATTCCTTCGAGGTACGCGAATCTCTCGTACAGGCGAATTCATCGGGCAAATTTTATTCGGTCTTTGTATTTGACCCGATCGGGAACACCCTGCGTCTCGATGAGCGGGCTTCCGCTTGGTTTGGGGCCGACTACAGCTGGCTATCTGACGGGCGAAGGGTAATTTATAAATTTCCCTTTCAGTCAAAAAAGGACGTTCTGCAGGCAATGGATTCTCCTTTCGCCTTGCTGATGAACAGGGAAAAGTCGATTCCCGTTAGAGTGAAACGTAAAAGCTATCTGTTCGAAAGCCCTAATGTTATGAATAAGACTAGGAAATATCTGATCGAAGGAGATCGAGCTATCGTTGACGAGGCTGTAGCTGGATGGTGCCACGTTAGCTATTCCCGAGGCGCGAAACCATTAGAGATGTGGCTAATGTGTAGTGCGGTTGACATTAATGCACAGGTAAAATAGCCAGATCAGCCGGTGATTTATTGGACGACGGTTATCCGCGTGCAGGTGGAGGAGGTCGATTTCTGTTAAATATTACATCCATCATAAAATACAAAATTGTTACGCTTCGATTGCTGAAGTTGAGAAATTTATTTTCCCCAAAAAAATCAGTTTGAAAAACTTAGTGATGAGCAGAAGATTATCAAAATATATTGAATTTTCGATATATGTTTGGATTATATTGTTTTTTCGGCCAGCGATTTCAGGCGAACTCGCCGGTCAGACCGATTCTGGCCGAAACTTCATCATCACGACAAGCAACGTCGAAAAATCTTCCAATTCTGATGGTGTATGGGGATCAATGCGTTTGACTTATGAGATTGACGGACAGAGAGTATCGCGAAAAATTTATACCTTTTCCATTAATGCGCCGGCCATGGTCAGCAAGAGTGGGCTCGGCCTTGTAACCGTCTCGGAAAAGGTGGGTGGCATGAATGGAAGTTACAAGGTGACATACCTCGATCCGGTCGATGATGGTCTGGTTACCATTGGGGCGATCGAGTTAAGCATGGACAACGGAAAGTATGTTGAAATCAACCGAAGTTCACCGGAATGGATAAAACAAGCCAGTCTGGACGAAATATCAAGAATCGTTAAATCAATTTCGCTCAATCGAGGGGAGTTCACGGATGCCGTCCGGACTCAATCACTTGATGATGCGATGGTTTTCTTTGCCATTCCCGGGTTGATGGATGAAATTCGAAAACTCGATGCGGAGTTTCCAGATAATTACTCGCGTCAACTGAATAAAAAAGTCGATTCGTCGATGGCTAATTTGATCAGGCGCGAGTTTATGGGGCGCGGAATTAGCCTGTGCGACAGCAATCAGTTTGACATCTTCGTCTGCAATCTTGAAAGAAAGGCTATTTCCGTTTGCATAGACAGAAAGAATGACTTTGAAGTGTTGCAATATCGAGTCGGCTCAGCGCGAAAAGTTGAGCTTTCATTGGAGAAGTCATTCGTTGCCGGCGCGACAGATGGAGCGCGCTCTGAATCGTTCAGAAACGGTGAATTTCGCTATACCGTCGATTTTGATGGCGAAAAGAATTCGCACTGGGCTGGTGTAACTGTTGAGCAAAATGGCATTCTCATTTCCAGGCAGCAGTGTCGCTCCGAAAAATTTGAACCATATATTCTTCCTGAGAAATGAGCGAACCAAGCCGGAAATATGATTTAAAGACTATTAATAGATATGTGAAGTGGGAAGTCGGGTTAAAGATGTTTTATGCGGAAACGTATCCGTGAAATAATGAGTCGGCCCTGAACAATCGGGCGAGCCTTGAGCGGTAAGGCGTTGATATGGAAATGGGGTTGTAGGAATTGCAGGAACCTGGCAAATTGAAGGCTGAATCCTGCAATTTCTGGCGAGGTTTGGACGGGTCCGAAGGAGGCTGTAACGGAGGGCGATTTGTTCCGGCATCCGCTGCGCGAGCAGATCAATCTGAAGCATCTATATGAACGG
>NZ_CAJQZB010000029.1:0-83193 GCF_907164545.1 Paraburkholderia gardini | reverse complement strand
GGCTCTACGTCGAACATGTCTTGCAGGCGGATCAGGGCGCGGATCTGGACTTCCTTGTCGGATCGAGCGGCGCACCTGTGCCGCGCGATTCGCACTGATTTTGTCGTTGAGTCACCTGCGCTAGCGAGAAGGCGCCATGCCGATGCGGTTCCGCCGCATCGGCTTTTTTAAGCCATCGCGCAAACGCGCCAAATGCAAAATGGCCAGTCCGTATGAACTGGCCATTTTGTACAGATATGTCGACGAATATGCAAAGCCCGATCACCCGGTGACGAAACCGGCTGCGTCGGGCTTCTGCGTTGTGCCGGAGCTGGCGACCTTATTGCTTGATGAAGCGGTCGTTGGTCCAGAGACCTTCCGTGTCGCCGTTGCCGGCGTTCACGAACTCGAGGTCATGACCGACGACGCGCACCACGCGGAAATCGGCGTTTTCCGGCGTCGAAAGACATTGATAGCCGGAGAAGAACTCCTGCATCTTCTGTTGCTCGCCCGCTTGCGCGTGATGATCGGCGGCGTCGAACTTGTCCTTCGACAGACAGCCATACGAGTTGGGCCGGAACTGGATCGTCTGCTGCGGCTTGATGACGATGTCCTGCGCCTGCGCGGCGGAAACAGCGGCAAGGCCAGCGATCGCGAAAAGAACAGCAATGTGCTTTTTCATGTTCAGCCTCCGTGCGGGTCATTACTCAGGTTAGCTATCTATTTAACTTCAGGGGACACCCGCATCTTGCACTTTAGGAGAACTGCAAACGGACACAAGCACATCTTGTGTGCGCTCGCAACAGTGGCGAATTGTCGCAGGCGGTGTCGCATCTGAAAGTCTGCTGAAAAGCGCGCGTAAACCCAGGGATGGACAGCCATTCGCGGAAATGAGGTTTTCTGGCTGTGCGCTTTATCCATCAAGCGTTTTAGGTGAATTGCGTGAATCGGCTGGATGCATTAATTAAACGAACTACTAAAATTTATTCCGGCTTTGTGCATTGCACACACACTCATTAAACGGATGAATCAAAAGACCTCGAGTATCGGGTTAGATGCTGAATAAAAAAGATGCCCGATTGCATTTAGCTGTCTTCGTGAACGCATTCCCACGGGCCCGGCAGGTCGGAGCACGCCATTACCAGGCACGCGGGATGCTTTACCACGACCATGGAGCGGATGACGTGCCGCGCTGCCGGAAACGGCGAAGGAATGCGGGACAAGCTTTTCCGGGCGATTCAGTGGCGGCAGTTGAATATCTGGCGATCAGCCAGTACGGTGGGAAATACCACATTGGATGTGACGCCTACAATGGGATGATGGAATCGCCGCTCCGCTGATCCTGGAGGCTATCGTGATTGAGAACTTCATCCTTGGTGCGTTTCTGGTCGTGCCGTTATTGATTGTCGCGTTCCTGTTTTCCGATGAACTCTGGCAGGAGCGGCATTTGCAGACTCGTGTCGCGCGGTCGAAACGCATGAACTGGCGGCATCCGCTGCGCAGCATGAGGCATCGGCATTGAGGAGGCGGTCATGCGGTGGCGTCGCTTGGGCGTTCCCCGTTGTTAGCCCGGAAGCGGAGGGCAACTCATAGTCCTGTCGGCTTCGGCTTCGACGCATGGGGAGATAGTAAATAGCGTCGTTACAGGGATCCACCGTTACTGAAGAGCTGTCCCTTCTTCGCCCTCGTCTTCCCAATCCTCATGCACGATCGGCGTGTCCGCCATGTCGTAGACCATCGAGTGAAACTGGATGGTGAACCACTGCCGGAACATCTTGAGCGACCGGTCCTGAGGCCATAGCACCTCGTCGACGTATTGACCGTTCAGGAAGTGCTCGAAGAAAGTCTGCCAGCGCTTCTCAATCCATTTCACGGCCGCACCTTCATCTTCCATCACCGATTCGGGCAAGAGGAACGCGTCCGCTTCCTCGCGCAGTTCCTCGAGCGTCAGGCGAAGAGGGGCTGGACCCGGGTCGGCTGCGGCAGCCCAATCCGCGAACGGCTGGTTCGGGAGGATCAGAACGAGCGCCCGGTTGATTGTGAAACGCGGATAGTCAGACATGGTAGTGCGATGACAGAAGGGTGAGCCAGCATTGTAGCGGTCATGTCGCCGGACGAATCGTCTACAGTTCCTCGCTCTTTTCGTTCTCCTCGTCGCGATACAGGTTGCGCGCCACGCAGATTCTTCTGCGTGGCCGGTGGCGTGGTTTGATCGTGCAGCCGTCGAGACAGAAATTATTTCGGCAGCTTCTTTTGCGCTCGTTCGATCTGCTGAATACTCGTATCAGGCGTCGGCAGTTTTTCGGGCATCGTACCGCCCAATTCCTGAATCGTCTCCCGCACCTTATGGCCCACCGCAAAGCGCGTCTGGTTCGCGCGCTGCTTGCCCTTGATTCCATCGCGCCGCAGCTTCTCCTCGGTCTGAGTCGCCCGGAACAGATTGGCAGCGAGTTCCGTACTGCCCATGTGGTCGAGGATCTTCTGGCTCTTTTTCAGACCTTTCCTCGCATGGATTTCCTTGCTGCGAAGGCCGCCGTACAGACCTTTGTAGCCGTGATCCTGAAAGATTGTGTAGTCGATCGGCGTTTCGATACCGGCGTCCTTCGCGGCCGCGGCCAGGTGCTTGTTGTGCGTCACTAATTCGTTGCGAATCGCAAGACGGCGCTCGTCCTCGCCGACCTGGGCAAACTTCGCATCGTCGGCTAGTTCCTGGCGGCGCGTCTGCATCGCGAAATAGGTTTGCCCGTTAGCGATTACCGGCTTCGACGGGTCGCCATTCTGTACGATCAGGTAGCAGGCGTAACGAGACAGGCACACGTCGTCGATCAGGCGTTGCGCGCCGGAACCGATCCCGACCATTTTGCGCATGCCCGCAAAATGGTCTTCCACGTGTTGCCCGCTCTGACGGCAGGCGTCCCGAGCCTTATCCAGCACCGGCAGGAAGTTGCGCCATTGCGGGTAGTCAAGCAGTGGCGCGAGGTCACGAGCAAACCAGAACTCCGAGCCGCCGTCATTGATCTGCTTGATGCTTTCGAAGGTTCTATGGTGGAGCGTTTCTATCGCGTTGCTATTTATCACTGACACCTCCCTTGCTGGGATGGTTGCCGCCGTTTGGCAACAATTGTCGATAATTGTAGATCGGAACACTGTTTTTTTGTACAGGTGGTAGAGGTCAGGCCGCAGGCCGAATTTGCCGAGGGCCAGCTTGCGTCCTTCGTCGATCTGCGCATCACCGAACCTGGCTTCTTTTTCACATCACCCGACGGTGTCGTGAACCCTGGACATTGCCCGGCGGCAGGTCACTTCCCAATACAAAAGCGGCTGAAAATAACACCGAGCAGATCATCGGAGGTGAACTCGCCGGTAATCGAATTCAGCTGTTCCTGCGCGAGCCGCAGTTCCTCGGCGAACAGATCGAGCGCCTGCGCGTTCTGGTCCGCGTGCTGGGCCGCCGTGCCGAGATGTTCCTGTGCCGCGCGCAGCGCGATCAGATGCCGCTCCCGCGCCAGATACACGCTTTCAGCACCCGCCTGCCATCCCGCGATGCGCAATAGTTCCGCGCGCAGCAGCGAGATGCCGTCCCCTTGCTTCGCCGACAGCCGCACCTCGCGCAGCTCGGCGCCACCGATGTCGTCGAGCTTCGTAACCGACGGCGCGAGGCCGGTGAGATCGGTCTTGTTCATCACGCGCACGACCGGTACGCCCGACGGAAAACGCGCCGCGATCGGGCCGTCTCCCGGTGTCATGCCCTCGCGTGCGTCGAGCAGGTGCAGCACGACATCCGCACGTTCGATCTCGCTCCAGGTACGCGCGATGCCGATCTTTTCGACTTCGTCTTCCGTTTCGCGCAGGCCGGCGGTGTCGATCACGTGCAGTGGAATACCCTCGATCTGGATTGTCTGCGTGACCTTGTCGCGCGTCGTGCCGGCGATCGGCGTGACAATCGCCAGTTCCGCGCCCGCGAGTGCGTTCAGCAACGACGACTTGCCGACATTCGGCTGCCCCGCCAGCACCACCGACAACCCTTCGCGCAGCAACGCGCCCTGACGCGCCTCGCCCAGCACATCCGCGAGCCGCTCGCGGATACGCGAGAGCTTGCCGCGGGCGTCGGCCGCCTCCAGAAAGTCGATCTCCTCCTCGGGGAAATCGAGCGTCGCCTCGACGAGCATGCGTAGCGTGATGACCTCGTCGACCAGCGCGTGAATGTCGCGCGAAAACGCGCCTTCGAGTGAGCGGCCGGCCGAGCGCGCGGCGGCCTCGGTGCTCGCCTCGATCAGGTCGGCGACGGCCTCGGCCTGCGCCAGATCCAGCTTGTCGTTGAGAAACGCGCGGCGCGTGAATTCGCCAGGCTCCGCGAGCCGCAGCCCGACGGCGCGACCCGCATCGATACACCGCTGCAGCACGAGCTGCAACACGATCGGGCCGCCGTGGCCCTGCAGTTCGAGGACATGCTCGCCCGTGTACGAATGCGGCGCCGGAAAGTACAGCGCGATACCGCGGTCGAGCGCATTGCCGCCGTCATCGAGAAACGGCACGTAGCTCGCATGCCGCGGCGCCAGCGCCTGGCCGGTCAGCGCCAGCATCAGCGGTTCGGCAGCGGCCTCACCGGTGCGGCCGAACGAGATCCGTACGACACCGATCCCACCGCGACCGGGCGCGGTGGCGATGGCGACAATCGGATCGGAATCGGTAGTGAGCATGGTGGCAAACGAGGAGAAAACCGGAGAAAACACGTGACGTGACGAGGATCGCACGGCGCCAGGCATTGTAACGTGTGCGTCCCGTGCATCTTCGCCCGTCGCACGAAATCGGGTCTCGGCCAAAAGGCCTAAGACGATTCTCGATTTATCTTAAGGGCGGAGGGCGTAACGGCACAATCTCGGGCATGCCCACTATCGAAGAGGAAATCGCGCTAACCCAGACGCCAGAATCGCGTAAAAAAAGCCGCCCGGCGCAAAACCGGGCGGCTTTCTTCGTCAACTTCGTCGTGAACGGCTGGCTTACCCGCCGTTCACGAGACAGGGCGTCAGGCGGCTTTCTTCGCGCCCTTGCCCATCATGCGCGTGATGTAGTACTGCTGCGCGATCGACAGCACGTTGTTCACCACGTAGTACAGCACGAGGCCAGCCGGGAAGAAGAAGAACATGACCGAGAACGCGATCGGCATGAACATCATCATCTTGGCTTGAACCGGATCCGGCGGCGTCGGGTTCAGACGCGTTTGCATGAACATCGAGACGGCCATCAGCACCGGCAGGATGAAGAACGGATCCTGTTGCGACAGATCGTGAATCCAGAGAATCCACGGCGCACCGCGCATTTCCACTGACGACAGCAGCACCCAGTACAGCGAGATGAACACCGGAATCTGGATCACGACCGGCAGACAGCCGCCGAACGGATTCACTTTCTCGGTCTTGTACAGCTCCATCAGCGCCGAGTTCATCTTCTGCGGCTCGCCCTTGAAGCGCTCGCGCAACGCCTGCATGCGCGGCGTGATCGCCTTCATGCGCGCCATCGACTTGTAGCTCGCGGCCGACAGCGGGAAGAACACCGCCTTGATCAGGAGCGTCAGCAGGATGATCGACCAGCCCCAGTTGCCGACAAAGCTGTGGATCTTCTGCAGCAGCCAGAAGAGCGGCTTCGCGATGATCGTGACGTAGCCATAGTCCTTCACGAGTTCCAGGCCCGGCGCGACGCCTTCGAGCATGCGCTCTTCTTCCGGACCGGCGAAGAGACGCGATTGCACGTCGACTGACTGTCCCGGCGCGATCGTCGCAACCGGCTCCTTCACGCCAACGCGATAGAGCGTCGGATCGATCTTCTCGACGTAGATGTCGCGCTTCGCGCCCTGCGTGGGAATCCACGCGGATGCGAAGTAATGCTGCACCATCGCGATCCAGCCGTTGTCGGCGGAAGACGCGAATGTCGCCTTGTTCTTGTCGATGTCGCTGAAGTCGATCTTCTGGAAGTGATGCTGTTCCGTGTAGACCGCCGGCCCCATGAACGTGTGCGAGAAGCGCGGCGTGTCGACTGGCTGGCTGTCGCGCACGAGTTCCATGTACAGCGTGGGTGTAACCGGCGCGGTGCCGACGTTGACGATCTTCGTATCGACGCCGATCACGTAGCTGCCGCGCGTGAACGTGTATGTCTTCACGACCTTCACGCCACCCTTCACCGGCGATTCGAAGCTGACCTGGAACGATTTCGCGTCGCCGGTCAGTTCGTGCGGCTGGCCGGCCACCGGCGTGAAGATGTCGTTATGGTTCGGGAAATCGCCGCCGAGCAGCCCCGTGCGCGCCAGATACGTATGCGTCGCGGTGTGGTCGAACAGCGTGATGTACATGTCGGGCTGCTTGCCTTCGCCCTCCTTCAGGAGCGAAAGCTTCGACAGCGTGCCGCCACGCGTGTCGATTTCGCCGTCATAGACGTCGGTGCGGAAGTGGATCAGCTGGGCGGCTGCCTGTTCGGCGGGCGCGGTCGCGCCGCCCGGCGCGGCGCCGGTTGCGGCCTGCGGCAGATCAGCGGCCTGCGTGCCCGGCGTGGTCGTGCCCGGTGCTGCGCCCGGAGCGGTCTTCGTGGTCGACGTGTTCGGGAAGAACATCGACGGACGTCCGTGGTCGCGTTGCCAGTTGTCGAACAGCATGACCGCTGACATGAAGAAGATGACCCATAGGACGGTGCGTTTAATATCCATGCGTTGTCTCAGTGTCGATGGAACGGCGCGTCAGCGCTTTTCAGAAGTGGGAGGCGGGACGAGATCGATGCCGCCCGCGGAAAACGGATGACAGCGGCACAGGCGCCTGGCGGCGAGGTAACTACCACGCGCGGCGCCATGATACTGGATTGCTTCGCGCGCGTAATCCGAACAGGAAGGGTAAAAACGGCACCGGCTGCCGAGCAGGGGACTCACGGCAACCTTGTAGAAACGCAGTAAAGCGAAAAGTACCGTTTGCATGGCAAGTGCGGTCAGAGTGCGCCGCGCTGTGTGGAGAAGCAACCGGCGCCAGCGCTTACGTGCGCGGGCGTCATTCCGTCGCGGGGGCGTCGGGCGCTGCGGGCGATTCGGCCGGCGGTGTCTGGCGACGGGTGATTTCGCGAGCGGCCTTGTCGAGCAACGCTTCGATTTCGCTGCGGCACAGCGTTTTCAACGGTGGCGACGACGCAGCGGGCATCGCCTTCCGGTCGAACTTCGTGTGAAGCCGCAGCAGCACGTCCCAACCGCCAAACTCCACGCGACGCAGCCGGAAAGCTTCGCGCGCGATGCGGCGCACCAGATTGCGGGTGACCGCGCGCGGTGCATACTTCTTGCCGATCACGAGACCGAGGCGCGCTTCGTTGCCTGTCGGCCTGCCGTAGACGACGAAATGAGCCGTCCGGCGCCACGGGCGCAAACGAAAAACGGATGAAAATTCATCCGTTTTCAGTAGCCTTGCGGCTTTGGGAAAGGCGGCTTGCGCTCGCAACGGAACCGGGCCCTGATGCGGCGCTCCTGCCATTCCCGCAGCGCGGCTGGCGTCACGGGCTTCGGACACAGCGCGCAATGGTCGCAAACCTGCGCTTCAGCCTTAGATGGCGAGGCGCTTGCGGCCCTTCGCGCGGCGTGCGTTGATCACCTTGCGGCCGCCGGCCGTCTTCATGCGGACGCGAAAGCCATGGGTACGCTTGCGACGGGTAACGGAAGGTTGGTAAGTACGTTTCATGTTGCTCTCACTTGACAGAGAAATAACCGCGCGAGCATCGCGGAAAGTGCAATGGCCGGTGGTTCAAAAATTGGTTTTCGCGGAACCCGCTATTTAAACCGGTTTTCTCTTGGTCGTCAATAGTTTAGAGCGGTGATCCACAGTCTGGACGGGTGCTCACCGCTTGATCGGGCCCTGTGGATAACTCCCTTTGCGGACGTTTTTGGCGGTAGAATCTCGCCTTACTTCCCAAAAATCATGCACGCCGCTCCGGCCCGCTTGCCCTGCCCAAACCCTTATGGCACAAGCATCTGGAGCCTGCCCGCTCGGCTGTACCGGGCCTTGTCGCGAAATTCGCGGCGAGGGCGGCCGCGGGCCGCTGTGCTTAAAATTACAGCAACTCGATGAATGATTTCTGGCAACACTGTTCGGCATTGCTGGAGCGCGAGCTGACGCCCCAGCAGTACGTGACGTGGATCAAACCGTTGGCCCCGGTCGCCTTCGACGCCGCTGCAAATACCTTGCGCATCGCTGCGCCCAACCGTTTCAAGCTCGACTGGGTCAAGAGCCAGTTCTCGGGCCGGATCTCCGATCTGGCACGCGATTTCTGGCAGGCACCGGTCGACGTCCAGTTTGTCCTCGATCCGAAGGCGGGTTTGCGTGCACCCGCCGCGCCGCCGCCGTCGCGTCCCATGTCGTCGCAGATGAATTCCGGCGCCGCCGCCGTCGATGCCGCCGTGGGCGCCGTTCAGGCTGCGCACGCCGCGCGTGCCGGCAATGGCAACGCCATGCATATGGCCGATGATCACGCCGATCTCGACCTTCCCAGCCTCGACGCCAACGAAGCCGCCGCCGCGCGCCGCACGTGGCGCCCGGGTTCGGGCGCCGGCACTGGCAATGGCGAAAACGACTCGATGTACGAGCGCTCGAAGCTGAACCCCGTGCTCACGTTCGACAACTTCGTCACCGGCAAGGCGAACCAGCTGGCGCGCGCCGCGGCGATTCAGGTCGCCGACAATCCGGGCATCTCGTATAACCCGCTGTTCCTGTACGGCGGCGTCGGCCTCGGCAAGACCCATCTGATCCACGCGATCGGCAACCAGTTGCTGATGGACAAGGCCGGCGCGCGCATCCGCTACATCCACGCGGAACAATATGTGTCCGACGTCGTGAAGGCGTACCAGCGCAAGGCGTTCGACGACTTCAAGCGCTATTACCACTCGCTCGACCTGCTGCTGATCGACGATATCCAGTTCTTCTCCGGCAAATCGCGCACGCAGGAAGAATTTTTCTACGCGTTCGAGGCGCTCGTCGCGAACAAGGCGCAGGTGATCATCACGAGCGATACGTATCCGAAGGAAATCTCGGGTATCGACGACCGCTTGATCTCGCGCTTCGATTCGGGCCTGACCGTCGCGATCGAGCCGCCCGAGCTGGAAATGCGCGTCGCGATTTTGATGCGCAAGGCGCAATCCGAAGGCGTGAGCCTGAATGAGGACGTCGCGTTCTTCGTCGCGAAGCATCTGCGCTCGAACGTGCGCGAACTCGAAGGAGCGCTGCGCAAGATCCTCGCGTATTCGAAATTCCACGGGCGCGAAATCTCGATCGAAGTCACGAAAGAGGCGCTCAAGGACTTGCTGACGGTGCAGAACCGCCAGATTTCAGTGGAAAACATCCAGAAAACCGCCGCCGACTTTTACAACATCAAGGTCGCGGACATGTATTCGAAGAAGCGTCCGGCGAATATCGCGCGGCCGCGGCAGATCGCGATGTATCTGGCGAAGGAACTCACGCAGAAAAGCCTGCCGGAAATCGGCGAACTGTTTGGTGGACGCGATCACACCACCGTGCTGCACGCGGTGCGCAAGATTGCCGATGAGCGCAGCAAGGATGCGCAGCTGAATCACGAATTGCACGTTCTGGAGCAGACGCTCAAGGGTTAAGCGCGGAATTGAGTGCGTGAGCGGCGCAATCCGCTCTGTTTATTGCGGAACTCGCCCCCATTTTAGTGGAGCGGTTCCGTTTTAAGGCACAATACAGGTTTAACCGCCCGGCGGCCGCGGGCGGATTTCACGCCGTGACTGGCGCAGCGTGGCGCCAGCCAGCGGGGGGCGGGGCCCACGCGCATCAAAGCTGCCGGACGAGGCGCGCAGGCCGTCACATAACGAAGGAACTCTATGCAACTGGTCAAGACCGAACGCGATAACCTCCTCAGGCCGCTGCAAACCGTGAGCGGCATCGTAGAACGCCGCCATACGTTGCCGATCCTCGCCAACTTGCTGATTACCAAGAACGGCTCCGACGTATCGTTCCTGTCGACGGACCTTGAGCTTCAGATCACCACGCACGCCGATTTCGGCGTCGGCGGCGAATCGGTTGCCACGACCGTCGCCGCGCGCAAGCTGCTCGACATCCTGCGCGCGATGCCCGATGGCCAGGTCACGCTCACCCTGAACGACAAGCGTCTCACGGTGCAGTCCGGCAAGAGCCGCTTCGCGCTGCAAACGCTGGCTGCCGACGAATTCCCGACCGTCGCACAGGCTAAAGACTTCGGCGCGAACCTCGTGGTTCCCCAGAAGACGTTCCGCCAGTTGCTTGGCATGGTCCATTTTTCGATGGCGCAGCAGGACATCCGTTATTACCTGAACGGCATGCTGCTCGTAGTTGATGGCGACCAGTTGATGGCGGTTGCGACCGACGGCCACCGTCTGGCGTTTTCGTCGATGAAGATCGAGGGCTCGTTTGCGCGTCAGGAAGTGATCATTCCGCGCAAGACGATTCTCGAACTGCAGCGTCTGCTCGAAGACATCGACGACACGCTGAAGATCGACATCGCGCCGACGCAGGTGAAGTTCACGTTCGGCCAGGTCGAACTGGTGTCGAAGCTGGTGGAAGGCAAGTTCCCCGACTTCCAGCGTGTGATTCCGAAAACGCACAAGAACAAGTTCGTGATCGGCCGTGAAGAACTGCAGCGCTCGCTCCAGCGCGCGGCGATTCTGACGTCGGACAAATTCAAGGGCGTGCGCTGCATCATCGAGCCGGGCCAGTTGAAGATCATGTCCACCAACGCCGATCAGGAAGAGGCGCAGGAAGAACTGGAAATCGCTTACACCGGCGATAGCGTCGATATCGGGTTCAACGTCACGTATCTGCTCGACGTGCTCGCGAACCTGAAGGTCGACATGCTGGAGGTGAGCCTCGGCGACGCGAGTTCCAGCGCGCTGATCACGATTCCCGAGAACGAGGAATTCAAGTACGTCGTGATGCCGATGCGCATTTAAAGCGTTCGACAACCAGATGACACCAAGGGGCGCAGTGCCCCTTTGGCGTTTTTATGGTGTTTTGAAAAGTCCCGAGCAGTAACGAAGCAGCAATGCAGCAGTAACGCAGAACCGGAAAAAATCCATGACTGAACTGAACAATTCGCAACCCGATAACAGCTACGGCGCCTCGTCCATTCAGATCCTCGAAGGTCTGGAGGCGGTGCGCAAGCGGCCTGGGATGTACATCGGCGATACGTCGGACGGCACCGGTCTGCATCACCTCGTATTCGAAGTGCTGGACAACTCGATCGACGAAGCGCTCGCCGGCCACTGTAACGACATCAAGGTGATCATCCACGCGGATAACTCGATCTCGATCACCGACAACGGCCGCGGCGTGCCGACCGGTCTCAAGATGGACGACAAGCACGATCCGAAGCGCAGCGCCGCTGAAATCGTGATGACTGAGCTGCATGCGGGCGGCAAGTTCGACCAGAACAGCTACAAGGTGTCGGGCGGGCTGCACGGCGTGGGCGTGTCGTGTGTGAACGCGCTGTCGGCGTGGCTGCGCCTCACGATTCGCCGTGACGGCAAGAAGCACTTCATGGAGTTCCATCGTGGCGTGCCGCAGAACCGCGTGATCGAAGAGGTCAATGGCGTGGCTGTGTCGCCGATCCTGGTGGTGGGCGATACGGAAAACCGCGGCACTGAAGTGCACTTCATGGCCGACGAGACGATTTTCGGCAACGTCGAATATCACTACGACATTCTCGCGAAGCGTATTCGTGAGCTGTCGTTCCTGAATAACGGCGTGCGTATCCGTTTGACCGACCAGCGCACGGGCAAGGAAGACGATTTCGCGTTTGTGGGCGGCGTGAAGGGTTTCGTCGAGTACATCAACAAGACGAAGTCCGTGCTGCACCCGACGATTTTCCACGTGAGCGGCGAGAAGGACGGCGTGGGCGTCGAAGTGGCGATGCAGTGGAACGACAGCTACAACGAGAACGTGCTGTGCTTCACGAACAACATTCCGCAGCGTGACGGCGGCACTCACCTTACTGGTCTGCGTGCGGCGATGACGCGCGTGTTGAACAAGTACATCGCCGATCACGAAGTCGCGAAGAGGGCGAAGGTCGAGACGTCGGGCGACGACATGCGCGAAGGGCTTTCGTGCGTGCTTTCGGTGAAGGTGCCGGAGCCGAAGTTTAGCGCGCAGACGAAGGACAAGCTGGTTTCTTCCGAAGTGCGTGCGCCGGTTGAGGACGTGGTGGCGAAGGCGCTCGAAGAATTCCTGCTGGAAACGCCGAACGACGCGAAGATCATTTGCGGCAAGATCGTCGACGCGGCGCGTGCGCGCGATGCAGCGCGCAAGGCGCGTGAGATGACGCGACGCAAGGGCGTGCTGGATGGCGTCGGTCTGCCGGGCAAGCTCGCGGATTGCCAGGAGAAGGATCCGGCGAAGTCGGAGATTTATATCGTCGAGGGTGACTCGGCAGGCGGCTCGGCGAAGCAGGGGCGTGACCGGAAGTTTCAGGCTATCTTGCCGCTGCGCGGCAAGGTGCTGAACGTCGAGAAGGCGCGGTATGACAAGCTGCTTTCTTCGGAGCAGCTCGTGACGCTGATTACTGCTTTGGGATGTGGGATCGGCAAGGAAGACTACAACCTCGACAAGCTGCGCTATCACCGCATCATCATCATGACCGATGCCGACGTGGACGGCGCGCACATCCGGACGTTGTTGCTCACGTTCTTCTATCGGCAGATGCCGGAGATGATCGAGCGCGGGTATATCTATATCGCGCAGCCGCCTTTGTACAAGGTTAAGGCCGGGAAGGATGAACGGTATCTGAAGGATGCCGCTGATCTTAATGCGCATATGTTGAAGCTGGCTTTGAATGGGTCGGAACTGCTGCCTTCGGAAGGGGCTACGCCGATTGCTGGCGATGCGTTGGGTGAGCTGGCTCGTTCTTATTTGCTGGCGCAGGCGGTTGTGGATCGGTTGAGCCGTTTGTATGACGCTGGTGCGCTTGAGGCTGTCATGGATGGGGTTTTGATTGATCTCTCTAGCGAGGCTTCTACTGAGGCGTCGGCTAAGGCGCTTGAGGCCAAGTTGCGGGATGATCCTTTGAAGCCAGAGGTTACGGTTTCGTCGATGTATGACCCGGTGCGTGAGTTGCGCTCGCTTAAGGTGTCACGGACGCATCACGGGAATCAGAAGGTTTCGGTTCTCGATGAAGAGTTTCAGCTGACTGCTGACTATCAGCAGCTTGTTAACACCGCTAATACATTCAAGGGGTTGATTGGGGCGGGTGCTGTGATCAAGCGTGGTGAGCGGAGTATGGCCGTCACCGACTTCAAGAGCGCTATGAAGTGGTTGATTGCGGATGCTGAACGCAACGTCTCCAAGCAGCGTTATAAAGGCCTCGGTGAGATGAATCCTGGGCAGCTTTGGGAGACGACGATGGATCCGGCTGTAAGGCGTTTGCTGCGTGTGCAGATCGAGGATGCTATTGCTGCGGATGGGATCTTCACCACCTTGATGGGCGATGATGTTGAGCCGCGGCGGGCTTTCATCGAGTCGAATGCGCTTAGGGCGGGGAATATTGATGTTTGATTTGAACTTGTGTCGTAGGGCGCCAGAGTAAGCATCAGGCGCCAAAGTAAGTGCAACTGGCGTCATAGTAATGCAATCGGTCGAAAACGTTCGTGCAACTAGTCGACCTTGAGAGTCCCGTGTGATTCTGGGTCGGGCCGAGCGGAATCGTAATCTGCAGGTCTGGGTTCGAATTCCTGATTCCCATCAAAATCGACGCGAGACCCCCTGCGCCTACTGTTCGGGCCTTTCGCTTTGTGTGCGCGGTGAGCCAACTAGTGAGCCGTCCGGCGAACTCGCATCAATTTCAGTTCGCCCCGCTTCGCAAACACCAACACACAAAGCCATTCACCAAACTCGAAGCGACGCTCGATCGCTTCGGCATCGAATTGCCGATGGCTGTTTAGTGAGAAAATGGGGGTAGCAAATTACTCAAAGAACGAAAATGCTCCTTCCATTGAACGACGCCATAATCGCGGCGGTTTGCCAACTTGTGGACGACTCCAAGGCAAGACAGTCTGGAGGCGACTATCGCGAGCCAAGCCATTCGGACATTGAGTTTCTGGTCAACAGAGCCGGCCTGGGTGCTCTCGATCCCAAGCAGCAGGGACAGCAGATCGGCAAGGCGAAGCGGGTTCGCGCGATTCTGCACGACGCGATGCTCGGCGAGGAAGAAGCTGGGGGACGACTCGTTCACACTCTGCTCGCGAAGGTTCGCGCGCGCGGAGGCTTCCGCAAGAGGGCAGAGAACTACGTTGGCGACGAAGCGATCGCCAACGCCCAATCGACGTTCGACGCGAGGGCTTCTGGCTGGCCGACGACGGCACCTTCGGGGCCAAGGTTCTCGACGGGCTAAAATGCGCTGAAATGACTATCGCCCTCCAAGCCTATGCCGTCCGGGCGCAGCGCGGCTCGCAAGACGCCGCGCTGCTCACGGGAACCGGAAAGGACTTGATGGAGGCGACGGCTGCTCATGTCCTGACCTCCATTCGAGGCGATTATCCAGCTGGCGCGAATTTCATGGCCCTGCTCGGCATGGCCTTCATGGCGCTTGGCCTAGCAGTTCCCGAACAACCGGCCGAGCCTGGCGAGCCACCCGCGAAGGCGTTAGAGCGTGGTCTGTTCGCTTCGGCCTGTGCCGTCAACAAGCTCCGGAACAAGGAAGGCACCGGGCACGGTCGTCCTTGGCCGTCGACGGTCAGCGAGGACGAGGCAACGGCGGCGATCGAACTTGCGGGCTGCGTTTCCGGCTATCTGCTAGCGAAATTGAAGCTAAGGGCGCGGTGAGCGGGGCGTCGCTTGCCACGCGATTTAAGCCTGCTCGACATGGAAACAACGTGAAAATCAG
Source organism: Paraburkholderia gardini (assembly GCF_907164545.1). NCBI lineage: Bacteria > Pseudomonadati > Pseudomonadota > Betaproteobacteria > Burkholderiales > Burkholderiaceae > Paraburkholderia > Paraburkholderia gardini. The sequence continues at coordinate 68,328 of NZ_CAJQZB010000029.1, read as the reverse complement.
TGAAGGCGTTCGCCGCAGCATCACCGACTCACTTGTTACGGAAAATGTCGAACGGGCAGGGCGGCTCGAAGAACAGGAGTTTCTCGCACGCCTGACGCCGCCGCCGAGTTTAGACTTCTGGTTGCTGGTCGGGCCCGAGCACGTGGTGTGACGCAGGGAAAGCGATCGAGGAGAAATAGTTGTGAACATCTCGGACGATATGTTCTTGGGTCTCCGGTCGCACTCGACATTTTTCAGCCCAAGCGCGGCCTGGATGCAGGACATCCCATCGAGGGCGTAACCCGGCATATCGACCTGCCCCCGGATTGTGATTGCCAAACCCGTCGATGGACGCGTTCCACAGCGGTGCGAATTTGGCGATAAGGAGAGATTCCCCGAGCGGAATCCAGATATCGTCGACAACCAGGAACCGGCAGTAAAAATCGTCGAGATCCAGGTTGCTCGCGAGCTCAACGCTCTCCGCGTGCTCGCGCAGACGATCAAAGAGAGCACGGCTGCGAATATCTCCGACTCCGCCACCCTTTCGAGCCCCCGCAGGCACTGCTTTGCCGACGTAAATCGGTGCTTGAAACAACCCGTTGCGATTGCGCTCTGCGAGTGGCGAGTAAGGCTCGAAGTCGCCTGTGTAGTAAATGGCGTAGATACCGACGCCAAAGAACTGCTCCAATTCACCTAGCGGTTGCGGCTTTTGTTCCAACATCGCCTCGGCGACGCTGGCGCCAAGATTTTTCTTATCGAGCGGGTTAAAGGGAATGACATTCCCATTTTGTGCCGTCATGCTGCCCCTCGCACGCTACCGCGCTGCCGCGAAAGCTTTTCCAATTGAACCGTCGCGAGTTTTTCTGCAACGCTGCGTGCGACAGCGTGCCCGAGGGCGACCGGAACCGCATTGCCGAGCTGGCGCATGGTTTCTGTCCAGGATCCGTGAAAAATGAAACCATCCGGGAACGTCTGGATGCGCGCGGACTCTCGAATAGAGAAGTACCGCACCGATCCGTCTGTATTCACCAACATGTTTTCCCCGCCAGGCACTCCGTGATCACCGGCTTTCAACGTTTTAGCTGGCAGATCCAGCGGGCTGCCTGTGTGACCGGGATATACACGCGCGCCAGGCTGGAGTCGGTGGTCAGAGTAGTGGTTTGCTGCGCGCGACGATGGGCTCGGGAGTCCGGCGATAGCGTCGCGCACTGTGCGCCACGGCAGTTCTTCGGCGAACGGCAAGGAGCTCGCCAAGCGGCGTACCCGCGCTTCCATGCTTGCCGCCATGGTAGGGCGATTGCGACGCGCGACGCCATGACGCTCCCAATATTCACCGCTTACCCACTGGTCGCGAAGCAACTGATCGAAGCTGTGAGTCGGTCGCGGGAAACTCCAATCGACTGCCAGGTCAGATCGAAAACCAACGATGAATACACGCTCTCGTTTTTGCGGGACGCCGTAGTCCGCCGCGTTGACCAAGGTCGGGACGACGTTATAAGTTAGCTTCCTACCCTTTTGACGACCGCTCGTGCGTTCCACCTGGAGACGAAGCAGGTGGTCGAACCATTCCTCGTTTCGCTTGGCCGGGACCTCTGGAAACTCCAGCTGCAACAGGATGTATTGGTAATAGTTGGCGAATGTGGAGCGAGTTAATCCTTTCACATTCTCCACGATGAACGCTTTCGGTCGCAACTTGCGGACAATGTCGACCGTGGCGGGAAACATGTCGCGGGTGTCGTCATGCGCCTGGTGCTTGCCACCCATCGAAAACGGCTGACACGGCGGGCCGCCCGCGAGTAGATCGACGTCATCTTCGATGCTTGACCAATCGAACTTGCGGACATCGCCTTCGTAGAGCGGCCAATCAGCCACTAGCGGGAAGCCTCGCCGTTGATTTTCACGGATCGTGTCGCAGGCCCACCGATCCCATTCAACGACGGCTAGCGGTTTAAAACCGGCGAGCCCAACACCCATCGCGAGACCGCCGGCACCTGCGTAAAGCTCAACTGCTTTCATTGTTGTTCTCCGTGCCGTCCAGGAAAGCCTTGATGCGTGACATCAACCCAATTTCGGTCTTCACTTCACATTCCCAAACGATCATGACTTCCCACCCGATCTCAGCAAGTCGTCGCTCGACTTCCTTGTCCCGCTGAACGTTTGCGTCGAGCTTCTGTTTCCAGAAATCCAGTCGGCTCTTCGGAAGCCTCGCGAGTTTGCAGTCTTCGTGCCGATGCCAAAAGCACCCGTGAACAAATATCACTTTGCGTCGTCCGGCGAAGACCAGATCGGGGTGCCCTGGAAGTCCTTTTCCGTGCAGCCGATATCGAAAACCCATCCTGTGGACTAGCTTTCGGACAGCAAGCTCCGGCTTGGTGTTCTTCGCCTTGATCCGCGCCATCCGCTCGCTGCGCTCACCGGGAGTCAACGTATCCATATGCCCCATCACGTGGCACTGGCGGTCCGGCGTCGTGCCGAATGTGATTGTAACGTGCGGGTTGGCTCTCTGCTCAGAAGCTTAGGGGAAAAATCCTCTGGAGATCGCGACAGGAGCCGTCGTTTATGCGGGGACAATCACGAACTTCGCCGTTCAACCGGCCTTTTCGAACAACAAACCCAGTTCGCACCGGGCTTATTGTTTGGGAGGCGTGTCAGGTTGCGAGCGTGATAACGAGCTTTCCACGATGCACTTCAACGCGAATACGGCTATTAATCGTGAAGCCCGCTTTGTCGAGCCATCGCCCGGCGAGACGAATCCAGGGCGCGGGCGGTAAATCCTTCCGTGGACGGTAGTAATCGTGGACGCTTCTGATCGGTCGCGGTCGTCTTTGTGACGAAATCGTCGCAAAACGTTCGGTAACAGGTGCAACTGCTTTATGATTGGCGTCAGCCATGATCAACTCCTTCGGTGAGTTGGTTGTGGTCAGCGGGCCGTATGGGTTGCCGCCCATACGGCCCGCGCTTCTTTTCCTTCCAGATGTTCTCCGCTGTTCTATCAATCGGTTCGATCGATGACGCTTAGTGAGTCATCCGATCTATTTTCACGCAGTGAAAATTCTCAAACAATATGCCGAATGGCCACCGGGCAGCAAATCCGTTCGCGCTTCTGCGTTGAATCAAACTCTCGTCACGTTTGTGACTATGGTCGGCAAAAACAGTCCGGCCGCTATCTCGCCAGAAAATCGAGCCCTCAATCACCGCAAACGATGCGGAGAATATCCGTGCCAATCACCGCAAATTTTGCGGTGATTGGCCGCTGCATTTCCGGAGACCCGCCGGACCCGTGAGCATCTCTACATTGAGAGGCCCAAAATCACACTCAGGTTCCAGCCTCTTCCAGCGCTACCACCGCCGCCTTTAAAGCCGTCCTCACCCCTTCCTCAACCACAGGGTGATAAAAAGGCATCTCCAGCATCGCATCGACGGTGAGCTTCATCTGCAGCGCCCATGAGAGCAGGTGAGCGATATGTTCAGCATCCGGCCCGATCCATTCCGCGCCGACGAACTGCCGCGTAGTCTTGTCGGCATACACATGCATCAACCCACGATTACGCAACATGATGCGGCTACGCCCCTGGTCTTCGAAACTAACCTCACCGACCACAAACGAACCCGGCGCCAGATCGACAAACCGCGCACCAACCATCGCCACGCCCGGGTCCGAAAACACCACCGAAATCCGAGCCCTTCTAACCAGCGCAGCAACATCCGGAAACCGCGCAGCATTCGTCCCCGCGACCTTACCTTCATCCGCAGCCTCATGCAGCAACGGCAATACACCGTTCACATCCCCAGCAATAAACACAGGATGCGCACCAGCCTGCAAAGTCAGCGGATCATAAACGGGCACGCCGTCCTTATCGACCACTAGCGACGTATTCCCCAACGCCAGCCCAGCCACATTAGCCCTTCGTCCAGCCGTAACCAGCACATAGTCAAACGTATCCTCAACCACCTGCCCCGAACCAGAATCAGAGCCAGCCTCAGTCCGATACCGCATCCGCACGCTATCGCCCTCACGCGAAACAGCCTCAACCTCGGCCCGCGCAAAAAACCGGAACTCATCGGCGAACACCTTTCCGGCGTAATCCTTGATAACAGGATCCGTCAAAGGCCCAACCCGCCCACGTGCGCCGATAACCGTCACATCCACGCCCAAACGCGACAAAGCCTGCCCCAGCTCCAGCCCGATCACACCCGCGCCCACAACAGCCACCTTCCGCGGCAGATCATCCCAGGCAAAAACATCGTCATTCACAATCGCCCGGTCGCCCAGCTTCCGATACATCTCCGGCACATACGGCGACGACCCGGTCGCAATCACCACACTGCGCGCGCGCACCTGCGTGTGGTCGCCGACCTGCAACAACCCGTCATCGATAAACCGCGCGTAACCGATCAACCGGTCCGCTTCAGGAATCCCCTCGGTGCTCTCGACCACAAAACCCACGAAGCGGTCGCGTTCGCCCTTCACTCGCGCCATCACCTCGCGACCATCGATACGAATCATCCCATCGACGTGCACGCCAAACGGCGCCGTCCGCGCCGCAGCATGCGCGGCCTCAGCAGCCGCGATAAGCAGCTTCGACGGCATACATCCCACACGCGCACAGGTCGTCCCATAAGGCCCGCCCTCGATGAGCATCGCGGACGCGCCCGCTGCCTTCGCCGCGCGGTACGCCGGCAAGCCGGCACTGCCGGCGCCAATAATCGCAACATCGGTTTGAACTGTTTTCATGACATCCTCAATGGGGATCGCACATGGCCGACAACCGGTCACAGCCCCGGTCCACAGGACGTGGACACCGGCCCCAACGGCCTGCACCCTCCTCAAGTAGAATCGACTGGCATTGCATGACGTCACTATATGTCGGCGCTTGCCCGGCGCTAATCCTCAAACGACGCATAAACATGCTCAAGCGGCTCATATGGATCTGTTAAGTCGACTCCTTTCCCTGATGCCCGTCACCGGACGCCTCGATGTGCGCTGTCACTTCGGCGCCCCGTGGGCCATCAACCAGGAAAAGTCGGGTGTCCGCGAAATCCCGTACCACGTGCTGCTCTCCGGCAGCGCGGTCGTTGAGGACGGCACCGGCCCGCTCGAGCGGCTCTTCCCGGGCGACATCATCGTGTTTCCAGCCGGCGACGCCCATCGCATCCACGACGGCAGCGGTGCGACGCCCAGCCAGCCAACGCCGCGTCAGGCGATCTCTTCGGTGGTCCTGGAGAACGGCGGCGAGGGCGCATCGGCGGACATCCTCTGCGGCCGCTTCCTGCTCGGCGCGGTCCCCGACCGGTTGCTGCGCGATCACCTGCCGGGGCGCCTGATCGTCCGCAGCGCGAACGCGGGCAACGCGCGCGGCGAGGCAGGCGAATCCACCCAGTCGACGGCGAACTCGCGCCTCACACGCCTGATCGAATTGATGAGAGAGGAAGCCACCGACGACGGTCCCGGCAGCGAGACGCTCGTGAGCCATCTCTCGGCGGCGTTGTTCGCGCTGACGCTGCGCTTCGCGAGCGAACTGTCGGCGCCGCCACACGGGCTGCTCGCGCTCGCGGGCCGGCCGCGCCTGCAGGCGGCGGTCTCGGCGATGTTCGAGACGCCCGGCGAGCCGTGGACGCTCGATCAGCTCGCGTCGCTCTGCAACATGTCGCGCGCGACGTTCGTGCGGCAGTTCCAGGAAGCCATCGGCCGCTCGGCCACCGACGTGCTCACCGAAGTGCGCATGACGATCGCCGGCCGTGCCCTGTTGCAGTCCACCACGCCGGTCGCCGGGATCGGCGAAGCAGTGGGCTATCAGTCGGAAGCCGCGTTCCAGCGGGTCTTCAAACGTCAGATCGGTGTGACGCCGGCGCGCTGGCGTTCCTCCGGCGGCAACATCCGCGCGGAATAAACGACGGCCCGGCAAGGGCCGTTGTTCTTCATCCTCCATCTCCCAAACGGCGTGACGCATGCGATGCGTTCGCACGTCTGTCAAATCGCATCGCGTTGTTTCTATTGTCTGATCGCCCAAAACGCCGATGAGCCGAATGAGCATTTTGATGAGCCGCCACGCTATTAACGATCGAGGGGATGACTTTTATAGTTCAGTCACACCGTCGTCGACGGAAACTCTTTCAAAGGTAATCATCATGTCTTCAGTCACGATCTACTCAACACCGACGTGCCCGTACTGTCTCGCAGCGAAGGCGCTACTGCGCGGCAAAGGGGTGGCGTACAACGAAATCAGTATCGAAGGCGACCGCGACGCGGCCATCGCGCTGGCGAAGAAAACAGGGCGTCGCACTGTCCCGCAGATTTACATCGGCGCGACGCATGTCGGTGGATTCGACGATCTGTCAGCGCTGGATCAGGACGGCCGTCTCGATGCACTGCTCCGTCGCGACGAAGCACTTTCGTAATGCGTGGAACAGGCGGTCAGGCAAGCTCGCCTGACCGGCCGCGCGATGCGGCAGACGCTTAATGCCGTCAAATCGCCTGATCTTTGCCGATTTCCGATAACACTTCGATTAATGGCGCTCTACCATCGGCCGATGGGCGTCTGCTTGCGGCCCACACAAGCGCATGGTGTACTTCAACTTTCGGGTGGCGATTGTGTTCGCGATCGCTCTCGTGCCCGGCTACCTGTACTTCGTGTCGACACGTCGTCAGCATGAAGCCGCTTCGGCGAACGCCCTGCTCGAAGACTGACGCGCCACGCAAAGCCGCTGCTTCCGGGCAACGGCGATGGAGCAACGGAAGATGAACTATACGGAGACTATCGGCAGCCGTACGTACCGGTTCGCCGATCTGAAGACCCTGCTGGCGAAGGCGAGCCCGCTGCGCTCCGGCGACCAGCTCGCCGGCATCGCGGCGGCAAGCGAGGAGGAACGCGTCGCCGCGAAGATCGCGCTCGCATCGGTGCCGCTGCGCACGTTCCTCAACGAAGCGGTCGTGCCGTACGAAAGCGACGAAGTCACACGCCTCGTCATCGACGATCACTCGCCCGAAGCGTTCGCCGAAATCGCACATCTGACAGTCGGCGATTTCCGCAACTGGCTGCTCTCCAGCACGACGGATACCGCGGCGCTCACACGAATCACGGCGGGCCTGACACCGGAGATGGTCGCGGCGGTGTCGAAACTGATGCGCAATCAGGATCTGATCGTGGCGGCGCGCAAGCGTCCGGTGGTGACGCGCTTTCGCAATACCGTCGGCTTGCCCGGACACATGTCCGTGCGCCTGCAACCGAATCACGCAACCGATGACGTCAAGGGCATCGCGGCGTCGATGCTCGATGGCCTGATGTACGGTTGCGGCGATGCGATGATCGGCATCAATCCCGCCACCGACAGCCTCGCCGCCATCACCACGCTGCTGCACATGGTCGACGGCTTCCGTCAACGCTATCAGGTGCCGACGCAGTCATGCGTGCTCACGCACGTCACGAACACGATTGCCGCGATAGAGAAGGGCGCGCCGGTCGATCTCGTGTTCCAGTCGATCGCGGGCACGGAGAAGGCAAACGCGGGCTTTGGCATCACGCTTGCGCTTTTGCAGGAAGGTTATGAGGCCGGGTTGTCGCTCAAACGCGGAACGGTCGGAGACAACCTGATGTATTTCGAAACCGGGCAGGGCAGCGCGCTTTCGGCGAACGCGCATCATGGCGTCGACCAGCAGACATGTGAAGCGCGCGCGTATGCTGTCGCGCGCAAGTTCAATCCGTTTCTGGTGAACACGGTGGTCGGCTTTATCGGGCCGGAGTATCTGTACGACGGCAAGCAGATCACGCGCGCCGGTCTCGAAGATCACTTCTGCGGCAAGCTGCTTGGCGTGCCGATGGGTTGCGACATCTGCTACACGAATCACGCGGAAGCCGATCAGGACGACATGGACAATCTGCTCACGCTGCTGGGTGTTGCGGGCGTCAATTTCATCATGGGCGTTCCGGGCGCCGACGACGTGATGCTCAACTATCAAAGCACGTCGTTTCACGATGCGTTGTACGTGCGCGATGTTTTAGGCCTGCGTCGCGCGCCGGAATTCGAAGCGTGGCTTGAGGCGATGCAGATCACCGACACGCGCGGCGCGCTTTTGAGCGCATCTCCGCGCCAGCCGCTACTGCAAGGCGCTAAAGACTGGATGGGAGCCGACCTCGCATGAGCGACTTCCTCGAAAAGAATCCATGGAACGCGCTGCGTGAATTCACTAACGCACGTATTGCATTGGGTCGCGCGGGAAACAGTCTGCCGACCGCGCCGCTACTGGCATTCGACCTCTCGCACGCGCAGGCGCGCGACGCCGTGCATCATCCGCTCGACGCCGATGCCTTGCATGAACAGCTGCGCGCGCATGGTTTTACATCGATCGATGTGCATAGCGCGGCACCCGATCGCGAGCATTATCTGCGTCGTCCGGATCTTGGGCGGCGTTTGTCCGACGAGAGCCGTGAAGCGCTGGCGCGTGTCACGATAGATTCGCCCGACGTCGTGTTCGTCATCGCCGATGGTCTTTCTGCGTTCGCCGCGTCGCGACAGTCGTTGCCTTTATTGCAGGACGTCTGTGCGCGACTTTCGGACTGGAAAATCGGTCCCGTTGTCGTGGCGCGCCAGAGCCGTGTCGCGCTCGGCGACGAAATCGGTGAGCTGTTGAAAACAAAGCTGGTGGTGATGCTGATCGGCGAGCGGCCCGGCCTCAGTTCGCCAGACAGCCTTGGCATCTATTTGACATGGGCGCCGAAACCCGGTTGCAGCGACGCGCAGCGCAACTGCATTTCGAACGTGCGTCCTGAAGGGCTTTCATATGAGGCCGCAGCACATCGGCTGCATTATCTGCTGACGCATGCGCGTCGCCTCGGGTTGACTGGCGTCGGCCTTAAAGATGAAAGCGATGCCTCGCTGGAAGAAACAGCCGCAGCGACGGCAGCGGTCCCTGCGCCGCCGTCTGCCTGAGAGAAAACGCCTTTAATCACGCTTGATCACGCATCCGCGCGCGCAACCGGATGCTTTTCGAGCCACGCGTTTTCCGCATCTTCGAAGAGACGCGAACGCGTAAGAAAGCGCATCCCGGTAGGACGTTCAAGCGAAAACATACCGCCGTTGCCGGGTACGACATCGATGATCAACTGCGTGTGCTGCCAGTATTCGAATTGCGATTCGCTCATGAAGAACGGCACACCGGCAATCTCGCCGAGCCGCACGTCCGAGCTGCCCACCATGAACTCCGACGCAGGAAAACACATCGGCGCGCTGCCATCGCAACATCCGCCCGACTGATGAAACAGAATCGATCCGTGTTCGGCGCCGAGTTCGTGGATCAACGCTTCCGCGGCGGGGGTTGCGATCACGCGTGCTACTCCATCGTCTGCCATGACGTCACTCCAGTGAAAAAAAGGGCGAACCGCAACGTGCAACTCGCCCACGGGAGCGTCGAGCTCAGAAGAAGCCCAGCGGCTTCTCGCTGTAGCTGACGAGGAGATTCTTCGTTTGCTGGTAGTGATCGAGCATCATCTTGTGATTCTCGCGTCCGATGCCGGACTGCTTGTATCCGCCAAATGCCGCATGGGCCGGATACGCGTGATAGCAGTTCGTCCATACGCGTCCAGCCTGGATTCCGCGGCCAAAGCGGTAGGCACGCGTGCCGTCGCGAGTCCAGACGCCTGCGCCGAGGCCGTAGAGCGTGTCGTTGGCGATCTCCAGCGCTTCGTCTTCGTTTTTGAAGGTCGTGACGGAGACGACCGGCCCAAAGATCTCTTCCTGGAAGATCCGCATCTTGTTGTGGCCTTTGAACACGGTCGGCTTCACGTAATAGCCTTTGCTCAATTCACCGCTCAACGTGTTGCGCTCGCCGCCAATCAGACACTCGGCGCCTTCCTGCTTGCCGAGATCGACATACGACAGGATCTTCTCAAGCTGCTCCTGCGAAGCCTGCGCACCGATCATCGTTTTCGTATCGAGCGGGTGGCCTTGCGTAATCGCCGCTACACGCTTGAGCGCGCGCTCCATGAATTTGTCGTAGATCTTTTCGTCGACGAGCACGCGCGACGGACACGTACACACTTCGCCCTGGTTCAGCGCGAACATCGTGAAGCCTTCGAGCGCCTTGTCGAAGTAGCTGTCGTCTTGATCCATCACATCGGCGAAGAAAATATTCGGACTCTTGCCACCGAGTTCAAGTGTCACGGGAATGATGTTCTGGCTCGCGTACTGCATGATCAGACGGCCCGTCGTCGTCTCACCCGTGAACGCGATCTTGGCGATGCGCTTGTTCGACGCCAGCGGTTTGCCCGCTTCCAGGCCGAAGCCGTTGACGACGTTCAGCACGCCAGGCGGCAGCAGGTCATGAATCAGTTCGAGCAGCACAAGGATCGAGGCGGGCGTCTGTTCCGCGGGCTTAAGCACGACACAGTTGCCCGCGGCGAGCGCCGGCGCGAGTTTCCACACCGCCATCAGGATCGGGAAATTCCACGGAATGATCTGGCCGACAACGCCTAGCGGCTCATGAAAGTGATACGCGACGGTGTCTTCGTCGACCTGCGAGATCGAGCCTTCCTGTGCGCGCGCGCAGCCCGCGAAATAGCGGAAGTGATCGATCGCGAGCGGAATGTCGGCCGCCATGGTTTCGCGCAGCGGCTTGCCGTTGTCGGTCGTTTCCGCGACGGCGATGCGCTGCAGGTTCGCTTCCATGCGATCGGCGATGCGGTTCAGGATGTTCGCGCGCTCGGTCGTCGACGTTTTGCCCCACGCGACTTTTGCGCGATGCGCGGCGTCGAGCGCGAGTTCGATGTCGGCTTCGCGAGAGCGGGGAATCGATGTGAACGGCTCGCCGGTGATCGGCGAGATGTTATCGAAATACTCGCCGCCAACGGGCTTTATCCACTCGCCGCCGATGAAGTTCGCGTACTGCTTCTTGTACGGGAATTCGGTGGTCAGGAACTGCATCTCTGCATGGTTCATCAGTGTGCTCCTCACATGTGTGATCGTTTATCGTCGGTGCGCTCTTCTGCCAGCCGCGAACCGGATACGCCAGAAGCGTGCCAATGGCGTATCCGGTGCGATTCATGCGTGTGCAAAGAGGCACTGCGGCGATGCGCGTCGTTGAACCGATGCTTTGCGGTTCAGATCGATGCGCCAGACTTGAACACGCGGTGGGACGCCTGTTCAGGACTTGAACACATGGGAGGCTGCTTTTGTGACACCTGATCAAACCGGCAGGGCGTGACGATGAAGCGCTGCGTGCGTCGGAACATCGATGCACCGGCGCTCAACGAACAAACGGACACGCGCCACCGCGCGTGCCCGCTCATCACCGATGATCCACTCTGCTGCGCAAGCGACCTTGCGGGCCCCGCTCAAGCCCCGGACGCCGGATCCGTCGCGTACATCAGCGACCCAGGCGTCGTCAGCATCTCCCCCGTCTCAAGCAACGTCTTGAGCCCGGAAAGAATCATCGGCCATCCGCCGTACAACTCGGGATTCGCGTTCTCGCGCAGCTCATCGTGCGTCACCGTCAGGCGGCACGAATCCGCGATCTGCTCGATTTCCCACGTCACGCGCGTCGTGCCTTCGCTCTTCACGTTGTCGCTCCACAGCGCGCGGAAGCTCTGCACGAGCCGTTTCGGTGGATCGACCTCCAGGTTCTCGCCTTCGACAACCACGCTGCCAGCCGCCAGGCCCGACGTCGCGTGACCGCCGCCCAGGGCCTCGTAGCGCGAGCCCGGCGTCCAGTCCGAACTCAGCTGAATTCCGAACGTATATTTCGCCCGCATTTCCTTGTTGGTGATCGCTTCCCACAGGCGTTCCGGCGTCGTCTTGATGTAAATCTCGAACACTTTTTCCATCGTCCTGTCCTCCAGCTGATGTTTCAGCCCGCTCAGCGTGGCGGCCCACGGTGCGGCGTACTTGCTCACCCAGCGGTCGTAGATCAGCTGGATCGGGACGGCGTTCAGAAAGTGCCGCTTCTCGCGCCCCTGTCGACGGGCGACAACAAGCCCTGCCTCTTCCAGCAGCTTCAGGTGCTTCATCACGCCGAAGCGCGTCATCGGCAGCCGGGCTTCCAGCGCGCTCAACGTCTGTCCGTCTTCCTTGAACAGTTCGTCGAGCAGGCTGCGGCGCGTCGGATCGGCCAAAGCTCTAAATACGTCATCCATGTTTCTCACAATAGGTGACCGTATGGTCACCTGTCAAGATGCATCGTATCCAGCGACATACGATTCTTCCCGCGATCCGGGTGCTATTTGTGGTCTATTACGGAGAACGCGGCGCCGCGACGGGCGAAACCGGTCGAGCGGAATCCGTTTCGTGCGACACTGCCGGGCTTTCGATATAACGCACCACGAAATCCGCGCTGCCCTGGCTTCGCACACGTGGCAAGCCTCAACAGACAGCCGGATCAGGCGGGAGAATCAACGATGTTTACGTGCAGAAACCAGTCATGCGACGCCCAGTGGGAAACGTCCGACGTCGTCATCAAGAATGAAGGGCAAGGACTGATGTTCCGCTGCCCGATGTGCGGCGCGCGCAACTACGTCGAGCGCTTCGACGCGGACGATGGCACGATCGTCTACGAGCAGATCGAAGGCCGTCCGCTTTCGTAAGCCGACGCATACGCAGACTCTCAGGCAAAACACATGATCAAACCCACTCCCGCCCCTTTCAGCCAGTTGCCGCTGCCGCCCGCGATGCTGGCCAACCTCACGCAGCTCGGCTATCTGGAGATGACACCAATCCAGGCCGCCAGCCTGCCGGTCGCGCTCGCCGGCCAGGATCTGATCGCGCAGGCGAAGACCGGCAGCGGCAAGACGGCTGCGTTCGCCCTCGCGCTGCTCGCGCGCCTCGATGTGCGTAACTACGCGGTGCAGTCGATGGTGCTCTGCCCGACGCGCGAACTCGCCGACCAGGTCACGCAGGAAATCCGCCGCCTCGCGCGCGCCGAAGAAAACGTCAAGGTGCTGACGCTCTGCGGCGGCACGCCGATGCGTCCGCAAACCGCGAGCCTCGAACACGGCGCGCACATCGTCGTCGGCACACCGGGCCGCATCATGGATCACCTTGAGCGCGGCAGCCTCGATCTGAAAGCGCTCAACACGCTCGTCCTCGACGAAGCTGATCGCATGCTCGACATGGGCTTCTTCGACGACATCGCCACGGTCGTGCGTCAATGCCCGAAAGAACGCCAGACGCTGCTGTTTTCCGCGACGTATCCCGAAGGCATCGGCAAGCTGAGCCAGCAGTTCCTGCGCAATCCGAAGGACGTGAAGCTCGAGGAGCGTCACGACGACAGCAAGATCCGCCAGCGCTTCTATGAAGTGACGGAGAACGACCGCCTGCATACCGTCGGGCTGCTGCTGAATCATTACCGTCCGGTCAGCACGATCGCGTTCTGCAATACGAAGCAGCAATGTCGCGATCTGCTCGACGTGCTGCGCGCGCAGGGTTTTCATGCGCTCGCGTTGCATGGCGAACTCGACCAGCGCGAACGCGATCAGGTGCTGATCCAGTTCGCGAACCGCAGCTGTTCCGTGCTCGTCGCCACCGACGTCGCGGCGCGCGGTCTCGACATCGCGCAACTCGAAGCGGTGATCAACGTCGACGTCACGCCTGATCCCGAAGTGCATGTACACCGCATCGGTCGCACGGGCCGCGCGGATCAGGAAGGCTGGGCGCTCAGCCTCGCGAGCATGAACGAGATGGGGCGCGTCGGCAGCATCGAGCAGGCGAAGGGGCGCGAAGTCGAATGGCATCCCGTCTCCGCGCTGAAGCCGGCGAGCAACGCGCCGCTTTTGCCGCCGATGGAAACGCTGCAGATTCTCGGCGGCCGCAAGGAAAAGATCCGTCCCGGCGACGTGCTCGGCGCGCTGACCGGCGACGCGGGTTTTGCCGGCTCGCAGATCGGCAAGATCAACGTAACGGAATTTTCTACCTACGTGGCGATCGAGCGCGGCGTGGCGAAGGATGCGCTTCGCAAGCTCAACGCGGGCAAGGTGAAGGGCAAGAAGGTCAAGGTCCGTCTGATGGACGAAGACTGAGGCCCACCACGGCGCCAGGCGACGCCATGACGTAAACGCATGCCGTGCATGACAAACTTTCGATTGTGGCTGCGTATTGGTTGATGCCTAATCGGCAGCAACAGGATGGGATTGCCGCACGAGTGGCGTCCCGTCGATACGCTGTCCGATGGAGGAACCCTCATGCAGAGCGCCTTGCAAGCCCGCTCGAAACTGCCCGACGTGGGCACGACGATCTTTACCGTCATCGGCCAGCTGGCCGCCGAACACAACGCGCTGAACCTCTCGCAGGGCGCGCCGAATTTCGCGCCGGACCCGAAGCTCGTTGATGGCGTCGCAGAGGCCATGCGCGCCGGTCATAACCAGTACGCACCCATGGCCGGTATCGGCGCGCTGCGCGAGGCGCTGTCGAACAAGGTCGAGCAGCTGTATGGCGTGCGCTACGACCCGTCGACCGAAGTGACCGTCATCGCGAGCGCGAGCGAAGGCCTCTATTCGACGATCAGCGCGCTCGTGCATCCGGGCGACGAGGTGATCTACTTCGAGCCTTCGTTCGACAGCTACGCGCCGATCGTTCGGCTGCAGGGCGCAACGCCGGTGCCGATCAAGCTCTCGCTAGAACACTTTCGCGTGGACTGGGACGAGGTGTCGGCCGCGATCACGCCGAAGACGCGCATGATCATCATCAACACGCCGCACAATCCCACCGCGACCATTTTCAGCGACGCCGACATCGAGCGCCTGCGCGCGGTCACGCGCAACACCGATATCGTGATTCTCTCCGACGAAGTGTACGAACACGTCGTATTCGACGGCGCGAAGCATCAGAGCATGGCGTGCTATCGGGACCTCGCCGAACGCAGCGTGATCGTGTCTTCGTTCGGCAAGTCGTATCACGTGACCGGCTGGCGCGTCGGCTACTGTCTCGCACCTGCCGCGTTGATGGACGAGATCCGCAAGGTGCATCAGTTCATGGTGTTTTCCGCCGATACGCCGATGCAGTACGCGTTCGCCGATGCGCTTGCGAACCGGGAAAGTTATCTTGGCCTGTCCGCGTTTTATCAGAAGAAACGCGATCTGCTGACAAAAGCGCTGCGCGAATCGCGCTTCGAACTGCTGCCGAGCGAAGGCAGCTTCTTCATGCTCGCGCGCTTCCGTGGATTCTCCGATGAACGCGATAGCGATTTCGTGCTGCGCCTGATTCGCGATGCGCAGGTCGCGACTATTCCGCTCTCCGCGTTTTACACCGACGGCACTGATTCCGGCCTGATCCGCCTGAGCTTCTCGAAGGACGACGCGACGCTGATCGAAGGCGCACGCCGTCTCTGTTCGATCTGAGGAGTACGTCATGAGTCAGATGGAAAAGACGCTGACCGCCGCCGTCGTGCAGATGAGCAGCACCGGTGACGTCGCGTATAACCTGGAGCAGGCGCGTCACTGGGTCACCGAAGCGGCGCGCGCGGGTGCGACGCTCGTGAGCCTGCCCGAGTACTTCTGCTGGATCGGCAACGACGAAGCAGAGCGCGTCGCGCTGGCCGAGACGCCAGGCGATGGGCCGATCCAGCAGGCGCTTGCGCAACTCGCGCGCGAAACCGGCACGTGGCTGATCGGCGGCACGGTGCCGATCCGTCCGGCGGGATCGCAGGCCGGCACGCATGCGTACAACACGTCGCTGCTGTTCGACCCGAGCGGCGAATGCCGCGCGCGCTACGACAAGATTCACCTCTTCAGCTTCAGCCAGGGCACGGAGCAGCACGCCGAAGGCGATACGATGGTGGGTGGCGACAGCGTCGGCACGGCGCACGGGCCGTTCGGCACGCTGCGGCTTTCCGTCTGCTACGACCTGCGTTTTCCCGAGTTGTACCGTGCGGGGCCGGCGGCGGATGTCATCGCCGTGCCCGCGGCGTTCACACATACGACGGGCCTCGCGCACTGGGAACTGCTGCTGCGTGCGCGTGCTGTCGAGAATCAGGCGTACGTGCTGGCTTCAGGCCAGTGCGGCACGCATCCCAATGGCTGGCGGACTTTTGGTCACAGTATGATCATCGGACCATGGGGTGAAGTGCTCGCGCGACACGACGACGAGCCAGGCTTCGCTATCGCGACGCTCGGTTCCTCGGTGCTCGACGCGGTGCGCGAGCGTCTGCCGGTGCTGAAGCACAAACGCATCGCAACGCCGTCCGACGTCACGACAGATTAACCGGATCAAAGGGAAGGAGATCATCCATGAAGCTGCTCAGGAACCTGCTGGCGATTGCCTGTGCATTCGCCGCGACCTCGGCCTCGATGTCGGCCATCGCCGCCGACGCGACAACGATGCGCTTCGGTCTCGAAGCGCAATATCCGCCGTTCGAATCGAAGGGCGCGAATGGCGAACTGCAGGGCTTCGATATCGACATCGGCAATGCCGTCTGCGCGACCGCGCATCTGAAGTGCTCGTGGGTCGAGACGTCGTTTGACGGGCTGATTCCCGCGCTGCAGGGCCGCAAGTTCGATGCGATCAATTCGGCGATGAACGCAACCGGGAAACGTCGTCAGGCAATCGAGTTCACGAACATCATCTACCGTGTTCCGACGCAACTGATCGCGCGCAACGGCAGCGGCCTCGTACCGACGCCGGAATCGTTGAAGGGCAAGCGCGTTGGTGTGCTGCAGGCTTCGATTCAGGAAACGTACGCGAAGGCGCATTGGGAACCGGCAGGCGTGAACGTCGTGTCGTATCAGGACCAGAATCAGGTGTACGCGGATCTCGTGTCCGGTCGTCTCGATGCCACGCTGGTGCTCGCGCCTGCGGGACAGACGGGCTTCCTGTCGCGTCCGGACGGCAAGGATTTTTCGTTCGTCGGCCAGCCGGTGCGTGACGACAGGATTCTTGGCAGCGGTATCGCATTTGGTCTGCGCAAGGGCGACGATTCGCTGAAGAAGCAGCTCGACGCCGCGATCGCGAAGGTGCAGGCCGACGGTACGGTGAAGACGCTGGCGCACAAGTACTTCGGCAGCATCGACGTTTCGCCGAAGTAATGAAGTAGTTTGTCTGCGGGCCGGCCGCGCGGAAGCACTCAGGTTTCCTCGCGCGAGCCGGCGAGAGCGGCTCAGCCGATGCAGGTTCTCCGGGCCTGCAACTGTTCGAAAGCGTCGACAATCCGCTCGACAAACATGTTCTTGTGAGCGAGCACACCGTTGTTCGCCTCACGATGAACCAGCATGGTCGCGTTGCCTTCGAACACCAGCACGCGGCCGTCGGGCAGCAGCGTAAAGTCGATACCGCCGTAGTCGAGATCGAGACGCCTGCCGATTGCGGCGATCGCATTCATCGCCCGTTCTCCCAGCACCGCGCCGCTGTCCTGCAGGAAGCGGCGTTCCTCGTCGACTTTCCAGTCCGCCGTGATCATGTCCGCGGAAAAGTAATGCACGATCCAGTGCGATGAAATCGCGAGGTGGTAGGGGAACGGCACCCTGTCGACAAACACGGTCCGGTACTTGCGAAAGTACCCGTCCGCGCTGCGGAAGTCGTGGAATGCCGTCAGGTAATGCGGGGCGTCGACGGTCGCCAGCGCGGACCACAGTGCGTCGATCGACGTGTGCATCGTCAGCCCCTCACCGCCATGCTTCGCGAGCGGACGTGTCAGAACCGGAAAGTCGATGCCGTCGTCGACGAGCCGGTGTGTGAGGGCGTCGATTGACCCGGGCATCGTTTCCAGCAGGATGCATGGCGCGACCACCACGTCGTCCAGATCTGCAAGGAGCCTGGGCAGCCTGTCCCGTCTTGTCCGCGCGACTGCCGCTGGCGGGTTGAGCAGCGGGCGATTGCATCGCTGCACGAAGCGTTCGAGACGTGGCGCGAGCGGTTCCGCAATGTCCGGCTCACCGACTGCGTTGAAGACCAGATCGAACGGCGGCAACTGATCATCTTCCGCGTCGCTCGCATGGTCGATCGCGTACTTGATGCGATAGCTCGTGGCGGGTGGAAGCAGCGTCTCGAACGGTACGTTTCCTGCCGCGTTGCCGGTACACAGGATCAACACCTTGCGTGGCGCGTTGTCGGCGGGCTCCACATAGATCCGCTGCAGCCGGTAGGCGTGCGCGCGGTGCACTCGCGCTTCGGTGGCGTTCCCCGTCGCGTCATGGACGGCAGCGAGATTCTGATGGGCGATCGCGAGATCCGGATCGACGTCCAGCGCGATTTCATACCATCGCCTCGCGGATTCATGGTCACCGTTCATGAAGAAGACGGTCGCGACGTTGAAGAGCGGAATCGCCCAGGGCTGCGGCAGCGTCTTCATCAACTCGAAGGTTTCGAGGCCGACTCCGTGAGCGAGATAACCGGTCTCGTTGCCGGCGTCGCGCATCGCGTCGGACATCGAATGATGTAACCCGACGTTCAGCGGGTCGGCATCCAGCAGACGCGTCAGGTCCGCGATCGTCTGTCCGGTCTTGTCATGACCCGTGAGCCGGGTCGCGCCGGACACGTCGTCCTGAGATTCCGTTTTGTCATCGCCTGCTTGCGTGGAATTCGCCATGTTGTTCTTCAGTAGATCGTGCAGGGTTTCGCGTGAACGTTACTTCAGACGCGCTCGTCGGAAAACGCCGTCAAGGCTTGAGCCAGCGTCTCCACGGCCTGAGGGGTGACGGCGTTGTATAGCGAGGCGCGCAGGCCGCCAAGCGACCGGTGCCCTTCCAGTCCCACCATGCCCCGCTCCCGCGCAGCGACGAGAAACGCGTCGTCAAGACGCTTGTCGCCGAACGTGAAGGCGACGTTCATCTGCGAGCGCCAGCGGCGGTCTGCGTGAATGGTGACGCAATCGTCGAGTGAATCCAGCGCCGCGTACAGGCAACGTGACTTTCTTTCGTTGATGTCCTGCATGGCCCCCAAACCACCGATATCGAAGCGCAGCCAGCGCGTAACCAGCGTCAGGACGTAGATCGCGAATACCGGCGGCGTGTTGTAGTTCGAGCGATGCGAAATATGGGTGCGAAAGTCGAGAATCGACGGCAGGCCGTCCGGGATGCGTTCGAGCTGCGAGCGGTCGATGATCGCGACCGTGACGCCGGCTGGACCGAGATTCTTCTGCGCATGCGCGTAGATCATCGAAAACATCTCGGGCCGGATTGGCTTCGACAGAAAATCCGACGACATGTCCGCGACGAGCGGCACGTCGAGCGTTTCTTCGCAGACAGGGAATTGCAGCCCTTCCACTGTTTCGTTCGATACGTAATGCAGGTAGGCGGACGAACGGGACACATCCAGCTTATGCAGATCGGGCAGTTGCCGGTAACCGCCGGGACGGCCGTCCCATGCGATCGTCGTTGGGCACACGCGCGCAGCTTCGGCCGCTGCTTTCGCGCTCCAGTAGCCGGCGTTCACGTATTCGGGCGGCGCGCTGGCGGCTGCGGCGAAGTTCATCGGGATCATCGCGAACTGCAGACTGCTGCCGCCCTGGAGAAAGGTCACCGCGTAGTCGTCGGAGATGCCGAGCAGGTGACGAAGATTCGATTCGGCTTCGTGCAGGATCGTGTTAAACCAGTCTGACCGGTGACTCATTCCGAGCACGGACAGGCCGGTCTCCGGGAGTGACGCGATTGCCTCCCGTGTTTGCGCGAGGACGACTTCCGGCAACGCGCCGGGACCGCCGGAAAAATTCAGTGAATTCGGTGTCATGTTTTGTCAGTCGGCATTCAGTGTGTGTCGTGTGTCGGGAGGTTTGCCAGGGCGCAGGCGTTCAGGCACACCACGATTGCCAGATTTGCCGGTAAACCGACTCGACGTGGCCGGCGAAGCGCGCGCCGTCCATCAGCGGCGATTGCTCCATGCGCGAACGTAGCGTTTGTCGCAAGCCAGCGAGACGCGGCAGGTTCGCGCCCAGTTCGACGGCAAGACGGACAAACGCGTCATCCGAATGCGTCGCCAGTTCGCTCAGGCCGAGATTAAAGAGCTGGCTCATGCCAGCGCGACCGACAGCGGTCTCTCCGACGCGCGTAATCACCGGCACGCCCATCCACAACGAGTCGAGACTTGTCGTGTGGCCGTTGTAGGGGAACGTGTCGAGCCCGATGTCGATCTCGTGATACGTGCGCAGGTATTCAGCGCGCGGGCGAAACGGGACGAAACGGACACGCTGAACGTCGATGCCCTGTCGTTCCATGCGTGCCGCAAGATTCTCGCGGGCCTTGCCGGCGGGCGCCATGAGCAGCAATTGCGCGTGTGGCACCTCGCGCAGCACCGCCGCCCACATCCCGAGCGTGCGGTCGGTCAGCTTGCAGGGGTTGTTCAGGCAGCCGAACGTCAGATGGCCGGCCGTCAGCGCGGGCAGTGCATTGACGACGGGTTGATCCGTCAACGGGTCGTAGCACCAGAACGAGTCCGGCAGGCGCAGCGAGCGTTCGCTGTAGAGATGGTCGTTGGAGGACGGGTCGAGGCGTGGATCAGTCAGGCGATAGTCGATCGCGTCCAGACCCGTCGTGCCGGGATACGCGAGCCATGCGACCTGCACCGGGGCGGCTTTGCGGGCGAACAGCAAAGGCCTGCCGTCGGCCATGTGCATCGCCAGATCGACGAGGATGTCGATGCCGTCCGCGCGGATCTGTTGCGCGAGGCGGCTGTCGTCGAGTCCGTGAACATCGCGCCATACGTCGGCGTAAGCGGCGATTCGTTGCGTCAGCGTGTCGGTCCGCTCGACGCTCGCATAGCAGTAGATCTCGAACTGATCGTGGTCGTGATGAGAAAGCAGCGGCGCCGTGAACAGAGACTGGCAGTGGTCACGAAAGTCCGGCGAGACGTAACCGATACGCAGCCGACGGTGAGCGTTGCGATCGTTCGCATGCGGCTCACGCGTCGTGCGCAGCGGCGCTTCGTGACGGGCTGACCAGCGGCGGCATTCGTCAAACGCGGCCTCGCCGTTTTCCGCCTGAAACGTCAACGCGTAGGCAAGGTTGCTGTGCGCGACCACGTTGTCGGGATCGCTCTGCACCGCGCGGCGATAGTGGACGATGCCTTCGTCGAGCGCGCCGCTGTCTTTCAGAACATTGCCGAGGTTGTTGTGCGACACCGAATGATCTGGATCGATCGACAACGCGGCTCTGAAAAGCGTCTCTGCATCGGCCGTTCTGTGCAATGTGCGCATCAGGTTGCCCGCGTTGTTGCAGGCCGCCACGAAGGCAGGGCGCGCCCGCAGCGCCGCATCGAACGCATCGAGCGCGGACTCGAATTCGCCCAGGTCCCTGCACACGTTTCCGAGGTTGTTGTACGCATCCGCGTGATGTGGGTCTAGCGCGATCGCGGAACGGTATTGCGCCTGCGCTTCGCGACGCTTTCCAAGCGCGTGCAGCGCGTTGCCAAGGTTGTAGGCGGCTTCCGGAAATTGCGGGTCGAGTGCGAGCGTGCGCTTAAGCAGGGTTGCGGCTTCGTCGAACCGACGTTGTTCGAGCAGCGCCACACTCAGATTGAGCAGGCTTGCCGGAGAGTCCGGCATAAGCTGCACCGCTTTGTTCAGGAGTGCGATTGCGTCATCGATCTGGCGGCGCATCTGCAGTAGCGTGCCGAGGTTCGTCAGGGCGCTCACGTAGTCGGGCTGCACGGTGAGGGCATGCCGGTAGCTGGCCTCCGCCCGTGCGGTATCGCCGAGTTGCCGTTGACAGTTGCCCAGGTTGTTCAGCGCATCGACGTGGGCAGGATCGAGAGCGACCACCGATTCAAAGGCTGCTGCCGCCGCGTGCGTGTCGCCACTCAGTTGAAGCGTGCTGGCGAGCGCAAACCACAGATCCGTGGAGGCGGCGTCTGACGCAAGTAACGTGCGGTAAGTTGAGACCGCTTCGTTGAAACGCTGCAGCGTCGCCAGTACCTGCGCGCGGGCGAAATGGTAGCGGGCTTCCTGCGGGGCGTGGGACAGCGCGCGGTCGAGCCATGCGAGTGCGTCGTCGTACGCGCCGCGTTGCAGCGCGAGCACGCCAAGACGGAACATGACGTCGGCTTCGGCGGGATGCTCGGCGAGGACAGTTTCATAGAGGTTGCGTGCGCCCGCGAGGTCGCCTGCAAGATGTCGCTCTTTTGCCAACGCCAGATGCTGATGGGTCAGCATGGATGTTTTGTCTCGTTCGGAAGGGAGTAGCGACGGGCATGTCCCTGTCCGCTTGAACGAGCAGCATATCGAGCGCCCCTTTCTGGACGTTTACCGTGGCGTTACCGTAAATTACTTACAGATAGCCGTTGGATGTAAGGGCGATGAGCGCGGGGGGCTGGGCTTCGGTGGTGGGTTTTTCGATGGTCGCTTACTGCTGTGATGGAAATGCACGAGCAGGAAAGCGCTGGGCAGGCAGCGGCCCAGAAGAAGGTTATTTAGCCCGTACCCGTCGTTACGCCTCAAGGCGCTTAAGCGGAAAGCTGGTAAAAACCTGCACAGTGCCTGCGCGGAATCCAGAAAGCAAAAAGCCCAGTCGCGATGACCGGGCTAAGTGCTTGATATCTTTGGTGGGGCGTGACAGATTCGAACTGTCGACCTACGGATTAAGAGTCCGCTGCTCTACCAGCTGAGCTAACGCCCCCAAACAGACTGCAAATTATGCACGAATCTCGATTACCTGCCTAGCCCCTTTCGCGGATTTCCTGAAAAAATCTATCGGACGGCTCCTGCAAGCGTATCGAGACCAGGCGCGTTGAATCCGCGCACCCGCTCCAGAACACTGACTCTCACCACGCCCGGTATGATGTCGCGACAACACGAACACGCCGCGCTTGCCAGCGCGACTCGAACCGGGGGCACACGATGGACGACAACGCAATCCGCGAACTGCTAGACCGCGTACTCGCGCCGTGGGTGCGCTCGCTCGCGCTGACGCCCGTCAAGGTCGACGAAGAGAGCGCCACGCTGCGTCTCCCGTTCTCCGGCGAGTTGCGGCATTCGGGCGGCGTGATCTGCGGCCAGGTCTTCATGGCCGCTGCCGATACCGCGATGATCGTCGCCATTTCGGCCGCGCTTGGCGCCTTCAAACCGATGACCACCGTCTCGCTCAACATCAGCTTCATGAAGGCCGTTCGCAAGGGCGACGTACTTGTCATTGCGCGCGTGCTGCGTCTCGGCCGCAATCTCGTGTTCGGTGAAGTCGAACTGCTCGATGAAGACGGACGGCTGGCCGTCCACGCCACCACCACCTACGCGCTGCTCGACTGAATCGGCCCGCGCTCATCACGTCGCACCGGGGGAATCAGTCACGATGTTCGATCAGGTCGTATTCGCCGGCGGCGGCAATCGCTGCTGGTGGCAGGCGGGTTTCTGGGACGTCGTCCAGCCCGAACTGCACATCAAACCGCGCGTCATCTCCGGTATTTCGGCGGGCGCGGCCACGGCGTGCATGCTCTATACGAACGAATCCAGCTGGGTGATGCGCTACTACGAGCACGCGCTGCGCGAAAACACGAAAAACGCGTACTGGGGCAACCTGCTGCGTGGGCAATCTGTGTTCCCGCATTACCGGATCTACCGTCAGGCGCTGCTCGATATTTATGGCGACCGTTTCGCGGCGCTCGCGAAGGCGCCGGAAATCCGCATTGGTGTGTCGCATCTGCCACGCTGGCTGGGCGCGCGTAGCGCCGTGGCAGCCGGGCTGATCGCGTACAACATCGAAAAATACGTCCGCAAGACGCTGCATCCGACGCTCGGTCAGACGCTCGGCTTCCATCCGGAATTCGTGCGCGCGCAGGATTGCGCGACGGTCGAGGATCTCGCCGACCTGATCCTGCAATCGTCAAGTACGCCGCCGTTCACCCCAGTTTTGCGACGCAACGGCCGCCCCGTGCTGGACGGCGGAATGGTCGACAACGTGCCGGTCGGCGCCCTCGACGAAACGCCCGGCATGGTGCTCGTGATGGTCACGCGGCTCTATCCGCGTCCACAGATGTTCGTCGTGCCGCACGGCACGCAGCAGCGTCTGTATGTGCAGCCGTCGCGCAAGGTGCCGATTTCGAGCTGGGATTACACCAGCCCGTCACAGATGCAGCACGCGTATAACCTCGGCCGCGTCGACGGCGAGCAGTTCCTGCAGCGCATGCCCGAACTGCTGGACGCCGCCGCTCACGACTGAACCGCGACGCGCCCATACAGACCTCGCACCGCGCACAAAAGCGCGAGGAGGCCGGCTTACCGGCGCCGTCCGCCCTGCAGCGCTTCGGGATTCGCGACACTCGACGTATCGCCTTCGTCGAATGCGAGGATGTTTTTGAACGCCGCGCTGAAGTACAGCTCGTAGCTATCCCGTTCGACATAACCGATGTGCGGCGTGCAGATCACGTTTTCCATCCGCAGCAGGCTGTAGCCCTGCAGGATCGGCTCGCTCTCGTACACGTCGATCGCGACCATGCCCGGCCGGTTGTGCGAGAGCGCGCCCATCAGCGCGTTATCTTCCAGCAGTTCGGCCCGGCTCGTGTTCACGAAGAGCGCGGTCGGTTTCATGCGCATCAGGTCTTCCTGCCTGACGATGCCGCGCGTGTCGTCGTGCAGACGCAGATGCAGCGACAGCACGTCGCTCTGCTCGAACAGCGCCTCGCGGCTTTCGGCGATGTTGTAGCCGTCTTCCTTCGCCGCTTCGCGCGAGTGTTCACGCCCCCAGATCAGCACGTTCATGCCGAATGCCTTGCCGTAGCCCGCAAGCAGGCGACCAATCTTGCCGTAGCCCCAGATCCCGAGTGTCTGGCCGCGCAAAACAGTGCCGAGCCCAAAGTTCGGCGGCAGCGCCGACGTCTTCAAACCCGACTGCTGCCAGGCTCCTTGCTTAAGGTTTGCCACGTATTGCGGAATGCGCCGCTGGGCGGCCATGATGAGTGCCCACGTCAGTTCTGCGGGCGCGATCGGCGAACCGCTGCCTTCCAGCACGGCGATGCCGCGCTCGGTACATGCGGCCATGTCGATGTGGCTCGATGCCTTGCCCGTCTGGCTGATCATGCGAAGATGCGGCAATTTATCGAGGAGTTGCGAGGTGATACGCGTACGTTCGCGAATCAGAACCAGCGCATCGACTTCGGACAGGCGGCTTGCAAGCTGGCCCAGTCCACGGACAGTGTTGTTGAAAACCTTGACTTCATGGTCGGCCAGCAACTGGAAGCAATTGAGCTTGCGAACGGCGTCCTGGTAATCGTCGAGGATGGCAATCTTCATGGTGTTGTGTTTTGCGGCGCACTTAATCGGCGCGGAACGGAGTGATAAGCTGAATGTCCCAACATGTGATTCGCACACATGCTGGTACTGCGGATTGAAGCCCTGTCGAACGGGGCCGGAATATCGACACCGTGTCAGGCAGGCAGAATTCACCCCTGTTTTTAACAGTTTGTTGCCAATCGATGCAAGCCGCTTTACAGACGGTTTCGAACAACAGGCTGGCAGGCCCACGACGTCATGCCCAATCAGGCGGGCCGGAACATCGGCGAAGCAGGATTGGACGCCTCTCGCAGCAGCGTTGCTGGGCTGGTTACCGTTTTTCTTTCAATAACAGAACGGAGACAGCTCGATGAATCATCCCGCATTCAACGGTCAGGCCGCCGTAGAGGCACCGGCCTGGATCAGACACCGGAAACTGATCGACTGGGTTCAGCGCGTCGCCGCGTTGACGAAGCCGGAACGCGTCGTCTGGTGTGACGGTTCGCAGGAAGAGTATGACCGGTTGTGCGCGCAGATGGTCGCGGCCGGCACGCTCAGGAAACTGAATCCGGCGAAGCGCCCCAACGCGTATCTCGCGTGCTCCGACCCGTCCGATGTGGCGCGCGTCGAGGATCGCACGTTCATCTGCTCGCAGCGCAAAGAGAACGCCGGCCCGACCAATAACTGGACCGAACCGGCCGAAATGCGCTCGACGCTCGATGGTCTTTTCGACGGAGCGATGCGCGGCCGCACGATGTACGTCGTGCCGTTTTCGATGGGGCCGCTCGGCTCGCCGATCGCGCACATCGGCATCGAACTCAGCGATAGCCCGTACGTGGTGACGAACATGCGCATCATGACGCGCATGGGCCGCCAGGTGTACGACGTGCTCGGCGAGGATGGCAACTTCGTGCCGTGCGTGCATTCGGTCGGCGCGCCGCTCGCCGCGGGTGCGAAAGACGTGCCGTGGCCGTGCAACGACACCAAATACATTGTCCATTTCCCCGAATCGCGAGAAATCTGGAGCTACGGCTCGGGCTATGGCGGCAACGCGCTGCTGGGCAAGAAATGCTTCGCGCTGCGGATCGCGTCGACGATGGGCCGCGACGAAGGCTGGCTCGCGGAACACATGCTGATTCTCGGCGTGACGTCGCCGGAAGGGCGCAAGTATCACGTCGCGGCGGCGTTTCCGTCGGCCTGCGGCAAGACCAATTTCGCGATGCTGATTCCGCCGGAAGGCATGAACGGCTGGCGCATCTCCACGATCGGCGACGATATCGCCTGGATCAAGCCGGGCAACGATGGACGCCTCTACGCGATCAATCCGGAAGCAGGCTACTTCGGCGTCGCGCCCGGCACGAGCGAAAAGACCAACTTCAACGCGATGGCGACGCTGAAGGAAAACGTCATCTTCACGAACGTCGCGCTGACGGACGACGGCGACGTCTGGTGGGAAGGCATGACCGACGAGCCGCCCGCACACGTGATCGACTGGCAGGGCAACGACTGGACGCCCGCGATCGCGAAGGAAACCGGCCGCAAGGCTGCGCATCCGAACGCGCGCTTCACGGCGCCGGCGTCGCAATGTCCTTCGATCGACGCCGAGTGGGAGAACCCGACCGGCGTAGCGATCGACGCGTTCATTTTCGGCGGCCGCCGCTCGACGACCGTGCCGCTCGTCACCGAGGCGCGCAACTGGGTCGAGGGCGTCTACATGGCTGCGACGATGGGCTCCGAGACGACGGCTGCCGCGGCCGGTCGGCAAGGCGTGGTGCGCCGCGACCCGTTCGCGATGCTGCCGTTTTGCGGCTACAACATGAGCGATTACTTCGGCCACTGGCTGCGGACCGGCGAGCGCCTCGCGCGCCTGAACGTGCAGATGCCGAAAATCTTCTGCGTAAACTGGTTCCGCAAGGGCGCCGACGGCAAGTTCGCGTGGCCAGGTTTCGGCGAGAACATGCGCGTGCTGCGCTGGATGGTCGGTCGCATCGAAGGCAACGCGAACGGCGCGGAACATGCGTTCGGCATCTCGCCGTCATACGACGACATCGACTGGAGCGGCCTGGATTTCACGCGCGAGCAGTACGACGAGGTGATTTCAGTCGACGATGCAGCCTGGCGCGAGGAGCTCGACCTGCACGCCCAGCTGTTCGATACGCTGGAGCGCGGCCTGCCGCCGGCATTGCAGGAAACGCGAACGGCATTGCGCGAACGGCTCACCGCATGACAGCATGACAATGTGAGCACCCGCTTCGCTGTTGCAAACCGCTCAAGCCGCCTACGGGCGGCTTTTTCATGTCCTGCATATGGCAAATTCTTGCCGCTTTCGAGGCACTTTCGACGGTTGCGCATAGCCTTTCGGCATTTTGCGCAATGATTGCTTCAACGGCGGCTTCCTCTCATTGTTTCTGACTGGGGAACAATCGAGAGAGGCATCTCACACAAAAGGGCACAATCGCATAAATTTTTATGTAATCGCTATGTTTCCAGGCAACTTCTGCAGGATTTCAGGAGTCGGAGGAGAATTCGCCATTCGCAGTTCGCTTCGCCTCCCCGGGAAGAAAAAAGCTGTAACACGCAGGAGTTGTCTTATGGATCATTTGCAGTCGATGCGAGTTTTCGTCAAGGTGGCGGATCTCGGTAGCTTTGCCCGCGCAGCTGGCGCGATGGATATCTCGAACGCTGTCGCGACCCGACATGTAGCCGACCTCGAAGGCCGGCTTGGCACACGGCTTCTCAACCGGACAACCCGTAGTCTCTCGCTGACCGAATCCGGTCAGGTTTATCTCGAACGCGCGCGCCAGATTCTCGACGAGCTGGAAGACGTCGAACAGATGGTGGTGGCGCGCAATCATGAACCCGTCGGCACGCTGCGCATCGTCGCGCCCGTGGTGTTCGGGCTGCACAATCTCGCGCCGGTGCTGCAGACGTACGCCGAGCGCTATCCGAAAGTCATCCCGGACGTCACGCTGGTCGACCGGCAGGTCGATCTCGTCGAAGAAGGGTTCGATGTGGGTGTCGTGATCGCGCGGCATATGCGCAGCGCGAGCATCGTCACGCGGCGCCTGACCACCGGCTGCATGACCGTATGCGCGACGCCGGCGTATCTGGAAAAGCACGGCACGCCGACGCGTCCCGAACATCTGGCCGAACACCCGTGCCTGAGCCTGCCGTCCGAATACTGGGGCGACGAGCGTGTCTTCACGGGGCCGGACGGTGAAGTGCGCGTGCGTCCGACGAACGTGATCGTCGCGAACAACACGGAGATGCTGCGTCAGTTCGCGATGCTCGGCATGGGCATCGCGATCCTGCCAAGCTATCTGATTGGCCGCGATACGACGCGCGGCAAGCTGGTGCGCCTCATGGGCGATTACCGTTTGCCGCAGGTCGAGATCAACATCGCGTACCCGAGCCGTCGACATCTGCCGGCGAAGGTACGCACGTTCATCGATCACCTGGTCGAGCACTTCAACCAGACGGCGAACAGCCAGCTGGGCGAGCAATGGATCAAGGACGGCCTGATGCGCCCGTCCGCGGCAGCGATGGCGCCTGCCTCGGATCGCATGCCACCCGAGGCGTTCGACGGCGCTGAGCCGCTGTCCAGCCTGCTGGACAGCGAAGTGCCCGCGGTCAAGCCGGTCAAGTCCAGTTCGCGGACGCGACCGACGGCGTTATCCCCGCTTTAAGTCACGCGGGCGTAGACGAAAAAAAGCGCAGCCTGATGGCTGCGCTTTTTTATTGCCGCGCGCCGCCGTGCAAAGCCGGCGTGCGCTGCATTGCCTACGAGCCGGTCTTGCGCGCGACAGCCTTTTTCGCGGGCGCTTTTTTGGCGGCCGCGGTTTTGGTTGCCGCGGCTTTTTTCGCGGGCGTTCTGGCCGCCGTTTTCCGTGCCGGTGCAGCCCTGGCTGTGACGCCTGCTTCCTGCGTTTCGGCCTGCGCGTCGTCGCTGGCGCCGGCTGCCTTTTTGGCCGCCGTCTTCGCGGCGGTTTTCGCTGAAGGTTCTTTCTTCTCGAACTCGAAGCCGATCTTGCCGTCGCTCTGCTTCACGAGGAACGCCTTGAAGTTGCGACCGGTACGCGACGACTTGAAGTTCGTCAGCAGATCGGTGCGCCCTTCTTCGAGCAGCTTCGACATCTGTTCGCGGCTGATTTCCTGTTGAAGGATCACCTTGCCCGAACGGAAATCGCAGGTTTTCGGATTCGCCACCGAGTTCTCGCAGACGAAGCTCATGCCGTGTTCGAACACACGCGCCTTGCACTTCGGGCAGGCGCCGACCGGTTCCTGCGCGGAGAAATCAGGCGGTTCGCCGTCTTCGCCGCCCGAATCCTGGCCGAAGTCGAATTCGAGCTTGTAGTTCTTCGTTTCGTCGTCGAACGAGAGCTTGAGGATGGCCGAGAACGGGCGTCCCATCTTGCTGCGAAAGCCCGAGAGCGGGCCGATTGTCTTGTTCTGCAGCAGTTCCTCGACTTCCGGAATCTCGAACTGACGGCCGCCCGGAATCTTGGAAATCGAGAACTCGCATTTCGTACACGCAAAGCGCCGGTAGTTTTCCTTGACCTGGCCGCCGCAATTCGGACACGGCGTCTCAAGCGTGGCGTAGTCGCCCGGAATCGTGTCCGAGTCATATTCCTTCGCGCGCTTGACGATTTGCTGCGTCATGCGCGCGATTTCCTGCATGAACTCGTCGCGCTTCAGGTGGCCGCGCTCCATCTGCGCGAGCTTGTGCTCCCACTCGCCGGTGAGTTCCGGCGCGGTCAGTTCCTCGACACCCAGGCCGCGCAGCAGCGTGGTCAGCTGGAACGCCTTGGCGGTCGGAATCAGATCACGGCCTTCGCGAATCAGATACTTTTCGCCCAGCAGACCTTCGATGATGGCGGCGCGCGTGGCCGGCGTGCCGAGCCCCTTGGCGGCCATCGCCTCGCGCAGCTCGTCGTCCTCGACGAGCTTGCCCGCGCCTTCCATCGCCGAAAGCAAGGTGGCTTCGTTGTAGCGTGCAGGCGGTTTGGTCACGAGCTGATGGGCCGCGACCTTGTCGGTCTTGACGTTCTCGTCCTTCTGCACGGGCACGAGGTTCGCGTCTTCACCGCCGATTTCGCGGCCGTAGATCTGCAGCCAGCCGGGCTCGACCAGCACCTTGCCTTCGGTCTTGAAGTGATGACCGACGACTTCCGTGATGCGCGTCGTTACCTTGAACTCGGCAGCCGGGAAGAACACCGCGAGGAAGCGCTTCACGACGAGGTCGTACAGCTTCTGCTCCGGCTCGGACAGCGCTTTCGGCGCCTGCAGCGTCGGGATGATTGCGAAGTGATCGCTGATCTTCGAATTGTCGAAGATGCGCTTGTTCGGCTTCACCCAGCCCTTATCGAGCACCTGCTTCGCGAACGGCAGATAGTTGTTGCTCTCCTTCAGCATGTCGAGCGTGCTCTTCACGGTCTCGATATAGTCTTCCGGCAGCGCGCGCGCATCGGTACGCGGATAGGTCAGCACCTTGTGCCTTTCGTACAGCGCCTGGGCGAGACCGAGCGTGTTCTTGGCCGAAAAGCCGAAGCGGCCGTTGGCTTCACGCTGAAGGCTCGTCAGGTCGAAGAGCGCGGGCGAGAGCTGCGTCGACGGCTTCGATTCTTCTGTCACCGTGCCGATCTGGCCGCGGCAGGCCGCGACGATCGTTTCGGCAGCTGGCACGCTCCAGAGGCGCGAATCGCGCTTTTCCGGATCGAACTCGTCTCGCTTGAATTTCGGGTCGTACCAGCGGCCTTCATAGAAGCCCGCCGAACAGACGAACTCGGCCTTCACTTCCCAATAGTCACGCGGCACAAAGCGGCGAATCTTCTCTTCCCGCTCGACGACGATCGACAGCGTCGGCGTCTGCACACGCCCGACGGTGGTCAGGAAGAAGCCGCCACCCTTGCTGTTGAACGCGGTCATCGCCCGCGTGCCGTTGATACCCACGAGCCAGTCGGCTTCCGAACGGCAGCGTGCCGCATCGGCGAGCGGCTGCATTTCCTCGTCGCTACGCAGACGGGCGAAGCCGTCGCGGATCGCGGCCGGCGTCATCGATTGCAGCCAGAGACGCTGCACGGGTTGCTTCGCCTTCGCGTGCTGCGCGATCAGACGGAAAATCAGCTCGCCTTCGCGCCCCGCGTCGCAGGCATTCACCAGACGGTCGATGTCCTTGCGCTTGAGCAGCTTCGTCAGCACCTTCAACCGCGATTCGCTTTTTGCGATCGGATTCAGGTCGAAATGCGGCGGGATGACCGGCAGATTGGCGAAGCTCCATTTTCCGCGCTTGACTTCGTATTCCTCGGGCGCCGCGATCTCGAGCAAATGCCCGACCGCCGACGACAGGACATAGTCATCGCTTTCGAAGTATTCGTCATGCTTGGTAAAGCCGCCCAAAGCGCGCGCGATGTCGTTCGCGACGGAAGGCTTTTCGGCGATGATCAGTGCTTTGGACATGACTGGGATGTGAGTATGTGGATCGGGTTTATGGCCCTTTAACGACCGCTTTATAGCACACGCCGCTGAAACGGCAATTCCTGTGCTTCAAAAAGCGGCTCTTCATCATTGAGCGCCCGCCAGTCCGGCAAGCGCGGCTCCCACGCCTGGGGGCGCCCTGAAAGCCTTGCTGGCTGCGCGTTTCGGCGCTTGATGCGGCCTTCTTCAGCCTTCTGGCGACCTGCCGCAATGTGTTTTCGCGCGGCTCAATCGCGCATCGGGCTGGCCTCCCGGCGACGTTTTCAGGCAACAGCCAGCGCTGGTCGCAGTTTAGGTGCGCCCGTGACACCCGCCAGCGCGGTGGACTCGGCCAGCATGCGTTCGACGATGCCCGCCTGTGGAAGCACGGTGCCGAAAAAGCGTGTCGTGCTGGCGTCTTCGATCAGGATCGTCGGGAAATTTTCCACGTCCAGATCGTCGAAGCGGTCCGCGTGCGTCTCGATATCGATCCACGCAAAACAGATGTCGGGATGGCGATCTGCCAGCCGGTCGAACGCGTCACGATACTCGCGGCACGTTCCGCACCACTGCGCGCACAGACACGCAACGAACAACGTGTCGCGGTCGTTGATACGCTCGGCGATCCGGTCCTGATCGGTGTCGAGATTCAGCGCGGGCATGGCGATTCCTTGCGTATTTATGTCAGATGCTTTGGCGCGAATGTAGCATGGCGCGCCGTCAGCTGTGGCTGGCCCGAACGAAGCGGCCGCCCGGTAACACGTTCAGGTGGCCTGCCAGTTCCAGCTGCAGGAGCGCGGCCTGCAACCTCGCCTCGCCCATTTCGGTACGCGTGGCGAGGATTTCAAGCGTGGCCGGCGAATGACCGAGCGCCTCGAGCAGTTGACGGGCTTCTGGCGCGAGCGAAGCCGGGATGCCCGAAGGCGCCCGAAGCGACGGCGCGCCCGTGGAAATCGCGAACCCGAGTTCTTCGAGCACGTCCTCCGGCGTCTCGACCAGTTTTGCGCCCTGCTTGATCATCCGGTGGCAGCCGCGCGAAAGCGGTGCGTGAATCGAGCCGGGGATCGCGAACACATCGCGTCCCATTTCGTTCGCGAGCCGGGCAGTGATCAGCGACCCGGAGCGCATTGCCGCCTCGACGATGAGCACGCCGCTCGACAGCCCCGCGATCAGCCGGTTGCGCTGGGGAAAATGGGCGGAGCGCGCCGGCGTGCCGAGCGGCCATTCCGACACGATGACGCCCGCCGCGGCGATCTGGTGCGCAAGCTGATGATTCGCCGATGGGTACACCACATCCGCTCCCGTTCCAATGACCGCGACGGTGCTGCCGGGTCCGGCGAGCGCGCTGCGATGCGCGGCCGCGTCGATCCCCAGCGCGAGCCCGGATACGACGGCGAGGCCCGCGTCCGACAGCGCCCGTGCAAACCTGCCTGCATCTTCGACGCCCTGCGGCGTCGCGCTACGGCTGCCGACCACGGCGACGCTTCGCGCGTGGAGCAGTTCGAGTTTCCCCTTTATATATAGCAGCGGTGGCGGATCGGGCATGGTCAGCAGCGACGACGGATAAGCCGGATCGCCCAACGTCAGCACCTGGTTGCCGGGCGCTTCGCGCCATGCGAGGGCCGCGGCGAGCTGTTCGTCGAAACCGGGCGCGGGCGGCGCGAGCACGGCCCGCGCGGACGCTTCACTGCTTGCCGCTGCGATTGCTGCGAACGGTTGACCAAACAGCGCCTCGGGAAGCCCGAAAGCATCGAGAAGCGTGCGCAGGACGGCGGGTTTGAGTCCACGTGCCAGCGAAAGCCGCAGCCACGCGGCGAGTTCGGCATCGGTCATCGGCAGGGTGCGCATTGCGTGTCAGTCCTTTACGGGCAGCGGCCGGGCGGTCGCCATGCTAAAATTTTCATCATCCGGAACAAAAGCAGCGCCGCGCCCGCCCGCGCGTGCCTTTCAGTCGTGCGTCCAGTCCTGTGTTGAATCGAACTGGTTCGACCGCAATCCTCCGTATAAGCCGATGAGCCCACAAGCTGGCCAGATGGCCATGTATGAGGCCCGGTCCGGTATCAGACTGGAAGCGGCCGTGACGCGCAGCGCTCACTCACTCTCATCAAAACCATGGCTTTACTGAACATCCTCAACTATCCCGACAAGCGCCTGCACAAGATCGCGAAGCCCGTCGAAGCGGTCAACGACCGCATCCGCCGGCTGGTCTCCGATATGGCCGAGACGATGTATGCGGCACCGGGCGTCGGCCTTGCGGCAACGCAGGTCGACGTGCATGAACGCGTGATCGTGATCGACGTGTCTGAAACGCACGATGAACTGCAGGCTTTCATCAACCCGGAAATCATCTGGTCGAGCGACGAGAAGAAGCTTTCCGAAGAAGGCTGCCTGTCGGTGCCCGGGATCTACGACGACGTCGAGCGTGCCGAGAAGGTGCGTGTGCGTGCGCTGAACGAGAAGGGCGAGACGTTCGAACTCGACTGCGAAGGCCTGCTCGCCGTGTGTATCCAGCACGAAATGGATCACCTGATGGGCCACGTGTTCGTCGAATACCTGTCGCCGCTCAAGCAGACGCGCATCAAGAGCAAGATGAAAAAGCTCGCGCACGCGATGTAACGCGTTCCTATCCCGCAAAAGCCCCTGTACATGAGCCATTCGCTGCGCGTCATTTTTGCCGGTACGCCGGAATTCGCCGCCGCGGCACTTGCGGCGATTCACGCGGCCGGATTTCCGGTGCCGCTCGTTCTGACGCAACCTGATCGCCCCGCCGGCCGCGGCATGAAACTGCAGGCGAGCCCGGTGAAACGTTTCGCGCTGGAACATGGCCTCGATGTCGCGCAGCCGCCGTCGTTACGCCGGAACGGTAAATATCCAGTCGAAGCCAGCGCCGCCATCGACCAGTTGCGAGCAACCCAACACGACGTCATGGTCGTGGCCGCGTACGGACTGCTACTGCCGCAGGAAGTGCTCGATATCCCGCCGCACGGCTGCGTCAACATTCACGCGTCGCTGCTGCCGCGCTGGCGCGGCGCGGCGCCGATCCACCGTGCGATCGAAGCTGGCGACGCCGAAACTGGCATCACGCTGATGCAGATGGACGTCGGCCTCGATACCGGCGCGATGATTTCCGAAGCCCGCACGCCCATCTATCCCGACGACACCACCGCAACGCTGCACGAGCGGCTCGCGCAGGCTGGCGCCACCTTGATCGTCGATGCACTCGTGGAACTCGAGCGCTCG
The DNA here is from genome assembly GCF_907164545.1 of Paraburkholderia gardini. Classification (NCBI taxonomy): domain Bacteria; kingdom Pseudomonadati; phylum Pseudomonadota; class Betaproteobacteria; order Burkholderiales; family Burkholderiaceae; genus Paraburkholderia; species Paraburkholderia gardini. The sequence continues at coordinate 33,551 of NZ_CAJQZB010000029.1, read as the reverse complement.
GGCAAGCTGACGTCCACTCCGCAACCCGCCGACGGCGCAACGTACGCCGAAAAGATTGCAAAGCACGAAGCGGCGCTCGACTGGCGGCGTCCCGCCATGGAGCTTGCGCGTCAGGTTCGCGCGTTCGACCCGTTCCCGGGCGGCGTGGCGACGCTCGAAGACGGCACCGCGCTTAAAATCTGGGCCGCGGAAGCACTCGATGCCGCTGGTTCAGCGCGTGAAGCTGCGCCCGGCACGATCGTCGAGGTCTCGCCGGAAGGCGTGGTCGTCGCGAGCGGCGCCGGCGCGTTGCGCCTCACGCAACTACAGAAGCCCGGCGGCAAGCGCTTGCCGGTGCGCGAGTTTCTCGCGGGCTCAACCCTTGCCGCAGGACAGCGTCTCAAGCTGCCCGAAGCGCAGTAAGCGCTGCGCCTTCCGCGCTGCGGCGCCCTGATTTCCTCGTCGTTCAGGCAGGATCGTAACGCCGCAGGTGTCGCCGCACCATATGCCGTTCGGCCAGATCTCGCTGCCTCCTCGCGGCGCGTTAGAATCGTTTGTGCATTCCGCACGCGTCCGAGGTTTCAATGTTTGGCATCACTCATTTCGCTTTTTTCGTCGTCGCGGTTTTCCTGCTGAACATAACGCCCGGCCCCGACACGGCTTATATCGTCGGGCGCAGCGTTGCGCAGGGCCGCGGCGCAGGGCTGATGTCGTCGCTCGGTATTTCGGCTGGGTGCTGCGTGCATTCGCTGGCCTGCGCGTTCGGTCTGACCGCGCTGCTTGCGGCGTCGGCTACGGCTTTCACCGTCATCAAGTTCGTCGGCGCGATCTACCTGATCTATCTTGGCGCACGATTGATCCTTGCGAAGCCGGCGGCAGAGTCGCCCGATGCGGCGAAGACCGCTCCTTCGCGCGCGCCCGGCGCGCCGAAATCGCTGCGTCAGCTTTTCCTGCAGGGCTTCTGGACGAACGTGCTGAACCCGAAGGTCGTGCTGTTCTTCGTGTCGTTCTTTCCGCAATTCGTCACTGTGGATAGCGGACACAAAACGCTGGCGTTCCTGGCGCTTGGTGTGGTCTTCGTCGCGATGAGCATGGTCTGGAACAGCTTCGTCGCATGGATCGCCGGCAGCGTGACGCAGCGCTTTTCCGGCAAGCCCGGTGTGAAGAAGTGGCTCGACCGTGGCGTGGGTAGCGCGTTCGTCGGTCTGGGGATCAAACTCGCCACCGCGTCACGCTGATTGAATTTTCCTTGCGCGCCCATATCTAACAAATCACTTACAATCGACCGCCGCACTCGGCGGCTTCATAGGTGAACCCGGATTCGGGCAAGGAGTACAGGAAATGTTTAACTGGGTGAAAACCGCGATGCTGATGGCCGCGATTACGGCCCTTTTCATCGTGATTGGCGGCATGATCGGCGGTTCGCGAGGCATGATGCTCGCGTTCCTGATCGCCGTCGGCATGAATTTCTTTTCGTACTGGTTCTCGGACAAGATGGTGCTGCGCATGTACAACGCGCAGGAAGTCGACGAAACCAGTGCGCCGCAGTTTTACCGGATGGTCCGCGAACTCGCCACGCGCGCGGGCCTGCCGATGCCCAAGGTCTATCTGATCAACGAAGACGCGCCGAATGCCTTCGCGACGGGCCGTAACCCTGAGCACGCAGCAGTGGCGGCGACGACAGGCATTTTGCGGGTGCTGTCGGAGCGCGAAATGCGTGGCGTGATGGCGCACGAACTGGCGCACGTGAAGCACCGCGACATCCTGATTTCGACGGTGTCGGCGACGATGGCGGGCGCGATTTCGGCGCTGGCCAACTTCGCGATGTTCTTTGGCGGGCGCGACGAGAACGGCCGCCCGTCGAACCCGATCGCGAGTATCGCCGTGGCGATTCTGGCGCCGATTGCCGGCGCGCTTATCCAGATGGCGATTTCACGTGCGCGCGAGTTCGAAGCGGATCGAGGCGGTGCGCAGATTTCCGGGGATCCGCAGGCGCTTGCGTCGGCGCTCGAGAAGATTCATCGCTACGCGAGCGGTATTCCGTTCGCGACTGCCGAAGCCCATCCGGCAACGGCTCAGATGATGATCATGAACCCGCTCGCCGGCGGCGGCATCGCGAACCTGTTTTCCACGCACCCGGCCACTGAGGAACGCGTGGCGCGTCTGATGGAGATGGCGCGAACCGGGCGCTTCGAATGATTTGACGCGAGCGCACCCACTTCGGATGAAATGAACCGAAGGGGTACGCTTGCAGGACGGCATTCGCGTCCCACAGCCCGAGGGGCGAGCCGGCAGGCTCGCCCTTTTCGATTCAACACCCAGACAACCCCGCACGTACAACCCGCCCGCACCCTGGCAAAGCCCCCAGGCACGACACAGGCAGGCAACCTCAAACACATCCGGATCGCACCCGCCCGTGGTTGCCGGCCCGGCGCCAGCGGCGCGCCACGCTACAATGTCTCTTTTGCGCCACGCCGCCTGTGTGGCTCGTCTCTGTCTGATCCATGACTGCCAAGCCTTCCGAGCGACCCGTTTCATCGAAATCCCCTCGCCCGCGCGAATCGCGTCTGTCGATGTTGCATCTCGCGCCTGAGTCGCTGGGCTTTGCGCTCGATTGTGCGGCGCAGGCCGTCGGCGCCGTGCGCCTCGGCGCCGCGCTGCCGGCCGCCCTGCAAAGCGTTTTCGTCTCCGCGCCTGAAGGTGCTGCCGCGCGCGGCGCGGTGCAGGACATCGCGTATCGAACAATGCGTCGTCTCGCCACCGCCGATGCGCTGATCGCACAGCTCGTGCGCAAGGCGCCTCCGCCGCACGTCGGCCACATGCTGGCATGCTCGCTGTCGCTGCTTGTCGACGAGGAAGAATCGGCCGCGTACACGCCGTTCACCGTTGTCGATCAGGCCGTCAACGCGATCGGTGCGCGCCGCGAGTTTGCGTTCGCGAAGGGACTCGTCAACGCGGTTTTGCGCCGCTTCCTGCGCGAGCGCGAAGGCCTGCTTGCGACGGTGCAGACCGACGACGTCGCCCACTGGAACTACCCGCAATGGTGGATCGACGCCGTCAGAAGCGCATGGCCGGACGACTGGGCGGCGATCCTTGCCTCCGGCAAGGAGCAGGGACCGCTGACACTACGCGTGAACGCGCGCCGTTCGACCGTTGCCGATTATCTGAAGGTGCTGGGCGAGCATCACATCACGGCGAGCGCGGCCGGCGAGCATGCGGTACGTCTCGATACACCCATGCCGGTCGACCGCATTCCGGGTTTCGATGAAGGCGTCGTCTCGGTGCAGGATGCCGGCGCGCAGCTCGCCGCGCAATCCCTCGGCGTGCAAAACGGCATGCGGGTACTCGATGCGTGCGCGGCGCCTGGCGGCAAGACCGGGCATCTGCTCGAACTCGCCGATATCGAACTGATCGCGCTCGAAAGCGATGCGTCGCGCGCGCGGCGCATCGGCGAAAATCTTCAGCGCCTGAATCTCGAAGCCGAAGTGCGCATCGGCGACGCCGGCGATCCCGCGAAGTGGCATGACGGCCAGCCGTTCGACCGGATACTTGCTGACGTGCCGTGTTCGGCATCGGGCATCGTGCGACGGCATCCGGACATTCGCTGGCTGCGTCGCGCGAGCGATATTCCCGCGCTGGTTGCCGAGCAGCGGCGCATTCTCGAAGCGCTCTGGCCGCTCGTCAAACCCGGCGGCGAACTGCTTTACGTGACGTGCTCGATCTTCCCCGAAGAGGGCGAGTTGCAGGCGCAGTGGTTTGGAGGCAATCACCAAGATGCGGTACGATTGGACGCGCCGGGGCAGCTGTTGCCCAAGGTCGCCCGCGCGCAGGCCAGTTCGTCAGGCGCGCCGCGCGCCGGGCAGGACACCGACTTGAATTCAGACCACGACGGATTTTTCTACGCGCGCTTTCAGAAACGGTGACCATCAAACGCTTCTTCCCGCTTCGGCTCGCGGCCGTACTCTGGATTGCGCTGGCCGTTTGGCTGGGCACGGCCGAATCCGCGCGCGCCGACTCGATCGCCGTGCAGCGTGCATCGTTGCAGGCCGACGGGAGTGGCTGGAATCTCGACGCGCGTTTTGAATTCGACTTGAACAGCAATCTTGAAGACGCCGTCAACAAGGGCATTCCGCTCTACTTCACCACCGATTTCGAGCTCAGCCGCCCGCGCTGGTACTGGTTCGACGAGCAGCCGGTCAATGTTTCGCAAAGCATCCGTCTGTCGTTCCAGCCGCTCACGCGTGAATATCGCGTGTCGTCGGGTGGCCTTCAGCTTGGCTTCAGCACGCTGAAGGACGCGCTCTCGGTGATCAAGCATGTCACGTCGTGGCATGTGATCGACCGCAACGAGGTCAATGTCGGCGAGACGTATAACGCGTCGGTCCGCATGCAGCTCGATGTCGCGCTGATGCCGAAGCCGTTCCAGATCGACGCGGTCAACAACCGCGACTGGAATCTCTCTTCGGACTGGAAGCGCTTTACCTTTACGGTGACTGAACGTGCTAAATAAAGTGCGCCATGCCACGACCACCAGCATCACCGGACTCATCGTCCGCGTGCTGGTGTCGACGGTCGCCGTCACCGCTGTCCTGCTGCTCGTGCTGCTTGCGGCCGCGAGCGCGAACACCGAATTCTTCGATCGCTACTATCAGTGGCTGTACGCGGCGAACGTCGCGGTCGCGCTGATTTTCATGCTGATCGTCGCGGTGCTCGTCGTCGTGATCATCACGCGATTGCGTAAGGGCAAGTTCGGCACGCGGCTCCTCGCGAAGCTCGCGTTCTTTTTCGCGCTCGTGGGCGTCGTGCCGGGCGGGATCATCTACATCGTGTCGTACCAGTTCGTGTCGCGCAGCATCGAATCGTGGTTCGACGTCAACGTCGAAACGGCGCTCACGTCCGGTCTGAATCTGGGACGCGGCATGCTCGATGCATCGCTGTCCGATCTGCAGACGAAGGGCCGTCTGATGTCCGAGCAGCTGGCGAGCACCGGAGCGGGCAGTACGACGCTCACGCTGCTGCGTCTGCGCGACCAGTTTGGCGTGCAGGAAGCGCTCATCGTCGAGCCGGTGCGCAGCATGTCGGGCGCGACGCCGGACATGCACGTCGTCGCGCAGGCGTCGGGCAATTACGCGTCGCTGGTGCCGAACGATCTGCCCACGCTGCTCATGATCGACCAGGCGCGCGGCCGCGGCTTCGCCGCCATCGAAGGCGAAGTGGACGGCGATCCGAATCTGCGCGGCGCGAAGGGCGCGTTGCGTCTGCGCGTCGTGCAGCGCATTCCGGATTCGAACGCGGCGTTGCTGCAACCGGCCGAACGCTTCCTGCAGCTCACGGTGCCGGTTTCGCCGTCGCTCGCGCGTAACGCCGATGCCGTGCAGCGCGCCTATCGCGAGTATCAGGAAAAGGCGCTCGGGCGTACGGGGCTGCGCAAGATGTACATCGGCACGCTGACGCTTGCGTTGTTCCTCGCCACCTTTATCGCGATGATGCTGGCGCTCGCGCTCGGCAACCAGCTCGCACGGCCGCTGTTCCTGCTCGCGCAAGGCACGAAGGAAGTGACCGAGGGCGACTACACGCCGAAGCGCGAAATCAAGTCGCGTGACGAACTCGGCTTCCTCACGCAGTCGTTCAACGCGATGACGCGCCAGCTTTCAGAGGCGCGCGCGGCGGTTGAGAACAACCGCATCGCACTCGAACATTCGAAGGCGTATCTGGAAAGCATTCTTGCGAACCTGACTGCAGGCGTTTTCGTATTCGACCGGCGCTTCCGGCTGACCACGGCGAACCGCGGGGCGGAGCGCATCTTCCGTCAGCCGTTCCAGCCGATGCTTGGCTCGCCGCTGGATCATATCGGCGTGCTCGACGAATTCGGCGCGATGGTGCGCAAGGCGTTTGCCGATCGCGAGGCGGCGAGCGGTGACGGACACGGTCACGGTCAGGACGATCGTGGGCACTGGCAGCAGCAGGTATCGGTTCAGGTGGCCGGCGAAGCTGAACCGTTGACGCTGCTGGTGCGCGGCGCGCGGCTCGTCGCGGCTACCGATGGCGACGCGCAGGATGCGCAGACGTCCGGCTACGTGGTCGTGTTCGACGACATATCGGACGTGATCTCGGCGCAGCGTTCGATCGCGTGGGGCGAAGTCGCGCGGCGGCTCGCGCACGAAATCAAGAATCCGCTGACGCCGATCCAGCTTTCCGCTGAGCGCTTGCAGATGAAACTCGCCGACAAGCTCGCGCCGTCCGACGCCGACGTGCTCAAGCGCGGCGCGACCACGATCGTGAACCAGGTCGCCGCGATGAAACAGATGGTCGACAGTTTCCGCGATTACGCGCGCACGCCGCCGGCGGTGCTCGCGAATCTGCAGCTCAACGATCTCGTGAGCGAAGTGCTCACGTTGTACGGCATCGAAGAAGGCAAGAGTGCGATCGAAGTGGAACTCGGCGCGCATCTTCCGGTGATTCGCGGCGATGCGACGCAATTGCGCCAGGTGATCCACAATCTGTTGCAGAACGCGCAGGACGCAGTGGCCGACGTCGAGCATCCCCATGTGGTGCTCGAGACGCGGACAGTAGAATATGGCGATCCCGATGCAGAAGGGAAAGCGGGTGTCGCGGTGCGTCTGACTGTCTCGGACAACGGTCCGGGCTTCTCCGCCCGCATTCTCACGCGCGCTTTCGAACCATACGTGACGACCAAGGCCAAAGGAACAGGTCTTGGTCTTGCCATGGTCAAGAAGATCGTCGACGAACACGGCGCGCGAATCGACATTCGCAACCGCATGAAAGCGGGCGATGTGGTCGAGGGCGCGCAGATTTCGATACTTTTCCTTCAAATGGCAGACGATGCGGCGGCGCCGGACGCGGGGCCACACGGCACGCATGGCGACGCATTGCAGGGAACGACAAAAGCAACCGTGCAGACAAGGGCAGCGTAAATGGCAACCATCCTGGTGGTAGATGATGAAATGGGCATCCGGGAATTGCTCTCGGAGATCCTGAGCGACGAAGGGCACGTCGTGGAAGCTGCGGAAAATGCGCAGGAGGCGCGTGATTTCCGTCTGCGTCAGGCGCCGGATCTCGTGCTGCTCGACATCTGGATGCCGGATACCGATGGCGTCACGTTGTTGAAAGAGTGGGCCGCGCAAGGGCAACTGACGATGCCTGTGATCATGATGTCCGGTCACGCGACGATCGACACCGCGGTCGAGGCCACGCGCATCGGCGCGCTCAATTTCCTCGAGAAACCGATTGCCTTGCAGAAACTGCTGAAAGCGGTCGAGCAGGGTCTTGCGCGCGGCAACGCGGCGCCCGCCGCCGGCGGCGTGGTGGCGAAACCCGCGGTGCCCGCGGGCATGTCGATGGTGGCTTCGGCGGCCGCACTGCCGATGCTTTCCGGCGACAGCATGATCGGCAGCGCACTGCCGGCGCAGACGGCGTCGATTTCGTTCGATATTCCGCTGCGCGATGCGCGTGACGCCTTCGAACGCGCTTACTTCGAATATCATCTCGCGCGCGAAAACGGCAGCATGACGCGCGTCGCGGAGAAAACCGGGCTGGAACGCACGCACCTGTATCGCAAGCTGAAGCAGCTCGGCGTCGACCTTGGCAAGAACAAGAGCGAATAAGGCCGGCCATACGCCATCCCGATAAATTTCATCAAGGGACTTGAGGCGGCCTGCCCACTTTGATATACTTTCGCTTCTTCGTTGGCCCGGTAGCTCAGTTGGTAGAGCAGCGGATTGAAAATCCGCGTGTCGTTGGTTCGATTCCGACCCAGGCCACCAGAATTTAGCCCCAGGAAAATCGCAAGATTCCTGGGGCTTTCTGTTTTTGGTGTCCCAATGGAGCGTCGGCGGGACCGGTTTGCGGCAGGCGGCGCTGTCAGCGGCAGGCGGCGGCGCATGATAAAATCGCGCCAGTTCAAGGACTTGCCACGTTCGACTGACAAGTCCTTTTTCGTTTCAGGCAGCCTGTGGTCTGGCATTTCGCGCCAATGACCGGCGGTCGATGCCTCCGGAACGTGCTGGATTGCGGGGTTGCGGTGAACGGCGTGAGCGTCCCGGATTGCGCGGCGCGCGCCACGCGCAAAAGAAAGCCAACGGGTGGCGATGAGCGGTATAAGCGCCAGCGACGCTGCGTGCGAAAGGCGCGGCCTATACTGCCTGAGACCGGCCCCATCGGGCGCCGGCTCGACATTGACCCAGCCTCGGCCATGCGTTGCCCTGCTGTTGCACACACCGCACAGCGCGACGCGGGCACTCATCAATCACGGAGTTTCACGGTGACCCGGACAGACGCTAAACGCAGCGCCCTCGTGCTCTTCTCCGGTGGTCAGGACTCGGCCACCTGCCTCGCATGGGCGCTCGAACGATACGAAACAGTCGAGACGCTCGGCTTCGATTACGGTCAGCGGCATCGCGTCGAACTGGAATGCCGCGAGGGGTTTCGCAGCGCGGTCGCGCGCGAATTTCCCGCGTGGAGCGAGCGGCTCGGCGACGATCACATGATTGATCTCGGCGTGCTCGGCGCGATCAGCGATACCGCGATGACGCGCGAGATCCAGATCGAAGCCGCCGCAAGTGGCCTGCCGAATACGTTCGTGCCCGGCCGCAATCTGATGTTCATGACGATCGCCGCGGCCATTGCGTATCGTCGCGGATTGCAGGTGCTGGTGGGCGGAATGTGCGAGACGGATTTTTCGGGCTATCCCGATTGCCGCGACGACACGATGAAAGCGCTGCAGGTCGCGCTGAATCTCGGCATGGACAGCCGTTTCCTGCTCGAAACACCGCTGATGTGGCTCGACAAGGCCGACACCTGGCGGCTCGCGCTGGAGCTGGGCGGCGAAGCGCTCGTCGAGCTGATCCGGGTCGAGACGCACACGTGCTATGTCGGCGAGCGCGCCGAACTGCACAAGTGGGGTTTCGGCTGCGGCGAATGTCCGGCGTGCAAATTGCGCAAGCGCGGCTATGAAGCGTATCTCGCCGGCGAGAAAGTGACGGAACCGGTTTAACCGCCGCGCAGCACAGGCAGTCAACACATTCAGGATATTCAGGCAGAAAGCAGCATGACGTACGCGGTCAAGGAAATCTTCTACACATTGCAGGGCGAGGGCGCGAATGCCGGGCGCCCGGCCGTGTTCTGCCGCTTCGCCGGCTGCAATCTGTGGTCGGGCCGCGAGGAAGATCGCGCCGACGCCGTGTGCCGCTTCTGCGATACGGATTTCGTCGGCACCGACGGTGAGAACGGCGGTAAATTCCGCGCGGCGGATGAACTGGTCGCGAAGATTGCGTCGCTGTGGCCGGAAGGCGAAGGGCAGCGCTTTGTCGTGTGTACCGGCGGTGAACCGATGCTGCAGATCGACCCGCCGTTCGTCGATGCGCTGCACGCCGCCGGCTTCGAAATCGCGATCGAAACCAACGGCTCGCTGCCCGTGCTGGACACCATCGACTGGATCTGCGTGAGCCCGAAAGCCGACGCGCCGCTCGTCGTCACGAAGGGCAACGAGCTGAAGGTCGTCGTTCCGCAGGACAACCAGCGCCTCGCCGACTACGCGAAGCTCGATTTTGACTATTTCCTCGTGCAGCCGATGGACGGTCCGTCGCGCGATATCAACACGAAGCTCGCGATCGACTGGTGCAAGCGCCATCCGCAATGGCGCCTGTCGATGCAAACCCACAAGTATCTGAACATTCCCTGATCCGCCGTGCTGACGATTACCCGAAAACTCGAATTCGATGCGGGCCACCGCATTCCCGATCACCGCAGCCAGTGCCGTAACCTGCACGGCCACCGGTATGTGCTCGAAATCACGCTGCAAGGCGATCTCGTCGATACGGAAGGTGCGCCGGATCGCGGCATGGTGATGGATTTCGCCGACGTGAAGTCGCTCGCGAACCAGCATCTCGTGGACCTGTGGGACCACGCGTTTCTCGTCTACGCAGGCGACACGCAGGTGCGCGGCTTCCTCGAAACGATGCCTGGCCACAAGACGGTCGTGCTCGACCGCATTCCGACCGTCGAAAATCTCGCCGCCGTCGCGTTCGATATTCTCGCGAACGTCTACGATGCGCATTACGGCGTGAACCTGCGGCTGCACAAGGTGCGGCTTTACGAAACGCCTAACTGCTGGGCTGACGTCGTTCGCGACTGAACGGGCGCGTTATTGTCACGGTATGATCGCGGCGTAACCAGCCGGAGCGAGACATGCCGTACACCACACCGACAAGCGGGCGCGACCGCCGCCGCGCCGACGTCAAATCCAGTGCTTCCCGCCGCCCCGCGCGTCGTGAGGGAGCACCGCGATGAGCACGTTCACCAATCCTCTCAAGCTACGCCTGAAAGAACCGGATCCGCTGTTCGGATTGTGGCTTTCGCTCGGCAGCGATTCCGCCGCCGAAGCGCTCGCGCACGCGGGCTTCGACTGGCTCCTGATCGACATGGAGCACTCGCCGAACGACAGCGTCGATGTCACCGGCCAGTTGCGCGCGATTGCTGCGGCGCATCTTCCGACTGAACCCGTCGTGCGTCTGCCGGCGAGCGAGGCGTGGCTCGTCAAACGCGTGCTCGACGCGGGCGCGCGCACGTTGATGTTTCCGAATATCGAAACGGCTGAAGAAGCGGCGCAGGCCGTGCGTCTGACGCAATACCCGGTTGCCGGCGGCGACGGCCTGCGTGGCGTCGCGGGCGCGGTGCGCGCGGCGGCGTACGGCATGCGGCGCGACTACGTGCAGAACGCGAATGCGCAGATCGCGACGATCGTGCAGATCGAGTCGGCGCACGCCGTCGACAATATCGAGCAGATCGCGGCCACGCCCGGTATCGACTGCCTGTTCATCGGACCAGCCGATCTCGCCGCGAGCCTCGGCCATCTCGGCGACTCGAAGCATCCGGAGGTCATCGCTGCCATCGCGCGTGTCACCGCGGTCGCGCATCGCACGAAGGTGGCGACGGGCATCTTCGCCATGGATGTCCTGAGTGCGCGGCAGTATCGCGCCGAAGGTTTCCGCTTTATCGCGCTCGCCGCGGACGTCATGTGGATGTTGCGTGCGACGCGCCAGGCGCTGCAGGAGGTGCGTTCATGATCCGCGTTTCATTGCCTGCATGGCTGGCACTCGCCGCGAGCGTTGCAGCACTCGCGACACCGATGCAGGCCCATGCGCAGACGGTCGTCTCGCCCAGGGCCGCGGAAGCCGAGACGCAGACGGCCGTCGCCGACTACAACGCGGGCAACTTCGGACCGGCGCTCGCTGAATTCCGCAAGGCTGCGCAGCACGGCAGCCGCCTCGCCGAATTCAACTACGCGATGATGCTGCTGAACGGCGAAGGTACCGCACCCGATGTCGACGAAGGCAAGAAGTGGTTGCGCAAGGCCGCCGACGCGAACATGTCGCACGCGCAGTATGTGTACGGAAAGATGTACGACGATGGCGAATTCGTCAGCCGCGATCCGTCGGAGGCGCACACATGGTTTTTGAAGGCGGCAAAGCAGGGACACGTGCAGGCCGAACTGGCCCTTGCAAACCAGTTCCTGGACGGTCGCGGTACCGCGCGCGACAACCAGCAGGCGTTCATCTGGTACAAGAAAGCGGCCGAAGGCGGCGATATGACCGCGCAGTACGTGACGGGCTCATTTTATGAGCGTGGGGGCGATGGCGTCGACCGTAACCTGAATGTCGCGCGGGCCTACTACGCGGCAGCCGCGGCGCAGGGCGATCCGGCGGCGCGCCTGAAATACCAGCAGCTCACCTCGCAGCTTCAGCAGGAACACGAGGCGAAACCGCAGTAGCGCGATTCGCGGCGGCCGGCATTCGCCAGCCGCCGCGTGCATCGCCTGTCAACGACAGATTAGCTCTTCATCAATCGTTTCTGTCGCGCGACGCTCATGATGAGCCCGGTCGCGATGCCGAGCGTAATCAACGCCGTTCCGCCGTAACTCATGAACGGCAACGGTACGCCGACAACCGGCAGAATTCCGCTCACCATTCCGATATTCACGAACGCGTAGGTGAAAAACGCCATCGTCAGGGAACCGGCGAGCAGCCGGCCAAACAGCGTCGCCCCGTTCGCCGCGATGTAGAGCCCGCGCGCGATCAGCAGCATGTAAAGCGTCAGTAGCACGATGCCGCCGGCGAGTCCGAATTCCTCCGAAAACACCGCGAAAATGAAGTCGGTGTGCTTTTCCGGGATGAATTCGAGGTGAGCCTGGGTGCCCTTCATCCAGCCCTTGCCGGTTGCGCCGCCGGAGCCGATCGCAATCACCGCCTGGATGGTGTGGAAGCCCTTGCCGAGCGGATCCGAGGTCGGATCGAGCAGTGTGCAGATACGGTGCTTCTGGTAATCGTGCATCAGCGGCCACGTGACTTCCGGCTGGCAGATCCTGTTCTGGAACACGGCGATCGAACCCACCGCGATCACGGCGGCAATCAGCACCGGCACGATCAGCTTGAAACTCAAACCCGCGAAGTAAATGACGAAGAGACCCGCGGCAAACACGAGCACGGCCGTGCCGAGGTCCGGCTGTTTCGCGATCAGTCCGACGGGAATCACGAGGATCAGCAGGCCGACCGCGTAGTCGAACCAGCGCATCACCCCTTCGCGCTTCTGGTAGTACCACGCGAGCATCATCGGCGTCGCGATCTTCATGATCTCGGACGGCTGGATCACCACGCCGACGTTGATCCAGCGCTTCGCGCCCTTGCGCGTCAGCCCGAACATCGCCACGGCAACCAGCAGCGCGATGCCAAATGTATAGAGCGGCAGCGCAAAGCGCATCAACGTGGTGGGCGGCACGGTGGCGAGCGCCCACATCAGGACGAACGTCAGCATGATGTTGCGTAGCTGGTCTTCGACCTTGCCGGGCATGTCGAGCGTCGCGCTATACAACGTCACGATGCCGACGCACAGCAACAGAAAAACGATCAGCGCCAGCGGCTTGTCGAAGCCGAGGAACATGCTCTTGAGGCGATCGAGCCAGGCGCGCTTGTCGAATTGCATGCCGCTTTCCTTTATTCGTCCATGCCGCCGGTGGCCGGCTGATTCGGCGATGCCGGCGCGATGCCGGTGTCGCGCGAGGGCGCGGCCGCCGTCGTCGGTGTTTCGCTGGCCGGGCGCGATGGATGCGGCGTCTTGCGGGCCGGTTTCACAGCGTCGGAAGCGGAAATTGCATCGGTCGCGGAAGCGCTTTTACGGGCGGCGCGTGCCGCCTTCGACGCCGATGCCGCCAGCGGCTTCGCCGCATCAGCCGCCGAAGATGCCGGCGACGCCCCGGAAGCCGCTCCCGCCGCATCGGGCTTCGGCTTCACCGGCGCGCCCGGAGGCGGCGGCAGCGGCGTATAGCCTGCCGCGACCCGGGTCGGCGTGGCGACATCCGGCGCTGGCGACGCCTCACCGATGACCGGTGCCGACGCGTCTTCCGTTGCCGACGCCGCCGCTTCGATGGCGGCCGCTTCCGCGCCTGGTTTCGCGCGGTCGACGAGGTAATAGTCGAGCACGCGACGCGCGATCGGCCCCGCCACCTGCGCGCCCCAGCCGCCGTTTTCGACGATCAGCGCCACTGCGATGCGCGGATGATCGGCCGGTGCGAACGCGATAAAGAGCGCGTGGTCGCGCAGATGCTCGGCGAGCGCGTGACCGTGGTATTTCGCGCCCTGCAGCGAGAACACCTGCGCCGTGCCGGTCTTGCCGGCCGCCAGATACGCCGCGTTGCGGAACACCTGATATGCCGTGCCCGACGGATTCGTCGTCACGTTTTCCATCCCGCGCTTGACGACGTCGATGTCCTGCTGCGCGACGTTGATGCGGCCATCGTCCTTCGGCACCGTCAGGCGCGTGGCGTGCGTGATCGGATTCTCGATCTCTTTCACGAGATGAGGCTTCATCAGCACGCCGTTGTTGGCGAGCGTCGCGGTGGCGTGCGCGAGTTGCAGGATCGTGAACGAGTTGTAGCCCTGGCCGATGCCGAGACTGATCGTTTCGCCTTCATACCAGCGCTGCTGTTCCGGCTTGCGATACGCCTTGCGCTTCCATTCGGTCGACGGCAGGATGCCGCGCGCCTCGCCGGAAATGTCGATGCCGGTGATCTGCCCGAAGCCCCACGGCTTCATGAAGTTGGCAATCGCGTTCACGCCCAGATCGTGCGCGAGCATGTAGAAATACGTGTCGTTCGACACCATGATCGCGCGGTTCATGTCGATCCAGCCCTGGCCTTGCGGCACGTCGTTGCGGAACGTGTGGCCGGCGAAGGTGTACGAACCCGGATCCTGGAAGCCCCAGCCCGGCGTGCGCTTGTGCAGGGTGAGCGCGGCGAGCGCCATGAACGGCTTGTACGTCGACCCCGGCGGATACGTGCCGTGTAATGGACGGTTCAGCAATGGGTGATCTGGCGAATTGTTCAGCTCGTCCCAGGTCTGCTGGTCGATGCCGTCGACGAACGAGTTCGGATCGAAACTCGGCGCCGACACGAATGCGAGCACGTCGCCCGTCGACGGCTCGATGGCGACGAGTGCGCCGCGCCGGCCCGCGAATGCCTGCTCCGCGACCTGCTGCAGGCCGATATCCAGCGACAGCACGAGGTTGTTGCCCGGCGTCGCCTGGGTACGCGACAGCGTGCGAACCGGACGGCCGCCGGCGGTCACTTCCACTTCCTCGAAACCCGTCAGGCCGTGCAGTTCGGTCTCGTAACTCTGCTCGACGCCGATCTTGCCGATGTAGTCCGTGCCCTTGTAGTTGTTGGCGTCGAGACGCGGATCGTAGTGGTCGGAATCCGTGTCGTTCTGGTCGCTGACGTCGTCGATGCGTTCCTGGTCGCGCTGCGAAATCCGCCCGATATAGCCGATCACGTGCGCCGCCGTCGGACCCAGCGGATATTGACGGAACAGGCGCGCGCGCACTTCGACGCCCGGAAAACGGAAACGTTGCGCGGTGAAACGCGCGACTTCCTCGTCGGTGAGACGCGTGCGGATCGGCAGGCTCTCGAAGTTCTTTGAGTCTTCCTGCAGCTTCTTGAAGCGGCGACGGTCGCGCGCATCGATCGGGATGACCGTCGAGAGGTTGTCGATGACGTTTTCCAGCGAGTCGTTCAGCTTCGACGGGGTGATTTCGAGCGTGTAGGCCGAGTAGTTCTTCGCCAGCACGATGCCGTTACGGTCGGTGATGATGCCGCGGTTCGGCACGATCGGCGCGACGGAAATACGGTTTTCGTCGGCTTGCAGTGAATATTTGCTGTAGTGCCAAACCTGCAGGAACAGGAAACGAAAACCGATCAGCCCGAAGCAGATGAACACGAACACACCCGCTGCGGCGACCCGCAGGCGGAACTTCGAAAGTTGCTGTTGTGTGTCGTTGAATTCGGTCATGCGCGTGTGGAATGGGCCGACGGGCGGCCGTCAGGAAAAGCGTGCCCGCGGGCAATGGCGGGCGGAAAATCTAAACGTGGCGCGTCCGGCCGGCGGGATGAATACGTGTTCAATCGGGCTCCCGGCGCGCGGTGCGACCTAGATGGGCCGGGTATCGTCCGGATCGGCGGGGCGGCGCTGCGGCATCAACAACAATACGCTTGCGATGGGCCAAAGTGCAGCTTCGACGAAGCCGTCGATCAGATAACCCCATCCGGGGAATGCGGCGCCCGTCAAAAGACGGATCACGAACGGCACGATCTGCGCGCCGACCAGCAGCGGCATGACCGCGAACGCCTGAATGCCGATCGACATCCACAGCACGCGGCGGTGAATCGTGATCGCGCCATACGACAGCACGGTATAGGCGAGCGCGTGTTCGCCGAGCAGGCTCGCGTTATGCACGTCCATCAACAGGCCGAGGAAAAACGCGATGCCCATGCCGACCTTGCGCGGCTGGTGGACGTTCCAGAACAGCAGCACCAGCGCGACGAAGTCGGGCACGCCGATCATCCGTCCCCACGGCATCAGGTTCAGCAGGAAGGCGGCGGCGAGACTGAACGCGATGAAGTACGGATTGACCGGCTGCAGAATGTATTGCGGGCGGTTCATGGCTTCGTCCCCTGCACACTCTTTTCGGCCTTTTCGGTTTTTTCGCCTGTCCTGGCGCCGGCGGTTGCCGCTGGCTGCGCGGCCCGTGCGTTTTTCCCGGCGGCCCGAGTGGCGGGTTTTTCAGCCGGCTTTTCCGTAGCTTTGTCCGCGCTCTTTTCACCGGTTTTTTCCGGTGCTTTCGCCGCGCCCGCGCTCTTTTCCGTGGCCTTGTCGGTCGGTTTTGCGTTGCGCTTCGCCTTCGCTTCTTTTGCGGCGGCGACGGGATCAGGTTCCGGAGGGCGTGGCGGAACGTCGTTCACGTAATGCAGCACGAGCAACTGACGCGCTCCGCGCACCTGTGCGACCGGTACGCAGACCACGCGGGCGAACGCGGTGTCCGCCTGCTTGTCGACGCGCACCACCTTCGCAACCGGCAGACCCGGCGGATACACGCCGTCGAGGCCGCTTGTGACGAGTTCGTCGCCGGCCAGCACGTCGGCGCTGATCGGCACGAAGCGCAGATCGAGCGAATCGCCCTTCGGCGTGCCGTAGATCACGCTGCGCAGGCCCGTGCGCACGATCTGGACGGGCACGGCCTGATCCTTGTCGGTGAGCAGCGTGACTTCCGACTGCAGCGGGAACACGCGCGTGACCTGTCCGATGACGCCGTCTTCGTTGACGACCGGCGAACCGTCTTTCACGCCCTGCTGCGAGCCGCGCCCGATCACGACCTTCTGCGTGAACGGATCGCGCGTGTCGTACTGGATTTCGGCCGGCGTGGATTGCGTGGTGCTGCGTTGCGACAGTTCGAGCAGCGCGCGCAGATGGCTGTTTTCAGCGCCGAGTTCGGCGGCCAGGTTGGCCTGTTGCGACAACTGGAGGTTTTTCGCGCGCAGCCTGTCGTTCTCGCTGCGCAGCGTGGTGCTGCTCACGGCGAGGTCGGCTGCGCCCATGAACAGGTCGCGCGGCACGAGCGCCGCGCGTTGCAACGGATAAAGGCCCGCACCGAGGACGCCGCGAACGATCTCAAGGGTTCGGAAGCGTGCGTCGGAGATCAGCAAGGCGAGCGCCAGCACGACGAAGAAGATCAGCCGTGCGAGTGCCGACGGGCCTTGCCTGAACAGGGGCGGCGGACTGTATTCCATGGTCGGCGCCGGGGGCGTGAGCGTGTTGGGTGAGACTGCGGCGCGTCAGATCGGCGCCTGGCGGGCGGCGACGGCAGCTGGCAACGCCAGCCGTTGGGTCCGCGCCGCTTTCATCAATTTAGACCCGCTTACTCGTAGGAAAAGATGCTGCCGAGCTTGTCCATGCGCTCGAGCGCCATACCCGAGCCGCGCACGACGCACGTCAGCGGGTCTTCGGCGACGAGCACCGGCAAGCCGGTTTCTTCCGCGAGCAGACGGTCGAGATCGCGCAGCAGCGCGCCACCGCCCGTCAGCATCATGCCGCGTTCGGCGATGTCGGCGCCGAGTTCCGGCGGCGTCTGTTCCAGCGCGATCTTCACCGACGACACGATCTGGTTCAGCGGATCGGTGAGGGCTTCCAGGATCTCGTTGCTTGAAATCGTGAAGCTGCGCGGAATCCCTTCCGACAGGTTGCGGCCCTTCACTTCCATTTCCTTGACTTCGGAACCCGGGAACGCGGAGCCGATTTCCTTCTTGATGGCTTCGGCCGTTTGCTCGCCGATCAGCATGCCGTAGTTGCGGCGGATGTAGTTGACGATGGCTTCGTCGAACTTGTCGCCACCGACGCGCACCGAACCCTTGTACACGATGCCGCCGAGCGAGATCACGCCGACTTCCGTCGTGCCGCCGCCGATGTCGACGACCATCGAGCCGGTGGCTTCCGACACCGGCAGGCCGGCGCCGATTGCCGCGGCCATCGGTTCTTCGATGAGGTAGACCTGCGAGGCGCCCGCGCCGTGCGCGGCTTCCTTGATCGCGCGGCGCTCGACCTGGGTCGAGCCGCACGGCACGCAGATGATGATGCGCGGCGACGGCGAGAACATGCGCGATTCGTGGGCGGTCTTGATGAACTGCTTGATCATCTGCTCGGTGACGGTGAAGTCGGCGATCACGCCGTCCTTCATTGGCCGGATCGCCTCGATGTTGCCCGGTACCTTGCCGAGCATCTGCTTGGCTTCCTTGCCGACCGCCTGAATTGTTTTCTTGCCGTTCGGACCGCCTTCCTGGCGGATCGACACCACGGAGGGTTCATCGAGAACGATGCCTTTGCCGCGCATATAGATGAGCGTATTGGCAGTACCGAGGTCAATGGCCAGATCGTTGGAAAAGTAGCTGCGCAAAAAACCGAACATTCAAAAATCCTGTCTCGCTGGGGGCCGGGCCTCGCATCGTACGCGCAGGACGGCAGCGGAAAAAATAACAGCTTCAGGTCGGGCGGGAACATGCCACAGAAGCCTGAAACTGCGAGGGGAATCTACCGGAGACCGAAACAAGGCCATACGGTTCACTGGAAAATGTCCGGTAAGGCCTTGGTAAGTCAGACCGGGTTTGGGTCGAACGCGTAATGATACCTTATAATTTTGGATGTTTTGGAGGAAACGGACGGTACTTTTCGCCGTCGCCAGGCCCTTTTCGAGGGCGCGCTCCAATGTCGTAACTCTCTGTCGCAGCACTCTTTTTCCGCACTGCGCCAGTCCACGTCTCTTTCCGGTGACCGCATGGCTCTGACCCTGACCGATGTGAAACGCATCGCACACCTCGCGCGGCTCGAATTGCCCGATGCCGACGCGGAGCAAACGCTTGCCCAGCTCAACGATTTTTTCGGCCTCGTCGAGCAGATGCAGGCCGTCGACACCACCGGCATCGCGCCGCTCGCGCACCCGATCGAGCAGATCGAGGACGTCGCGCTGCGCCTGCGCGACGACGCCGCCACCGAGGTCGTGCGCCGCGACGAATTCCAGCGCCCGGCTCCGGCCGTGCAGGAAGGGCTGTATCTGGTGCCGAAGGTTCTCGAATAGGCGCTGGCCGTGCGCCCGCGTGAGGCGGGCACCCATGGCACGGCAGGCCGGCGGGCAGCCGGACGCCTTCACGACAGCGCAACGCGCTGCCGCGCTTTCCAGGAATAAACGCAATGCATGAAAAAAGTTTGATCGAACTGCGCGCCGCGCTCGATGCGAAGGAATGCTCCGCCGTCGAACTCGCGCAGACGTATCTGCAACGCATCGAAGCCGCGAAGAGCCTGAACGCGTTCATCCAGGTCGATGCCGATCTGACACTGGCGCAGGCCAAAGCCGCCGACGCGCGTCTCGCCGCGGGCAACGCAGGTCCGCTGACGGGCCTGCCCATCGCGCACAAGGACGTGTTCGTGACGCGTGGCTGGCGCTCGACCGCCGGCTCGAAGATGCTCGAGAACTACCAAAGCCCGTTCGATGCGACCGTCGTCGACCGGCTGGCGCGCGCGGGCATGGTGTGCGTCGGCAAGACGAACATGGACGAATTCGCGATGGGTTCGTCGAACGAAAACTCGCACTTCGGCCCCGTGCAGAACCCGTGGGACCGCAAGGCCGTGCCGGGCGGCTCGTCGGGCGGCTCAGCCGCGGCGGTCGCAGCGCGCCTCGCGCCCGCCGCGACGGGTACGGATACCGGCGGCTCGATCCGCCAGCCGGCGTCGTTCACGGGCATCACCGGCATCAAGCCGACGTACGGCCGCGTGTCGCGTTACGGGATGATCGCTTTTGCGTCGTCGCTGGATCAGGGCGGTCCGTTCGCGCAGACCGCGGCCGACTGCGCGACGCTGCTTACCGCAATGGGCGGCTTCGACGAGCGCGATTCCACCAGCCTCACGCGCGACGACGAAGACTACACGCGCTATCTCGGCAGCACGTGGGCCGCAGACGCAGGCGCAGCCAGGCCGCTCGCCGGCCTGCGTATCGGCCTGCCGAAGGAATATTTCGGCGCGGGTCTCGCCGATGACGTCCGCGCGTCGATCGACGCCGCGCTGAAGCAGTACGAAGCACTGGGCGCGACGCTCGTCGACGTGTCGCTGCCGAAAACCGAGCTGTCGATTCCCGTGTACTACGTGATCGCGCCGGCGGAAGCGTCGTCGAACCTGTCGCGTTTCGATGGCGTGCGTTACGGCCATCGCGCGGCGCAGTATCGCGACCTGCTCGACATGTACAAGAAGTCGCGCGCCGAAGGGTTCGGTCCGGAAGTGAAGCGCCGCATTCTGGTCGGCACGTACGTGCTGTCGCACGGTTACTACGACGCGTACTACCTGCAGGCCCAGAAGATCCGCCGCATCATCGCGCAGGACTTCCAGGAAGCGTTCAAACAGTGCGACGTGATCATGGGCCCGGTGTCGCCGTCGGTCGCGTGGGATCTCGGCGCGAAGGGCGACGATCCGGTGCAGATGTACCTCGCG
Organism: Paraburkholderia gardini; assembly: GCF_907164545.1. Classification (NCBI taxonomy): domain Bacteria; kingdom Pseudomonadati; phylum Pseudomonadota; class Betaproteobacteria; order Burkholderiales; family Burkholderiaceae; genus Paraburkholderia; species Paraburkholderia gardini. The sequence continues at coordinate 13,200 of NZ_CAJQZB010000029.1, read as the reverse complement.
GACATCTACACGCTGTCGGTGAGCCTCGCGGGGCTGCCCGGCATGAGCGTGCCGTGCGGTTTCGGCACGGGCGCGAATGCAGCGCGTCCGGTCGGTCTGCAGATCATCGGCAACTATTTCAGCGAAGCCCGCATGTTGCAGATCGCCGACGCGTTCCAGCGCGCGACCGGCTGGCATCGTCAAACCCCGGCAGGAGTGTGAATCCATGACCACGCAATGGGAAGTCGTTATCGGTCTTGAGACGCACGCGCAGTTGTCGACCGTCTCGAAGATTTTTTCTGCCGCATCCACGCAGTTCGGCGCCGCGCCGAACACGCAGGCCGCACCCGTCGATCTTGCGCTGCCGGGCACGCTGCCGGTGATGAACCGCGGCGCCGTCGAGCGCGCGATCCAGTTCGGTCTCGCGATTGGCGCGACGGTCGCGCCGCGCAGCATCTTCGCGCGCAAGAATTATTTCTATCCCGATCTGCCGAAGGGCTATCAGATCAGCCAGTACGAAATTCCGGTCGTGCAGGGCGGACAGATCACGATCCAGGTGCCCGCGAATGAAAAAGCAGGCAAGCCGGCGTATGAAAAAACCGTCAACCTGACGCGCGCCCACCTCGAGGAAGACGCGGGCAAGTCGCTGCACGAAGATTTTGCCGGCATGACGGGCATCGATCTGAATCGTGCCGGCACGCCGCTGCTCGAAATCGTCACCGAGCCGGAAATGCGCAGCGCCGCCGAAGCGGTCGCATACGCGAAAACGCTGCACACGCTCGTCGTGTGGCTGGGCATCTGCGACGGCAACATGCAGGAAGGCTCGTTCCGTTGCGACGCGAACGTGTCGGTGCGTCCGGTCGGTCAGGAGAAGTTCGGCACGCGCGCCGAGATCAAGAACCTGAACTCGTTCCGCTTCCTCGAAGAAGCGATCCAGTACGAAGTGCGCCGCCAGATCGAGCTGATCGAAGACGGCGGCACGGTGGTGCAGGAAACGCGTCTGTACGATCCGGACAAGCGCGAAACGCGTTCGATGCGCAGCAAGGAAGACGCGCACGATTACCGCTATTTCCCCGACCCCGACCTGATGCCGCTGATGATCGACGCAGCGTGGATCGAGCGTGTGAAGCGCACCCTGCCGGAGTTGCCGGAAGCAATCCAGGCGCGCTTTGTCGAGCAATACGGTCTCACGCCGTATGACGCCGGTGTGCTGACGTCGAGCAAGGCGAGCGCCGCGTACTACGAGGCGCTCGTCGCGAAACTCGGCGCGGCGCAGGCGAAGGTCGCGGCGAACTGGCTGAACGGCGAAGTGTCGTCGCAGCTGAACCGCGAAGGGCTCGACATCGCACAAAGCCCTGTTTCGGCCGCGCAGCTTGCGCTGCTGCTGCAACGCATCGCCGACGGCACGATTTCCAACAAGATCGCGAAGGAAATCTTCCTCGCGATCTGGGAAGAAAAAGCCACCGACGAAGCCGCCGCGGATCGCATCATCGAAGCAAAGGGCCTCAAGCAGATTTCGGACGTTGGCGCGCTCGAAGCGATCATCGACGAAGTCCTCGCCGCGAACGCGAAGTCGGTTGAGGAATTCCGCGCCGGTAAGGAAAAGGCGTTCAACGCGCTGATCGGTCAGGCGATGAAAGCCACGAAGGGCAAGGCCAATCCGCAACAGGTCAACGATCTGCTGAAGAAGAAGCTGGGCTGATCTGAAGTAAAGGTGTCGCGGGGGCGTTTCATGCAGTCGGGAAACGCCGCCGGTCATGACGGGCTGTTGCCGGACGAAGGTTGAGGCAGCGGCCCGTTTCCTTTTGTCGACGCCCAATCGACGTCGTCAGCAAAGAGATCCACATGGCAAAAAAACCTGAGCTGGATGATTTTCGCGTTCCGTTCTTCGACGATAAAGGCAAGCCGGCGAAGTTCTCGCCTGGCGAGTTCGATCCCGGCGCGAAGCCCTTTTCGAGCGGCACGAAAGAAGGCGACCGCGAGCGTCTCGCGGTAATCGGCGCGCTGCTCGACGGCCTGCAGGAGCGTTTGCACGCGCAGCGCGTTCGACGCGTCCTGCTCGTGCTGCAGGGCATGGACACGAGTGGCAAGGACGGCACCATCCGCGCGGTTTTTCGCGAGGTCGATCCGCTTGGGCTGCGCATCGTGCCGTTCAAGGCGCCGACGCCCGTCGAAGCGGCGCATGATTTTCTGTGGCGCGTCCACGCGCAGGCGCCGGCTGCCGGCGAGCTGACGATCTTCAACCGCAGCCATTACGAAGACGTACTGGTGCCCGCGGTGCTTGGCGACATCGACGCCGACGAATGCGCGCGCCGCTATCGACACATCCGCGAATTCGAAGCGCTGCTTGCCGACAGCGGCACGACCCTCATCAAATGCATGCTGCACATTTCGAAGGACGAGCAGAAGAAGCGCCTGCAGGCGCGCATCGACGATCCGACGAAGCACTGGAAATTCGATGTCGCCGATCTCGATGCACGCAAGTTGTGGGACAAATACCAGAACGCCTATCAGGACGCGCTCGCCGCGACCTCGACTGACTACGCGCCGTGGTACGTGATTCCGGCCGATTCGAAGACGCACCGCAACCTGATGATCGCCGAGCTGCTGTTGCGCGCGTTCGAAGGATTGAAGCTTGAGTTTCCGCCGGCCAAAGACTCGCTGAAGGGCCTGAAAATCGAATGACGCCAGTTTTAGCCGGCGTGCTGCCAACCATCAAACAAAAGGAAACGACATGTTGCGTGTGATTACCGCCAATCTCAACGGCATCCGCTCGGCGGCCAAAAAAGGTTTCTTCGACTGGTTCCGCGACCAGAACGCCGATGTGCTCTGCGTGCAGGAAATCAAGTGCTCGCAGGACGACATGACGCCTGAATTTCTCGCGCCGCACGGCTACACGGGCTACTTCCAGCACGCGGTGAAAAAGGGCTACAGCGGCGCGGGCGTGTACACGCGCGTCGAACCGGACGAAGTCGTGATCGGTTTCGGCAGCGAAGAGTTCGACGCCGAAGGGCGTTATGTCGAAGTGCGTTTCGGCAATCTGTCGGTGATTTCTGTGTATGTGCCGTCGGGGTCGAGCGGCGAGGAGCGGCAACTGGCGAAATACCGCTTCATGGACGTGTTCATGCCGCACCTCGACGCATTGCGCCAGGAGCGCGAAGTGATCGTGTGCGGCGACGTGAACATCGTGCACAAGGAAATCGACATCAAGAACTGGAAGGGCAACCAGAAGAATTCAGGCTGCCTGCCGGAGGAGCGCGCGTGGCTCACGAAGCTGTTCGACGAAGTGGGCTACGTCGACGTGTTTCGCACGCTCGATCCGCGCCCGGAGCAGTACACGTGGTGGAGCAATCGCGGTCAGGCGTATGCGAAGAACGTGGGGTGGCGGATCGACTATCAGATCGCGACGCCGGGCATTGCCGGCCGGGCGAAGCGCACGGAGGTGTTCCGCGACATCAAGTTCAGCGACCACGCGCCGCTGACTGTCGATTACGATCGTCCGGCCTGACGTATCGGGAGGCGGTAACGCGTTTTATTCGGTCGCGAATTTGTGCTTCGGGCGGCCGATGCCGGCGTAATCCGGCAATGCGTCGACTGTTTTGCCGATCGCCTTCGCGTAGAGCGGCAGCATGTCGGGCAGGCGTTTCATGATGTCGGCGCGCCGCGCCGGCGTATACGGATGCACGTAGATGAAGCCCTGCTCGCGGTTTTTGCGCGTTGCTGCCGCGAGCTTGTCCCATAGTGTGATGGCGGCGCGCGGATCGAAACCCGCGCGTGACGCGATGTCGCTGCCGATCACGTCGGCCTCGGTTTCGTCCGTGCTCTCGTATTTCATTTCGAGCAGTTGCGTGCCGATGCCAAGCGGCGCTTCACCAAGATCGGCCAGGCCGAAGAGCTGCGGGATCGGCCCGGAACTGAGTTGCGCGGCCTGCTGTTCGCCGAGCCGCTCGCGCGCGTGTTCGCGCAGTGCGTGCGCGATTTCGTGGCCGAGCAGCATGCCAAGCTCGTTGTCGTTCAGGCGCACGCGGTCCAGCAGGCCGCCATACACCACCACCTTGCCGCCCGGCAGACAGTACATCCGGATATCCGGTGACTTCACGACCGCGACATCCCACTTCCAGTTTTTCGCGCGCTCGTTCCACTTCAGCGAGAACGGAATCAGTTGATCCATGGTCGTGCGCACGCGTTTGACGCGAGCGTCCGTCGCGGGATAGAGCTTGTTGGCGTGGCTGGCGCCGCGCGCGATTTCGTCGAATTCGGCCGACGCCTGCGATTCGAGCATCGCCGACGGAATCAGATTGCGGAACACCGCCGGGCTGCCGCCGAAACGGATCGACTGGCTCGGGCCGTATACGCTTTGGTGACTGGAGGGGGCCGTAGCGCCCGGCGCTGAAGCGCTGGAAGCGCCGGTTGCAGCGGAAGCGCCCGAAACCGGCGTCGTGGCCACGGCTGCCCTTGACGCGGGCGCGCTGGCCGCGTCCGCTGCGCTGACGGTTGCGTTGGCGGGCGCATCGGCGGCGAGCGCCTGATGCGCCGGAAACAGCGTCAGACCCGCGCTCACGCAGACGCCCACGCGCGCCGCGAATGCGGTGCGTCGGAACATCGTGAGCAGCGGGGCGGACGCGATCACGACTGCGTTCTCCAGGGAGCGATCCGGAACAAAAGTAACATGCCGGGCACGGCGAGCGCCGTACACACGATGAAGTACGTGAACCAGCCGATCTCGGCGACCACATAACCGCTGGCCGCCGAAGCCAGCGTGCGCGGCACCGAGGCGAGGCTCGTGAAGAGCGCGAACTGGGTGGCGGTATAGCGTGGATCGGTAGTGCTGGCGATATACGCGGTGAAGGCCGCCAGCGTCAGGCCGGTCGCGAAGGTTTCGAAGCCATAGACGAGCGCGAGCGCGACCAGACGCGGATCGAGCTGGACGGTCCAGTCGATGCCGACCCACGACAACAGCTTCGTTGTGCCCTGACCCGTCGTCACGGCGAAATCGTAGATCGCGGCCAGCGCGTGCGACGCGGGGCCAAGCTGCGCAAGCCACGCAAAGCCGAGCGTCGACACCATCTGCAGCAGGCCGAAGATCCACAGGCCGCGGCCGATGCCGATCTTCATCAGCCACACGCCGCCGACAATGCCACCCGCCAGGCTCGCGCCGAACGCGGTCGTCTTCGCGATCACGCCGATCTGCGTGCGCGAAAAGCCGATATCGAGGAAGAACGACGTGGACAGCGTGGTCGCCATGACGTCGCCGAGCTTGTACAGGAAGATGAAGCCGAGCACGAACAGCGCGCCTTTCCAGCCATCACGCAGGATGAATTCGCGAAATGGCAGCACGATCGCGTCGCGCAGGTTCTTCGGCGGCGCGCCGTGTACTTCGGGCTCGCTGACGAGCAGGGCCATTACCATCCCCGGCAGCATGAACGCCGCGGTGACGATAAAGACGGTGGTCCACGGCAGATGGTCCGACAGGATCAGCGCTAGCGAACCCGGCACCAGCGCCGCGATCTTGTATGCGTTCACGTGGACGGCGTTGCCGAGACCCTGCTGCGTATCAGTCAACAGTTCGCGCCGGTAGGCGTCGATCGCGATGTCCTGGCTCGCGCCGAAGAACGCGACCAGCGCGGTCAGCGCGGCAACCGTCCAGATCGAGTCGCGCGGCGACACGAAGCCGAGCATCGCGATCGCGCCCGCGACGAGAATCTGCGTGACGAGCATCCAGCCGCGCCGCCTGCCCGGGCGCCAGCCCGGCAGATGCGGCAGATAACGGTCCATCAGCGGCGCCCAGACGAATTTCCACGTGTACGGAAACTGGATCAGCGCGAAGAGGCCGATTTCCTTCAGGTTGACGCCTTCGGAGCGCAACCAGGCCTGGACAAGATAGACGAGCGTGAAAAGCGGCAACCCCGACGTAAAGCCGAGGAAGACGCATATCAGCATGTGTCGGTTGAAAAACGCACGCCAGCCGGGGTGGTCTTCGTGAGCGGAAAGTGCAGGCGCCTCGTGTGGCGGGTTCGACATGTGGATAGTCTGCGTTAGCTTTTCTTGACCCGATAGACCGCAAGACTACCACGCCAGTTCTCGCCCCAACGGACCGCCTGGCCGCCGTGCAGCACCACGCGGTCGAGGATTTCGATGCCGGCTTCCGGCGCGAGCGCCTCGAAATCCTTGATCGTCAGGACGCGCACGTTCGGCGTGTTGTGCCACTGGAACGGCAGCGATTTCGAAACGGGCATCCGACCCTGCAACACCGAGAGCCGGTGCGACCAGTAGCCGAAGTTCGGAAACGACACGATGCATTCCTTCCCGACGCGTACCGTCTCGCGCAGGATCGCGGCGGTCTGGTGAATCGTCTGGAGCGTCTGCGACAGGATCGCGAAATCGAAACTGCCGTCCTCGAACAGGCGCAGGCCGTCCTCCAGATTCTGCTGGATCACGTTGATGCCGTTTTTCGCCGATGCGAGCACACCGGCGTCGTTGATCTCGATGCCGTAACCGGAAACGTCCAGTTCTTCGGTCAGCAGCGACAGCAGCGAGCCGTCGCCGCAGCCGAGATCGAGCACCGTCGAGCGCGGCTCGACCCAGCGGGCGATCGCGCGGAAGTCGGGCCGTGTCGCAAGATAATCGAGCGCGCGCTGGTTCATGCGTTCACCTCGGTGGCAATGCGTTCGTAGTAGGCGCGCATCAGGTTGTGATAGCGGGCGTCGTCGAGCAGGAAGGCGTCGTGCCCGTGCGGCGCGTCGATTTCGGCGTACGTCACCGTGCGTTTGTGATCGAGCAGCGCCTTGACCAGTTCGCGCGAACGCGCGGGCGCGAAACGCCAGTCCGTCGAGAAACTCGCGATCAGGTATTTCGCCGTGGTGTGCGCGAGCGCGGCGGTCAGGTCGCCATCGAACGCTTTCGCCGGATCGAAGTAGTCGAGCGCGCGCGTGATCAGCAGATACGTGTTCGCGTCGAAGTAGTCGGCGAATTTGTCGCCCTGATACCGCAGATACGACTCCACTTCGAACTCGACGTCGAAATTGAAGTTGTAGGCGTCGTGCGCGCCTTCGGCCCGGCGCAACGCACGGCCGAACCTGGCGGCCATGTCGTCGTCGGAGAGATACGTGATGTGGCCGATCATCCGCGCGACCCGCAGGCCACGCTTCGGCTTCACGTTGTGCGCGTAATAGTTGCCGCCGTGGAAGTCCGGGTCCGACAGGATCGCCGAGCGCGCCACTTCGTTGAACGCGATGTTCTGCGCGGAGAGCTTCGGCGTCGATGCCACCACGATGCAGTGCGCGACACGCTCCGGGTACATCATGCTCCACGCCAGCGCCTGCATGCCGCCGAGGCTGCCGCCCATCACGGCTGCAAAGCGCTCGATGCCGAAGATGTCGGCGAGGCGCGCCTGCGCGTTCACCCAGTCCTCGACGGTGACGACCGGAAAACTCGCGCCGTATGGCTGCTGCGTCGACGGATCGATGCTCATCGGGCCCGTCGAGCCGAAACACGAGCCGAGATTGTTCACGCCGATCACGAAGAAGCGGTTCGTATCGAGCGGCTTGCCTGGGCCGACCATGTTGTCCCACCAGCCGACGTCCTTCGGATCATCCGCGTAGACGCCCGCGACGTGATGCGACGCGTTGAGCGCGTGACAGACGAGCACCGCGTTGCTGCGCGCGGCGTTGAGCGTGCCGTAGGTTTCGACGATCAGGTCGTAACCGGCGAGCGAGCTGCCGTTCTGCATGAGCAGCGGCTCGGGGAAATGCATTTTCTGGGGAGCGACGATGCCGATCGATTCCATTCATTCCGCCTTTTAACGACTCTGGGCGGCTAGATGGTGTCGGCGATGCGCGAAAAGACGATATGCGCGGCTGACGACCTCTTTAGCCGCATTTGTAGTGAACCGCGGGAACCCTCCCGGCAGTTCGCGCGCCCGCAATCGAGTCAGCAAATCGGCGCGTCATTCATCCTGCATGTTCCGGTGGCCGCTATGGCAGCGAATACCGCAATCAGGCGCAAATTATAGCGGAAAGTTCTGGAGTAGCGGCGCGCGCCGTCCTGTCGACTTCCCGAACCGGGAATGCCGCTACGTTACTGGATTACTGGAGGATGAGTAGCAACTGCGCTTCGGCGTGTTCGCCGGGTGCGCGCGAAAAGCCGCTGCGGGCAAAGCGGTGCCAGCGTCCGATGATGTAGCTCACCAGCAGGCTTGCGCGAACGGCGGGATCGTAGTCCGCCGGCAGTGGCACGGCGGCGCTGTCGGCCTGCGTGTTGACATCCATCAATCCGAGCCGCAGGCATTGCTTCAGCGACGCCTCGACGCGCTCCAGCATCTGGTTCACGCGTTCCGCCAGCCGTTCATGTTCGCCGACGAGCGCTTCGCCTGTCAGCACGCGCGTCATGCCGGGGTTCCTGGCGGCGAAGTTGAGCAGCATGAGCGCGATCGAGCGCGCCTGAAGCACGCCGTTTGGCTCTTTCGATACGATCTGGTTGATGAGCCCAAAAATGGATTGCTCGATGAACTCGATCAGCCCTTCGAACATCTGTGCCTTGCTGGCGAAATGCCGGTAAAGCGCCGCTTCCGAGACGCCGAGCCGCGCGGCGAGCGCCGCCGTGGTGATTTTTTCGCTCTTGGGCGCCTCCAGCATGGCGGCGAGCGTCTGGAGGATGTGGACGCGCCGCTCGCCGGGTTTCAGGCGCGGCGCGCGGGTGCCGCTGGCGTCGTGATGTTCGTCGTCTACCGGCGGGTCAGGTCTGTCAGTCGGCTGCATGGATGTCGCCTTTTCAGTCGCCCCGAGCGGATGCCCGATCGCAATGATTTTAACGAACGAATCGACCAGTCGACATAGTGGGGACGGCCAGTGCCCGGCAGACGCGCCGGCACGCCCTCCACGCGGCGCTGCGCCGGCAGATGGCCGGTGATCCACACCGTGCGGATGCCGAGTCGCCGGTAGTTTTTCAGATGGCTGCGCGTGTCTTCGACGAGGATGGCGTCCGCGAGACTGACGTGCGCGTCGCGCATGGCACGACGCAGCATCGACGGATCGGGCTTCGCGCGCCAGGCGCGCCGGTCGCGCATGTGCTCGATGGCGATCACCCGCTCGAACAGTGGCGCGATGCGCAGCTCGTCGAGGACCGCGCGCGCGTACTTTTCGGGCGCGTTGGTCAGCACGATCTTGCGGCCCGGCAGCGCCTCGATGAGACGCGCGAGGCCGCGCTCGGCGCGCAGCATCGCGGGCAGATCAGGGAACGTGTGCACGACCTTGAGAAAGTGGTGCGGATCGACTGGATGATGGCGCGCAAGGCCCAGCAGCGTTGCGCCGTAACGCTGCGTGTAGCCGGTGCGCAGACGGTTCGCCTCGTCGCGCTCGACCTGCAGGGCGTCGATGATGTACTGCGTCATCGCCAGGTTGATCGCCGGGAAGATCGCGTGCGATGCGTGATGCAGCGTGTTGTCGAGATCGAAGAGCCACACGGGCGTGCCGCCTCCGATATGCGGCCGACGGCGTTTAGGACGGGAGGGACGCATCATGCTGGCAGTGGAAACGGGAGAGGCCATGCAGGAGTCCGGTTTGAAGGCCTGTTCGAACGCCGGGCAGCAGGCCATGAATCAGGCCTGAAAGCGCCGGATGCAGCGTGAAATACAGTGGGCCTGAACGCCGGCTGGTGGAGCATCGCGCTGCCACCGCACAAGGGCGGCGGGCTGCGTGGCACGATACGCGCATGGCTGCGCGCACCGTGTTTCATGATGCGCTCAATGCGAGCGGATCATGGTGCCGAACGGCTGTTCGGTCAGGATTTCGAGCAGCACCGAATGCTCGATGCGGCCGTCGATAATATGCACCGAGCGCACACCGCTCTTTGCCGCATCGAGTGCCGACGAGATTTTCGGCAACATGCCGCCCGAGATCGTTCCGTCCGCGAACAGACCATCGATTTCCCGTGCCGACAGATCGGTCAGCAGGTTGCCCGCCTTGTCCATCACGCCGGGGATGTTGGTCATCATGACGAGCTTCTCGGCGTTCAGCACGACCGCCAGCTTGCCTGCGACCAGATCCGCGTTGATGTTGTACGACAGCCCGTCTTCACCGAAGCCGATCGGCGAGATCACCGGAATGAACGCGTCGTCCTGCAACGCTTTCACGACCGCCGGGTTGATTGCCTCGACTTCGCCGACCTGGCCGATATCGACGTACTGGCCCGGATTCTCGCGGTCGGGCATCAGCATCTTGCGTGCGTGAATGAGGCCGCCATCCTTGCCCGTCAAGCCCACCGCATGACCGCCGAAGTGGTTGATCAGCGTGACGATGTCCTGCTGCACTTCGCCGCCGAGCACCCATTCGACGACTTCCATCGTCTCTTCGTCGGTGACGCGCATGCCCTGGATGAACGTGCCCTGCTTGCCGATTTTCTTCAGCGCCTGATCGATCTGCGGGCCGCCGCCGTGCACGATCACCGGGTTGATGCCGACCAGCTTCAGCAGAATGACGTCGCGCGCGAAGCCCTGCTTCAGGCGCTCTTCGGTCATGGCATTGCCGCCGTATTTGATCACCACGGTCTTGCCGTGATACTGGCGGATATAGGGCAGCGCCTCGGCCAGAATTTCGGCTTTCAGGGTGGGCGCAATCTGCGAAAGGTCTGGGATCTCGGACATGGCGGCAGAGTCAGGCAGGGCAGTTGAAACAAGGGCGAATTGTACAGGAGTGGCGCGCTGCAACAGGGTTTTCGAAGCGCGCCGGAGCGGTGCGCGGGGCGCTTTTCGTGCAGTGCGCAACATGGCGTCGCCGCGCGGCGGGATAACACCTGCCCGGCGCGGCATGAGATGGATTCTCCCGCGCCCCGGCGAGGCCGAAAAGCTGGCCGAACGGCCGGTTACTGGCGCATGCAGGACGTGGCATTATTCCTGTGATTCCCCAACAGATTCATCATTTCGCCATGAACGCGTCAGATTCTTCTTCGCAGGATGTGGTGAGCGTGCGCTGTCCGCGCTGCGGCCATGCGTTCGACTGCGGCGCGCGGGCGAAAGACGTCGCATGCTGGTGCCGCGCGATGCTGGCGTTGCCAGCGGAGCGACTCGCGGCGGGAAGCGGGTGTCTGTGCCCCGAATGCCTTGCCACTGAAATCGCAAGCACCCAGCAAAGCGGCGCGCCGGGTGCCCCGGGCCGCTGACTGACGGGTAAACTGGCGGCATGCACCGCATAACCACCACCGGCAGGGTCAACCTCGGGCATCTTTTCTGGCTGCGAAGCTTCGCCATCATTGGGCAGCTTGGCACGATCGCGGTTGTCCAGTTCATGTTCGGCGTCCATCTGCCGCTCCCCGCGATGCTGCTCGTGATCGCGCTCGAAGTCGTGTTCAACGGCTTGACGTGGATTCGCGTGGCGCGCGAGAAGCCTGAGTCCAATCTCGAGCTGTTCGGCCAGATCTGGGTTGATCTGGGCGCCCTGTCGGCGCTGCTGTTCCTGTCGGGCGGCACGACCAATCCGTTCGTGTCGCTGTATCTGCCCTCGCTGGCGATTGCCGCGGCCGTGCTGCCCTGGTATCTGATGGCGTGGCTCGCCGCGTTCGCGGCTGCCTGTTACGCCGTGCTCGGCTTCGATTCCGTGCCGCTCAACCTCGACAATCCGGCGAACCTCTTCGACTACTACCGCGCCGGCATGTGGGTGAACTTCATGGTGAGCGTCGGCCTGATCGCGTGGTTCGTGGCGCGGATGTCGCGCGCCCTGCGGCTGCGCGAAGCCGCGCTGGGCGAGGCCCAGCAGCGCTTGCTGCGCGATGAGCGTGCCGTGGCGCTCGGCGTGCAGGCCGCCACCGTCGCGCACGAAATCGGCACGCCGCTCTCCACGATCGCGATGCTTGCCGAAGAACTGCGCGACGCGGCGCGTACCGACCAGGGTCTCGCGCCGTATTCGGCGGATATCTCCCTGCTCGAACAGCAGATGGCGTTGTGCACGTCGGCGCTCGCGCGGCTGCGCAGTCGCGCCTCGTCGCCGGGTAGCCGGCTGACGGTGGGCGAATGGCTCGCATCGTTCGTCGAGCAATGGCGGCTGCGGCATCCGCATGTCAAATTCGAACGCCCGGGAACGCCGCCCGACCACGTCAGCCTTGACGATACGGTCGCAGTCGGCCAGATTCTCACGATCCTGCTGGATAATGCGGCGCGCGCGAGCCGCGATCACGTCACGCTGACCGCCCGGCTGACGGCGCGCGGCGATACGATCGAGTTCGAAGTGTGCGACGCCGGCCCGGGTATTCCGCCGACGCTGCGTCATTCGCTCGGCACGATGCCGGTCGACAGCACGCAGGGCGGTCACGGCGTCGGCCTTTATCTGGCGTTTTCCGCCGCGACGCGCCTGGGTGGTTCGATCGAATTAAGCGATATCAACGAAACGAAGCCGCGCGGCACGCGCGCTACGCTGCGACTGCCGGTGGCAGGCCACGGGCAGTCCGGCGCATGGAAACCCGGTACCGCGCAGACGGCCGCTGGCCAGACGGATGCGAACCGGAACGGTTCGGCACCTGACAATACGGAGAAACAGGCATGAGCGACATGAATTTTCTGGTCATCGACGATGACGAAGTGTTCTCCGGCATCCTCGCGCGGGGCCTCACGCGACGCGGCTTCACGGTCGCCGAGGCGCACAACGCAGCCGAGGCGATCAGGCTCGCGAACCAGCAGAAGTTCGGGCAGATCACGGTCGACCTGCATCTGGGCAACGATTCCGGCCTGAACCTGGTCGCGCCGTTGCGCGAATTGCAGCCGGACGCACGCATGCTCGTGCTGACGGGCTACGCAAGTATCGCGACGGCCGTGCAGGCGGTGAAGGATGGCGCCGACAACTATCTGGCAAAGCCCGCCAACGTCGAATCGATTCTTTCCGCGCTACAAAGCGAAGCGAGCGCGCTGCAGGCCGAAGAGGCGATCGACCACCCGGCGCCGCTTTCCGTGGCGCGGCTCGAATGGGAGCATATCCAGCGCGTGCTGGCGGAAAACGGCAACAACATTTCGGCGACGGCGCGTGCGCTGAACATGCATCGCCGCACGCTGCAGCGCAAGCTGGCGAAACGGCCGGTGCGGCAGTGAGTTGCGCGCCGTGAATGCATGGCACTGGTGGAAAAACGGGCGGCCTTCGAAAAGGCCGTCCGTTTTACTTGTGCGCCCAGCATGGGCGCACTCTTGTGGGTGCAAGTCCCACCGTAAGTTGATCACAGCGAGCGAAGCGAAGCGCAACTGCG